>JANNWL010000283.1:0-2757 GCA_031414735.1 Burkholderiales bacterium | reverse complement strand
CTTGGCCTCGCCGCCGAACTTGGCCGCCAGCACCGACGTGATCGCCGCGGTGAGCGTCGTCTTGCCGTGGTCCACGTGACCGATCGTGCCCACGTTCACGTGGGGCTTGGTGCGTTCGAACTTACCTTTTGCCATTTCAATAGCTCCTGGCTGAAAACTGCAATGAAGACGAGATACAAAGAACCGAAGATGGTGCCCATGGCGGGCATCGGACCCGCGACCTCCCCCTTACCAAGGGGGTGCTCTACCACTGAGCCACATGGGCATCGGTACGGGCTTGGTGGCTTATGCCGCCAACCAACAAGCCCGTAACGACGGCACTGAAAAGACGCTTTCCGTGGAGCGGGAGACGGGAATCGAACCCGCGTCATTAGCTTGGAAGGCTAGGGTTCTGCCATTGAACTACTCCCGCGCGGCCCGCAACCCGGTCTGCGCCGGCTCACCCTATCGGTCTGCTGAAATCTTTGGTGGAGGAGGGTGGATTCGAACCACCGTAGGCGTAAGCCAACAGATTTACAGTCTGCCCCCTTTAGCCACTCGGGCACCCCTCCCAAAGAGCCCGTGACTATAACACGGCCTCAGTCCAGCGACCAGTCCAGCCCGCCGGCCCCCGCCGCTTCCAGGAAGCGGCAGGCGCGGCCGAAGTGGCCACATCCGATGAAGGGCGTTGGCAGACGGCTCGCAGCCAGGGGCGACGGGTGGTTGCACTGCAAGACCAGGTGCTGACCCGGGCCACACGGAATCAACGCCGACCGCGCCTGGGCATGGGCACCCCAGAGCATGAACACCAACGCCTGCGGCTGTCCTGCCAGCACCTGCACGACACGGTCGGTCAGCGCCTGCCAGCCAAGTCGTGAATGCGCGGCCGGCTGTCCGTCTTCGACGGTGAGCGACGTGTTGAGCAGCAGCACACCCTGCGCCGCCCAGCCGGCGAGCGAACCCGAGGCCGGCGGCGGCAGGTTCAGGTCCCGCTGAAGCTCGCGAAAAATATTGCGCAGGCTGGGCGGGACGCGCTGCCCGGCCGGCACCGAAAACGCCAGGCCCTCAGCCTGGCCCGGTCCGTGGTAGGGGTCCTGCCCCAGGATCACCACCCGAGTACGGGCCAGCGGGGTCAGCTCGAACGCACGAAACACCGCCGCCGGGTAGACGACCGCGCCGGCTGCCACCCGGGCGTCTACCGCGGCCACCAACCTGCGCCCTTCGTCGCTGTGCCGCCAGGCCGTGATGAGGGGCGCCCAGTCGCCAAAGCGCGCGGTGTCGAGCAGCCGCGACAGCGGCGACTGCAGCCGGTTCAAGCGAAGAGTTCGGCCAGGGCCTGGCCAGGGTCGGGCGCACGCATGAAGGCCTCGCCGACGAGAAAGGTCTGCACGCCGGCGGCGCGCATCTTGGTCACGTCGCCGCGCACCAGGATGCCCGACTCGGTGATGGCCAGCCGGTCCGACGGCAGGTTCGGCAGCAGCTGCAGCGTGGTGTCCAGGCTGACCTCGAAGCTGCGCAGGTTGCGGTTGTTGATGCCCAGCAGGGGTGTGCGCAGGCGCAGCGCGCGGTCGAGCTCGGCCGCGTCGTGCACCTCGACCAGCACCGCCATGCCCAGGGCCAGCGCGCAGGCCTCCAGGTCGGCCAGCTGGGCGTTGTCGAGACAGGCCGCGATGAGCAGGATGCAGTCGGCACCGATGGCGCGGGCCTCGGCGACCTGGTATTCGTCGATCATGAAGTCCTTGCGCAGCACCGGCAGCGCGCACGCGCCACGCGCCTGTTGCAGGAACTCTGCGCAACCCTGGAAGAAGCGCTCGTCCGTCAGCACACTGAGGCAGGCCGCGCCGCCGGTTTCGTAGCTGGCGGCGATGTCGGCCGGCACGAAGTGTTCCCGCAGCACGCCCTTGCTGGGGCTGGCCTTCTTGACTTCGGCAATCACCGCGGCCTGCCCCGCCTTGACGCGGCTGCGCAGTGCGGCTTCGAAGTCGCGCACATCGCGCCGGGCTTCGGCGTCGTGGCGCCAACTCGCCAGGCTGCGCCGCGAACGGGCTGCCGACAGTTCTTCATGCTTGACGGCGACGATGCGTTTGAGGATGTCGTCCATGGCAGGTCAGGCCGCCGGGCGGAAGCGGTTGGTCACGGCCACGAACTGGCTCAGCTTGGCCAGCGCACGCCCCGAGGCCACGGCTTCGCGGGCTAGTCTCACGCCCTCGGCGACCGACGTGGCCACATCGGCGCAGTACAGCGCCGCGCCGGCATTGAGCAGCACGATGTCGCGCACGGGTCCGTCCTCGTTGGCCAACGCGCGCTGGATGCACGCCACCGACTCTTCCTTGTTGGCCACCTTGAGCACCCGCGAGTCGTAGACCGGCAGGCCGAAGTCGCTGGGGTGCACGACGTATTCACGCACTTCGCCGTCCTTCAATTCGCCCACCGCCGATTCGCCCGACAACGACAGCTCGTCCATGCCGTTCATGCCGTACACGACCATCACGTGGTCGCTGCCCAGGCGCTGCAGCACGCGCACCAGAATGCCGACCAGGTCGGGGTGAAAGACGCCCAGCAACTGGTTCGGCGCGCCGGCCGGGTTGGTCAGCGGGCCCAGGATGTTGAAGATCGTCCGCACGCCCAGTTCCTTGCGCACCGGTGCCGCGTGTTTCATCGCCGCGTGGTGGTTGGGCGCGAACATGTAGGCCACACCGGTCTCTTCCAGGCAGGTCGCGACCTGGTCTGGCGTGAGCATGATGTTGGCGCCGAGTGCTTCCATGACATCGGCCGACC
>JANNWL010000282.1:0-4732 GCA_031414735.1 Burkholderiales bacterium | reverse complement strand
CTGAAAGCCCGCCGCGTGACCCCTGGCAAGCAGGGCGCGTTTGCGCCAGCGCCGATTGCCGAGGTGGTGGCTGCCATCCACGCCGGCCGGCCTGACGTGGTCTTCGCGCCGCACGTGGAAACCTCGGCCGGCATGATCCTGCCCGACCATTACCTGCGCGCCGTGGCCGATGCGGTGCATGCGGTGGGCGGACTCTTTGTGCTGGACTGCATCGCCTCGGGAACGATTTGGGTCGACATGGCGGCCACGGGCGTGGACGTGCTGGTCAGTGCACCGCAGAAGGGCTGGAGCGGCTCGCCCTGCTGCGCGCTGGTGATGCTCAGCCCACTGGCCCGCGAGCGCATCGAAACGACGCAGAGCACCAGCTACGCCTGCGACCTGCGCAAGTGGCTGCAGATCATGGAGGCCTACGAAGGCGGCGCACATGCTTACCACGCCACCTTGCCGACCGACGCGCTGACGAAGCTGCGCGACGTGATGCGCGAGACCGAGGCCTACGGCTTCGAGCGTGTGCGCGTCGAACAGCAGCAGTTGGGTGACCGCGTGCGCGCGGCCCTGGTTCGCCGTGGCTACCGCAGCGTCGCGGCCGACGGCTTCCAGGCGCCCGGCGTGGTGGTGAGCTACACCGACGACGCCGCCATGCAGTCCGGCAAGGCGATGCTGGCGCAGGGCCTGCAAATCGCCGCAGGCGTGCCGCTGCAGTGCGACGAGGGCGCCGACTTCCAGACCTTCCGCATCGGCCTGTTCGGGCTGGACAAGCTGCACCACATCGACCGCACCGTGGCCACGCTCGAACACGCGCTCGACGCCGCCGCACCGGCTGTCGTTCACGCCCGCGCCGCCTAGGGCGGGGCAGCACAGCGGGGCGGGCCATGTCAGAAGACAGCCAGATCGTCGTGCCGCGCTCGTTCATCGAGCTGTACCTGCCGCCCGGCCGCATCAAGCCCACCGCGCCGCGCGACGAGATCGCGGCGCGCTACGAGTTCTGCGAAGACCTGGCCAGCATGCTCACCGAGCATGCCCAACTCAAGCGCTGGGACCTGGGCATCACCGAAGGCGACGTGCTGGAGCGCATGCACCGTGGCCTGGTCGTGCCCGATGCGCCCGTCAGCCTGGCCGAGGCCCAGTGGGTGGTGCGCCGCCTGGCCGAACTGCTGGAGTGGCGCGTGCCGGACTTCCCTGCCGAGCCGGCCGCCCAAGCCGCTTGAGCCGACGGCTCAGCCGATCAGAAACTTCAGCACCCGGTCGGCCAGCTTGCCGTAGGGCGGACGCAGCAGCGCCACGCTGGACAGCCGCGACTGGCGAAACACCGGGCGCAACTTCGAGAAGGTGTTGAAGCCCTCGCGCCCGTGGTAATGGCCCATGCCGGATTCGCCAACGCCGCCGAAGGGCAGGTCGTGCTGGCCGACGTGGAAGAGGGCGTCGTTGACCGTCACGCCGCCGGACATCACGCGGTTGATCAACATGTTGACGCGCCTGCGGTCGTTGCTGAACGGGTACAGCGCCAGCGGCCGCGGCCCGGCGTTGACCTGATCCACCACCTCTTCCAGCGTGTCGTAGCCCCGCAGCGGCAGGATGGGGCCGAAGATCTCGCGCTGCATCAGCTCGCATCCCGCCGGTGCGTCGAGCACGAGGTGCGGCGCGATCTTTCGCGTGGCCGCGTCGAACGCCGGCCCGGGCAGAAGCGGCACCAAAGTCGCGCCGCCCGCGGCGGCTTCCTGCAAGCCGCCCAGCAGGCGATTGAACGAACGCTCGTCGATGATGGAGGTGTAGTCCGGCGACTGCAGGCTGGGGTAGCGCGCCGGAACGATCTGGCGTGCCAGCTCGACGAACTGGGCCACCTGCGCGCGCGGCAGCCAGACATGGTCGACCGAGACACAGGCCTGCCCTGAGTTGAGGTACTTCGCGTAGAGCAGCCGCTCGGCCGCTGTGCGCAGGGGGTAGTCGTCGCAGATGATGGCCGGCGACTTGCCACCCAGCTCCAGCGTCACCGGGCACAGGTGGCGTGCCGCAGCGGCCATCACGGCGCGGCCCGTGGTGCCTGAACCGGTGAAGAGCAGGTGGTCGAAGGGCAGCTGCGAGAACGCCACGCCCACACCGCCCGTCTCGTCGAAGAACTGCAGCTTCTCGGGCGGGAAGTACGCCGGCATGCGGTCGATCAGCAGCCGCGCCAGGTGGCGCGAGTTCTCGCTCATCTTCACCATGGCGCGGTTGCCAGCCGAAAAGATGCACACCAGCGGCACCAGGCTCAGGTAGATGGGGAAGTTCCACGGCACGATCACGCCCACCACGCCCAGCGGCTGCGGGATGACCTCGTTGCCGGCCAGCCCGAAGGTCAGGCGGTCGATGGCCCGCCCCTGGGGCTTCATCCAGGCGCGCAGCGCGGCCCGGGTGTGCTCGGCGTCCGTGACGACGGGTGCGATCTCCACCAGCAACGACTCGTGCTTTGACCGGTGGCCGTAGTCGGCGCTGATGGCGTCGCACAGCGCGTCCCGCTGCTCGCGCACGAAGCGCTGCAGCGTGCGCAGGTCGGCGCGGCGCTCGGCCAGGCTGGGGACAGGGTGTTGCAGGTAGGCGGCACGTTGCAGGGCCAGCGTGGACTTCAGCAGATCAATGGTTGCTTGCATGTGGCTCAAAATGCGGTGGACTCGAAGAACACGCCAGAGTTTGGCCCAAGGATGACGATGCTGCCTACAGATGCGCCCGGGTTGGTACAGGCCGGGCTCGATGCCTTGCGGCGCAGTGCACCGAGCGACGCCCTGGCGATCTTCGACCGTCTGGCAAGCGCCGGGCACGCCGACGCCACGGTCAACCTCGGTCGGGCCTACGCCTGGGCCATGCTGCACGACCACGCCCAGGCCATGGCGGCCACCGACGCCGCGCTGGCGCAGGAGCCGCGCAACCTGCGTGCCTTGCTGCTCAAGGCCGACCTATTCCACCGTGCGGGCGACGGCGCTGCGGCGGCCTGCTTCTACACCGCCGTGCTCAAGGCGGTGCCCCCCGGTGCGCAACTGTCGCCGGACCTGAACCAGGAGCTGGCCCGGGCGCAGGCCATGAGCACGCACTACACCCAGCAGTTCGAGGTGTCTCTGGGTCAGCGGCTGGCGGCGGTCAGTGCCGCCAGGGGCGACGCGTCGGCGCGCTTTTTGCAGTCGGTGGACATGTTGCTGGGCAAGCGGCAGGTCTACGTGCAGCAGCCGCGCCAGTTCTACTTCGCCGAGCTTCCCGCCATCCAGTTTCACGACCGCGCCCGATTCCCCTGGCTGGATGCAGTCGAAGCAGCCACGGGGGCCATCCGCGAAGAGCTGTTGGCCATCATGCAGGACGGGTCCGCCTTCACGCCGTATGTGCAACGCGACCAGAACCGCCCGGCCTTGACCACCGGCGGCATGCAAGACAACGCGGACTGGGGCGCCTACTACCTGTGGAAAAACGGCAGCCCGGTGCCGGACCACGCTGCCCGCTGCCCGCGGACCCTGGCTGCGCTGGCCGGCGTGCCGTTGACGACCGTGCCCGGTCGCTCGCCATCCATCTTGTTCTCGCTGCTGCGGCCGGGCGCCCGCATCCCGCCCCACACGGGCATGGTGAACACGCGGCTGATCTGCCACCTGCCGCTCATCGTGCCGCCACGCTGTGGCTTCCGGGTCGGCAACGAGACGCGCGAGTGGGTCGAAGGCCGTGCCTGGGCCTTCGACGACACGATCGAGCATGAGGCCTGGAATCTGAGCGACCAGCCCCGCGTCATCCTGCTTTTCGAGGTGTGGTTGCCCGAGCTGACACCGGTCGAGCGCGACCTGGTGAGTGCCGTTTTTGAGGCGGTCGATGCGCACAGCGGCGTGCCGCGCGACTGGTCGATCTAGCCGCGTCGGCCGGCGCGAGAGCGTGTTTGTCGCGGCTCTGTCTCGTCAAGGCAACGTTTAGCGGGTATCTGCCACCGGCACGCCTCTGGGGCACTTTCAAGCCGCGTGTGGTGCACCACCCTGCAAAAAATAGGGGTTTTGCCTTGGATCGGGGGCGTGTTGCCGCCGTCACGTCACCCCCTGTCATGGGTTTCCCCAGGGGGCCTGACCTGAATGACCGACACAAAATGGTGTCACGGTGGTGCAAGCGGGTGACATCCTGGATGGCTCGCAGCGGGAACGCAACTTGCATGCGCCCACTCGTTTCCCTTCAACTTCGATCCAGGAGATTGCTTCATGTTCAAGAAGACCAAGGTCTGTACCGGGGTGCTCGTCGCACTCGGCGGTGCGTTGATGGCGGGCTCCATGCCAGCCCTGGCGCAAAGCGGTGACCGCGTCGAGATCACGGGGTCGCGCATCAAGTCGATCAATGCCGAGGGCACCAGCCCGGTGGCCGTGCTGGGCTCCGCAGACATCAAGATCGACGGCGTTCGCAACGTCGAGAGTCTGCTCAACAACCTGCCGCAGGTCTTCGCCGACCAAGGTGGCAACTACGTCAACGGTGCGAGCGGCACCGCGGCGGTCAACTTGCGTGGCCTGGGCGCAGACCGTACCTTGGTGCTGATGAACGGCCGGCGCCTGCCCATGGGCAGCGCCAACAACGTGTCGCCTGACTTGAACCAGATCCCTGCCGGGCTGATCAAGCGGATCGAGGTCCTGACCGGTGGCGCGTCCGCCGTGTACGGCTCGGACGCCGTGGCCGGCGTGGTGAACTTCATCATGAACGACAAGTTCGAGGGCGTCCAGGTCGACTTGAACCACAGCTTCTACAA
>JANNWL010000281.1:0-23461 GCA_031414735.1 Burkholderiales bacterium | reverse complement strand
GGTTGGATCGACAAGACATCATGCGTCAGTCAGGTGGCTTCCATGGGGGAACGGGAGCAGAACTCTTGTCCGCCGCAGTGACGGTATCGGGCGTCTCGGTCTTTGCGATGGGCGGCTTCAGGCCATGGGTTGGCGCTATCGCGGGCACGCTGGCGCAACCAACACAGCCTTGACCCGACTGCGAAAGTACACAGCAGGGCTCCAGGCCCTTGCAGCAGTCTGTCAATGGTGCAGCGACTGCGCCCAGGGTCATCCAAGCGAGCAGCGCGAGTGCCACAAGGCGTGAAACCGAGAGGTGAAGGTAACTCACCGCCTGATGTTAGCGGCACATCAGCAGCGGTGGGTTGGGTGGCGTACTGCTGGAGCTTGCCTCTGCCGGCCCGCGCTTGACTGACGTCGTGATAATCGCGGCATGACAGCCCCACTGCACAACGACACTTTCCTGCGCGCCTGCCTGCGCCAGCCCACCACCCACACCCCCATGTGGTTGATGCGCCAGGCCGGCCGCTACCTGCCCGAGTACAAGGCCACGCGCCTGAAGGCGGGCAACAGCTTCATGGCGCTGGCCACCAACGTGCAGTACGCCACCGAGGTCACGCTGCAGCCGCTGGAGCGTTTTCCGCTCGACGCGGCCATCCTGTTCAGCGACATCCTCACCGTGCCCGATGCGATGGGCCTGGGCCTGAGCTTCGGCGTCGGCGAGGGGCCGCGATTCGCGCATCCGGTGCGCGACGAGGCCGCCGTGGCGGCGCTTCAGGTGCCCGACCTGGACAATCTGCGCTACGTGTTTGACGCCGTCACGTCGATCCGCAAGGCACTGAACGGCAGCGTGCCGCTGATCGGCTTTTCCGGCAGCCCGTGGACGCTGGCCTGTTACATGGTCGAAGGCGCAGGGTCGGACGACTACCGGCTCGTCAAGACGCTGATGTATTCGCGCCCCGACCTGATGCACCGCATCCTGGAGGTCAACGCCCAGGCCGTGACGGCCTACCTGAACGCCCAGATCGACGCCGGCGCGCAGGCCGTGATGGTCTTCGACAGCTGGGGCGGCGTGCTCGCCGACGGCGCCTTCCAGCGCTTCAGCCTGGACTACACGCGGCGTGTCGTGGCCGGCCTGCAGCGGGAAAAGGACGGCCAGCGCATCCCCGTCATCGTTTTCACCAAGGGCGGCGGGCCCTGGCTGGACCAGATCGCCGACATCGGCGCCGACGTGGTCGGGCTGGACTGGACCACCAACCTCGCCAACGCGCGCCGGCAACTGTGCGGCCGCGTCGCCCTGCAGGGCAACCTCGACCCCAACGTGCTGTTTGCGCCACCCGAGGCCGTGGCGCGCGAGGCCGTGGCCCTGCTCGACAGCTTCGGCCGGCCGCAGCGGCCCGACGGCGGCTGGGACGGACACATCTTCAACCTCGGCCACGGCATCAGCCAGTACACGCCGCCTGACCACGTCGCGGCGCTGGTTGAGGCGGTGCACGCGCATTCACGCCGGCTGCGCCAGCCGGCCTGATCCCGGCCATGCGGCTGGGCCGCTACTCCATAGCCTGGATGACGCACGGCGGCGTGGCTGGACAGGTAAGTGAGCACTCAGGGCTTGACTTATCCCCACTTCGCGTGCTGCGGCGCAGCGTCGCCGGCGCGCAGGCGCGGGCCGGCTCAGACGCCTGCAAAGTTGCGCTAAGTTATTGATTTATATAAATTCTTGGAATGGCTCCGAAATGATGTGTGGGCGCCAGAAGCCCTACGAATCAAGGACTTGGCGCGTCTGGAAGCAGTTTGCCCACAAAGTTATCCACAGAACAGGTGGGCATAGGGAAAAAGCCTTTCCAATCATGGACTTGCCAGCAATGCTTGAGGTGGAATGTCCAATTCGTGCGCAACTTCACACCCGACTGGCGTGACTGAGGACATCGTCATCAGCGTGGCGGTGGAGACCCCCCGGCATTCCGCCGTGGGCGGGCTGCTGGACTACACCACCGAGCAGCCGTTGGCGGCCGGCACCCTTCTGAGCGTGCCGCTGGGCCGGCGCGAGACGCCGGGCATCGTCTGGGCGCAGGCGCCAGCCGGGGCGCCGCCAGGGGTGGAGCTGCGCCCGGTCAGCGCCGCGCTCACGACCTTGCCGCCGCTGGACGCCGCTTGGCGGGCCTTGATCGACTTTGCCGCCGGCTACTACCAGCGCGGTGTGGGCGAATTGGCGCTGGCTGTGCTGCCGCCCGAGCTGCGCCGGCTGGATGACAAGCAGCTGGGGCGGCGCATCGCCCGCCTGCAGCACGAGGCCGACACGCCCTTGCCCGCCCCGGCGGCGGCGCCGCCGCAGCCCGAGCCCAGCACCGAGCAGTCGGCCGCTCTGGCCGCGCTGGAGTCGCTGCGATCCGCCCCCGGCGGGCCCCTGCCCGTGTTGCTGCACGGCGTGACGGGCAGCGGCAAGACGGAGGTCTACCTGCGCGCCGCAGACGCCGCCCTGCAGCGTGGCGGCCAGGCGCTGGTGCTGGTGCCCGAGATCAACCTCACGCCGCAACTCGAAGCGCGCTTTGCCGAACGTTTCCCAGGCCGCGTGCTGGTCAGCCTGCACAGCGGGCTGACCCCCGCCCAGCGTCTGCGCCACTGGCTGCTGGCCCATCTGGGCCAGGCCGACCTGGTGCTGGGCACGCGGCTGGCAGTGTTCGCGTCGATGCCCCGGCTGCAGTTGATCGTGGTCGACGAAGAGCACGACCCGTCCTTCAAACAGCAGGAAGGCGCGCGCTACTCGGCGCGCGACCTGGCCGTCTGGCGGGCGCGCCAACTGGGCGTGCCGGTGCTGCTGGGCTCGGCCACGCCGTCGCTGGAGACCTGGCAGCGCGTGCAGGAGGGCCGTTATGTGCGCCTGGCCCTGGCCGAGCGCATAGGCGCCGGGCAGATGCCGCAGGTGCGGGTCTTCGACATGGGCCGCCTGCCCAAAGTCGAAGGTACCGAACGCGTGCTGGCGCCGCCCTTGCTGGAGGCCATCACCCAGCGCATTGCGCGCGGCGAACAAAGCCTGCTGCTGCTGAACCGCCGCGGCTACGCGCCGGTGCTGTTCTGCGGCGCCTGCAGCTGGAAGAGCGGCTGCCCACACTGCAGCGCCTGGCGCGTCTTCCACAAGGCCGACCGCACCCTGCGCTGCCACCACTGCGGCTTCAGCGAACGTGTGCCGCGCGCCTGCCCGGACTGCGGCAACCTCGACATCGCGCCCCTGGGCCGGGGCACCGAGAAGCTGCAGGAGCAGCTGACCACCCTGCTGCCAGGCGCGCGCATCGGCCGCATCGACGCCGACACCACGCGCGGCGTGGGCGCCCTGCAGCAGCAACTGCAGGCCGTGCACGACGGTGATGTGGATGTGCTGGTGGGTACGCAGATGGTCGCCAAGGGCCACGACTTCCGCCGCGTCACGCTGGTGGCCGCCGTCAACCCCGATTCGGCCCTGTTCAGCAGCGACTTCCGTGCGCCCGAACGCCAGTTTGCGCTGCTCATGCAGGCGGCCGGCCGCGCCGGCCGCGACGCCGCGCAGGCCGCAGCCAGCGAGATGTGGATCCAGACCTGGCACCCCACGCACCCGCTGTACGCGGCACTGCGCGCGCACGATTACGCCGCCTTTGCACAGGCCCAGTTGGCCGAGCGGCTGAGCGCCGGCCTGCCGCCGTTTTCCAGCCTGGCGCTGCTGCGCGCCGAGGCCCGCACGGTCGAGGCCGCCGCCGGCTTTCTCGCCGAGGCGGGGGATCTTGCCGGGCAGCTCGGCAGTGTCACGGTCTACGGCGCCGTGCCGCCCCACGTGTCGCGCGTGGCTGGGGTGGAGCGGCTGCAGATGCTGCTGGAGTCGCCCGCGCGCGGCACGCTGCAGCGCATGCTGGCCGCGTGGATGCCGCAGCTGCAGGCCCTGCGCACGCGCCACAAGGGGGTTTTGCGCTGGGCGGTGGACGTGGACCCGTTGGCGATCTGAGTGCCGCCGTGACCGCGCGAGCCGGTGTGCGCCCCCGAGAGCGTCCGCTAGGAACGTCGGGGACAGCACCGCTCAGCGCTGCAACACCCGCTGCAACTGCAGCGCCTCGGCCAAGTGCGCGGTGCTGATGAGGTCGCTGCCCGCCAGGTCGGCCACAGTGCGCGCCACCTTCAGGCAGCGGTGCAGGCGCCGGCCCGACCACATCAGCCGTTCGGCGGCGCTCTTCAGAAATGTTTGGGCGCTGTCGTCCATGACGCAATGGCGGGCGATGTCGGCGGCTTCCAACAGGCCGTTGGGCCCGCCCTGGCGCCAGCCCTGGCGGGTGCGGGCGGCGGCCACGCGGGCCGCCACGGTGGCCGTCGTCTCGCCCAGCGGGGCGCCCAGCAACTCGGCGGGCGACGCGGCCAGCACCTCCACCTGCAGGTCGATGCGGTCCAGCAGCGGGCCGGACAGCCGCCCCTGGTAGCGCGCCACGGCCTCGGGGGTGCAGCGGCAAGCCCGCCCGCTGGCCAGCGGGGCGCCCAGCCAGCCGCAGGCGCAGGGGTTCATGGCCGCCACGAGCTGAAAGCGCGCCGGGAAGGTGGCCTGGCGGGCGGCGCGCGAGATCGTGATGCGGCCACTTTCCAGCGGTTCGCGCAGGGCTTCGAGTGCCGAACGGGGGAACTCGGGCATCTCGTCAAGGAACAGCACGCCGCCGTGGGCCAGCGAAATCTCGCCAGGCCTGGGCGGTGAGCCCCCACCTGCCAGCGCCACCGCGCTGGCCGTGTGGTGCGGTGCACGCACGGGCCGCTCGCCGAAGGCCAGCACGTCACCGGAATGCGTCTGCAAACCCTGCAGCGCCGCGGCGGCCAGGGCTTCGTCCTCGCCCATTGCCGGCAGCAGGCCAGGCAGGCGCTGCGCCAGCATCGACTTGCCCGTGCCCGGCGGGCCCACCAGCAGCAGGCTGTGGGCGCCGGCCGCGGCGATTTCCAGCGCGCGCTTGGCGGCGGCCTGGCCCTTCACGTCCTGCAGGTCCGGGCCGGGCGACACCAGCGGCAGCGGCCCGGGTCGCGTCACGGCCAGCGGCACGGCCGCATCGCCAGCCTGCAGCGCGGCGACCACGTCGAGCAGTGTCCTGGCGCCGCAGACCTTCAGCCCGGCCACGCGTGCCGCTTCGCGGGCGCTGCTCTCGGGCAGCACCAGGGTGCGCCCGCGCCCTTCGCGGTGCGCCGCCAAGGCCAGCGCCAGGGCACCGCGCACGGGCCGCAGCTCGCCGGCCAGCGAAAGCTCGCCCGCGAACTCGCAGCCGGCCAGCCGGGCTTCATCCACCAAGCCCATGGCCGCCAGGATGCCCAGGGCGATGGCCAGGTCGAAACGCCCGGACTCCTTGGGCAGGTCGGCCGGCGCCAGGCTGACCGTGATGCGCTTGTTGTGCGGGAAGTTGAAGCCGCTTTGCTGCAGCGCGGCGCGCACCCGTTCCCGCGCTTCCTTCACCTCGGTGTCGGCCAGGCCGACCAGCATGAAGCTCGGCAGGCCGTTGGCCAACTGCACCTCGACATGCACCTCGGGCGCCATCAGGCCGTCGAGGGCTCGGCTCATCACCACGGCCAGGGTCATCGGGTCCACCTCATCGGGTTGCTCTGGCGCCGATTCTGGGCAGCCCCGCAGGCGCAGTCAGCACCGCTTTGGTGCGCACCCATTTGGGGCCCCCGTTCGGGGGTGGCGGGCTGGCGAGGCGTCCACCCCGGGGAAAGGCGGGAGTTTCCAGGCTGTGGCCGGCAGCGCTGCACGTGGCACGGAAGCTGCAATCCCCCCCCATCAAGCCCCTGCAGTACCGTGTTCCTCGGCAGATCCGCCGCGGTGGTTGGCGTGAAGTACAACTTTTGAGACCAGGAGATTCCTATGAAGATGGTGACAGCCATCGTCAAGCCCTTCAAGCTTGATGAAGTTCGCGAGGCACTGAGCGGCATTGGCGTTCAGGGCATCACGGTGACGGAAGTCAAGGGCTTCGGCCGCCAGAAGGGCCACACCGAGCTGTACCGCGGTGCGGAGTACGTGGTCGACTTCCTGCCCAAGGTGAAGATCGAGGCTGCCGTGGACGACGCCATCGTCGACCGCGTGATCGAGGCCATCGAGGCCGCCGCGCGCACCGGCAAGATCGGCGACGGCAAGATCTTCGTCAGCACGCTGGAACAGGTGGTGCGTATCCGCACCGGTGAAACCGGCAAGGAAGCCCTGTAACCGCAGCCCCACAGAAGACAAGAGACGACACCATGAAAAAACTTCTAGCGATCTTCGCCCTGGGCTTCGCGCTCATGGGTCTGGGTGGCAGCGTCTGGGCGCAAGCGCCCGCCGCTGCGGCCCCTGCGGCAGTGGCCGAAGCGACAGCACCGGCGGCCTCGGCGGCTGAAGCGGCTGCGGCACCGGCCTCGGCGGCCGCGCCTGCCGTGCCCAACAAGGGCGACACCGCCTTCATGACCATCGCCACGGCGCTGGTCATCCTGATGACCATCCCCGGCCTGGCGCTGTTCTACGGCGGCCTGGTGCGCAGCAAGAACATGCTGTCGGTGCTGATGCAGGTCTTCATGATCTTCTCGCTGATCTCGGTGCTGTGGGTCGTGTACGGCTATTCCATGGCCTTCACCGCGGGCAGTCCGTTCTTCGGCAGCCTGGACAAGATCATGCTCAAGGGCATCACGCCGGACTCCGTCGCCGCCACCTTCAGCAAGGGTGTGGTCATTCCGGAGCTGACGTTTGTCGCCTTCCAGGGCACCTTCGCGGCCATCACCGTGGCGCTGATCGTCGGCGCCTTCGCCGAGCGCATCAAGTTCTCGGCCGTGCTGCTGTTCGCGGTGCTGTGGTTCACCTTCAGCTACCTGCCCGTGGCGCACATGGTCTGGTACTGGGACGGCCCGGATGCCATCACCGACGCCAAGACGCTGGAGGCTGTCACCGCCAACGCCGGCTTCATGTGGGCCAAGGGCGCGCTGGACTTCGCTGGGGGCACCGTTGTGCACATCAACGCGGCCGTCGCCGGCCTGGTGGGCGCCTACATGATCGGCAAGCGCATCGGCTACGGCAAAGAGAACATGACGCCGCACAGCCTGACGCTGACGATGGTCGGCGCCTCGCTGTTGTGGGTGGGCTGGTTCGGCTTCAATGCCGGTTCCAACCTGGAAGCCAACGGCATCGCCGCGCTGGCCTTCATCAACACCATCGTGGCCACGGCCGCGGCCACGCTGGCCTGGACGGCGGCGGAATCGCTGATCAAGGGCAAGGCCTCGATGCTGGGCGCCGCCTCGGGCGCCGTGGCGGGCCTGGTGGCCATCACGCCGGCTTGCGGCTTCGTCGGCGTGGGTGGAGCGCTGGTCATCGGCCTCATCTCCGGCCTGGTCTGCCTGTGGGGCGTGACCGGCTTGAAGAAGATGCTGGGCGCCGACGACTCTCTGGACGTCTTCGGCATCCACGGCGTGGGTGGCATCACCGGCGCGCTGCTGACGGGCGTGTTCGCCAGCCCGGCGCTGGGCGGCCTGGGCATCTGCGACTACGTCGAGAACAAGTGCGGCGGCTACCCCGGCATCGGCACCCAGGTGTGGATCCAGGCGCAGGGCGTGATCTACACCGTGCTCATCTCCGCCGTCGTGGCTTTCATCGCTTTCAAGATCATCGACATGACCATCGGTCTGCGCGTGCCTGAAGACGAAGAGCGCGAGGGTCTCGACATCACCTCGCACGGCGAAGCTGCTTACAACAAATGACCGGCTGATCCAACCCGCTGCGGCGGGGAGCATGCAACAGGGCCCCTCGGGGCCCTGTTGCTTTTTCCTGGATGGGCTCGCAGCCCACGTTGTCGGCGCCAGGTGCCTAGAATCGACCTTCGCGTTTCCACCTAGGCACACCGCATGGTTCCCCATCTCACCACCGCCCTGACCGGGCCCATCAACGAGCTGGAAGCCCGCATCCTTGAATCCATGCCGGCCATCGAGCGCTGGTTCAGGCTGGAATGGATGGAGCACACGCCGCCTTTCTACTCAGCGGTCGACCTGCGCAACGCCGGCTTCAAGCTGGCGCCGGTGGACACCAATCTGTTCCCCGACGGCTTCAACAACCTCACGCCCGAGATGCTGCCGCTGGCGGTGCAGGCGGCCATGGCGGCCATCGAGAAGATCTGCCCCGAGGCGAAAAACCTGCTGCTGATCCCGCAGAACCATCGCCACAACACCTTCTACCTGGCCCACCTGCAGAGGCTGGTGCAGATCTTCACCCAGGCCGGGCTGAACGTGCGCCTGGGCAGCCTGGACGCCGCCATCACGGCCCCCACCGCGCTGGCCCTGCCCGATGGCAGCGAACTCACCCTGGAGCCGCTGGTGCGCACAAAGCGCCGCCTGGGCCTGAAGGATTTCGACCCCTGCACCATCCTGGTCAACAACGACCTGGTCGACGGCGCGCCCGCCGTGCTGCAGGACTTGCATGAGCAGTACCTGCTGCCGCCGCTGCACGCCGGCCGCTCGGTGCGGCGCAAGAGCCGGCACTTCAAGAGCTACGAGGAGGTCGCCAAGAAGTTCGCCAAGCTGCTGGGCATGGACCCCTGGCTGATCCACCCCCTGCACGGCCAGTGCGGGCAGGTCGACCTGGGCCAGGCCAGCGGCCTGGACTGCGTGCGCAGCAACGCCGATGCCGTGCTGGGCAAGGTGCGACGCAAGTTCAAGGAATACGGCATCAACGAGAAGCCGTTCGTGGTCATCAAGGCCGACGCCGGCGGCGCCGGGCTGGGCGTGATGACGGTGCGCGATGCGCGCGACATCGACGCCGCCCTGCTGCGCGCGCGCCGCAGCCGGCCCGCCACGGAGGCGGCCGAGCCCGACGAGATCGGCGAGGTCATCATCCAGGAAGGCGTGCCCAGCTACGAGCGCATCAACGAAGCCGTGGCCGAACCGGTGGTGCTGATGGTCGACCGCTACGTCGTCGGCGGCTACTACCGCATGCACGCTGAACGCGGTATCGACGAGAACCTGAACGCCCCGGGCTCCAGCTTCGTGCCCTTGGCCTTCGCGCAGAATCACAAACTGCCGCGTCCCAGCGCCAAGCCCGGCGCCAGCGCGCCGAACCGCTTCTACATGTACGGCGTGATCGGGCGCCTGGCCATGCTGGCGGCGTCCTACGAACTGGAAGCCACCGACCCCGGTGCCGAGGTCTACGAATAGGCTTTCGTGACGGGGTGGACATGCTGTTGCTGCGGCGCAGCATGAATGGAACAGGACAGGCGCACAATGCGGCGGCTGTCCTCATGAATTCCGACGCCCGCCCCCGTACCCCCGGCGCCACCGCAGCGCTGACCCTGGCCGCCATCGGCGTCGTGTACGGCGACATCGGCACCAGCCCGCTGTATGCGCTGAAGGAAGTCTTTGCCCACGGCCGTGTGCCGCTGACGCCGGACAACATCCTGGGCATCCTGTCCCTGGTGTTCTGGACGCTGACGGTGGTGGTCTCGCTGAAGTACGTGGCGCTGATCCTGCGCGCTGACAACCATGGCGAAGGCGGCTTGATCGCCATGCTGGCCCTGGCCACCCAGGCGGTGAAGGACCGGCCCGTGCTGCGCACGCGGCTGCTGCTGCTGGGCATCTTCGGCACCGCCATCTTCTTTGGCGACGGCGTCATCACGCCGGCCATCTCGGTGCTGTCGGCGGTGGAAGGGCTGGAGGTCGCCGCGCCCGGGCTGCACCGCTTCGTGGTCCCCATCACGCTGGTGGTCATCACCGGCCTGTTTGCGGCGCAGCGCTTCGGCACGGCGGTGGTGGGGCGCTTGTTCGGACCGGTGACGCTGGTCTGGTTCGGCGTGCTGGCCTTGCTGGGGGTGCAGCAGCTGGTGGGCAACCCCGGCGTGCTGGTGGCCCTGTCGCCGCACTACGCGCTGGGCTTTCTGCTTGGCCACCCCTTGGTGGCCTTTGTGGCGCTGGCGTCGGTGGTCTTGTGCGTGACCGGCGCCGAAGCGCTGTACGCCGACTTGGGCCATTTCGGCAAGCGCCCGATCCGCCTGGCCTGGTTCCTGGTGGCCATGCCGGCGCTGGTGCTGAACTACTTCGGCCAGGGCGCGATGCTGCTCAAACACCCGGAAAACGTCGGCAACCCGTTCTACGAGATGGCGCCCACCTGGGCGCTGTTCCCGCTCATCGCCCTGGCCACCTTGGCCACGGTGATTGCGTCGCAGGCCCTCATCACGGCGGCGTTCTCGGTCACCAAGCAAGCCATCCAGCTCGGCTACCTGCCACGCCTGCGCATCGTGCACACCAGCGTGCGCGAGACGGGGCAGATCTACGTGCCCTTCATCAACTGGTCGCTCTACGGCTGTGTGGTGTTCGCGGTGGTGGTGTTCGGCAGCAGCAGCGCATTGGCCTCGGCCTACGGCATTGCCGTGACCATCGACATGACCATCACCACGGTGATGACCTTTTTCGTCATCCGCTACGCCTGGAAGCTGCCGCTGTGGCTGTGCGTGGCGGCCACGGGCTGTTTCTTTGTCGTCGACATCGTCTTCTTCGCCGCCAACGTGGTGAAGGTGTTCGAAGGCGGCTGGTTCCCGCTGCTCATCGGTGGCGTGATGTGTACGTTGATGTTGACCTGGAAGCAGGGCCGGCGCCTGATGAGTGACCGCATGCGTGAAGAGGCCATTGGCCTGGACGACTTCCTCGAGTCGATCTTCATCAGTCCGCCGCTGCGTGTGTCCGGCACGGCTGTGTTCCTGAACGCCGAAAAGGGCGCCACGCCCTTCGCACTGCTGCACAACCTCAAGCACAACAAGGTGCTGCACGAGCAGAACCTGTTTGTCACCGTGCAGAGCCACGAGGTGCCCTGGATCGGCTTCAACCGCCGTTGCGAGGTCGAATCCCTGGGCCGCGACTGCTGGCAGGTGACGCTGCACTTCGGCTTCAAGAACGACCCCGACGTGCCCGAGGCGCTGAAGCTGCTGAAGGGCCGCGGTGTCGCGCTCGACGACATGGAGACCAGCTACTTCCTCAGCCGCGACACCGTCATCCCCACCTTCGGCGGCGGCATGGCGATGTGGCGCGAGAAGCTGTTCGCCAGCATGCACCGCAATGCCGCGGGCGCCGCCGATTTTCTCAACCTGCCGACGAATCGGCTGGTCGAGCTCGGCACCAAGGTGGAGATTTAGGCCTGGGCCGGGTCAGCCAGCAAGGGGCTGAACAGCGGATCGTGCCGGCTGCGCGGCCGGTAGCCGCCCACCCGCCGCGCGATCTCGGCGATGTGGTCGGGCGTGGTGCCGCAACAGCCGCCGGCGATGTTGAGGAAGCCCACGCGAGCGAACTCCTCCATCAGGCTGCCGGTGACGTCTGGCGTCTCGTCGAAGCCGGTGTCGCTCATCGGGTTGGGCAGGCCGGCGTTGGGGTAGCAGCTGATGAAAGTGTCGGCCGCGACCTTGCTCAGCTCCTCGATATAGGGGCGCATCAGCGTGGCGCCCAGCGCGCAGTTCAGGCCCACGGCCAGCGGCCGGGCGTGGCGCACCGAATGCCAGAAAGCAGCGACGGTCTGGCCCGACAGGATGCGGCCCGAGGCATCGGTGACGGTGCCCGAGATGATCACCGGCAGGCGTTCGCCGGTGTCCTCCATCAACTCGTCGAGCGCGAAGATCGCGGCCTTGGCGTTGAGCGTGTCGAAGATGGTTTCGACCAGGAACAGGTCGCAGCCGCCTTCCATCAAGCCCTCGGCCTGTTCGCGATAAGAGTCGCGCAGCTGGTCGAAGCTGACGTTGCGCGCGCCGGGGTCGTTCACGTCGGGGCTGATGCTGGCCGTGCGCGGCGTCGGCCCGAGCGCGCCGGCCACGAAGCGCGGCTTGTCGGGCGTGCTGTACTGGTCGCAGGCCAGGCGCGCCAGGCGGGCGGCGGCCACGTTCATCTCGCGCGCGATGTGGCCCAGGCCGTAGTCCTCCTGGGCAATGGAGGTGCTGCCGAAGGTGTTGGTTTCGATGAGGTCGGCACCGGCCGCGAGGTACTGCCCGTGAATCTCTGCGATCACATCCGGCCGCGTCAACACCAGCAGGTCGTTGTTGCCCTTGAGGTCCTTGCCATGGTCGGCAAAGCGGGGGCTGCGGAAGTCGGCCTCGGTGAGCCTGTAGCGCTGGATCATGGTGCCCATGGCGCCGTCGATGATGGCGATGCGCTGCTGCAAAATCCCGGGCAATGCCCCGCCGCGGGTGTAGGCCATGTGGTTCGATCGAGCATTCATGCCACGATTGTAGGAAGCCGGCCGCAGTCCCGCTCAGATGCCGTTCAGGCCCGTTCATGAAACATCTCACCCCCCGCCAGACCTGGGACTACCTGCAGGCCCGCCCCGACGCCTTGTTCGTCGACGTGCGCATGGAGATCGAATACCTGTACGTCGGCCACCCGCCCGGCGTGGTCCACGTGGCCTGGTACGAGTACCCCGAGATGCAGGCCCACCCGGACTGCTTTGTGGCCCAGGTCAAGCGCGAAGGCGGCACGCCCGCGCGGCCGGTGGTCCTGCTGTGCCGGTCGGGCAAGCGCACAGTGGAAGCCGGGGAGGCGCTGGAGGCCGCCGGCTTCACCGAAGTCGTCAACGTGCTGCATGGCTTCGAGGGTGAGCTCGACGAGCACTTTCAGCGCGGCCGGCTCAACGGCTGGCGCAGCGACGGCCTGCCCTGGGAGCAGCTCTAGGGCTGGTCAGTGCCGCCGGGCCGCCCCACGGCACTGACGCGCCCCTCGGGGGCAGCGAACGAAGTGAGCTTGGGGCCCTTTGACGTTCAGAAGCGGTTGCTGCGGTGACGCTTCTTGCGTCGGCGTGGCCGGTCGTCCGACAGCGAAGCGCCGGCATCGCGGCTGCGGTGGCGCTTGACATCGCGGCGCAGGAACAGATCGACCCCCAGCACCAGCAGCACCAGGGGCAAGGCGGCGCCGCTGACCAGCGTCAACATCGGCGCTGACAGCTGGTGCCCGTACACGGTGCCGGTCTGCGTGCCCAGGCGCGCCGCGCTGACCACCAGTTCCTGGCCGGCCACCAGGCTCAGGGCCGCCACCACACTGGCTGCGATGCGCCAGCCCATGCGCCCGGCGCTGCTCAGCGCCGTCTGGACATGGGCCAAGGCATAGGCGCAGATGAAACCCATGACCATGATGGCCCCGGACGCCCGCAAGAAAGCGGCATTCCACTCGATGCCCGGGCGGAAGTCGGCCGCCCGCACCCAGCCGGTCTGCACGCCCAGCGCCGTGCCGGCCACCACCACGCCGGCCGCGATGTAGGTCAGCCAGCCCGGGTACCACACGAGCAACGCGAAGGCCAGCAGGCAGCCTGCCACGGCCTGTGCCCAGAGCAAAGCGGCGGCTGTGGCCTGGTAGCCGATGGCAAAGGGCAGCCCCTGGCTGGACAGTTCAATCACGAACGACGCGCACAGGCCCGTGCCCAGGGCCAGCGCGGCCACCAACAGCCCGCCCCAGGCCTTTCGTGGTGCGCGGGCGCGCTGCACCTGGCGCAGCCAGCCGTGGGCGACGAAGGTGGAGGCCAGCGCCACTGTCGAGGCCAGCAACCAAAGCATCAGCGAGCCGGTGTGCGAAACGGCGACGGGTTCATCCATGGTGGGGCCGAAACGGGGCAGGGGGAAGGCCGCGATCATGGCATTGCGCAGCGCACAGGCCGGCGCGCGCATGGCCACCCGGGCTGCGGATTCAACTGTCCAGCGGCGCGGGCTGCGTGGCGCAGAACAGCGAGGCGCGAAAAGTCGGGTCGCCGCTGGCGCCGTCGTTGTCGGCCCACAGGGCCAGCGACGCTGCGCTCATGGGCCGGGCGAACAGGTAGCCCTGCAGTTCGTCACAGCCCAGACCCACCAGCAGGTCGCGCTGGGCCTCGGTTTCCACGCCCTCGGCGACCACGCGCAGGCCCAGCGTGTGCGCCATCTGCACGATGGCCTTGGCGATGCCGCGGGCCTGCTCGCTGGTCGCCAAGTCGGTGACGAAGGCGCGGTCGATCTTCAGTTCGGCCGCCGGCAGCTTGCGCAGCGCGGCCAGGCTGGAGTGGCCCGTGCCAAAGTCGTCGATGGAGACATGCAGGCCGGCGCGGCGCAGCTTCTCGAAGGCCTCGCGGGTGTGGGCGGTGTCTTCCATGGCCACCGACTCGGTGATCTCGCAGGTCAGCCGTTCGGGCTGGATGTGGTGTTTCTTCACCGCCGCCACGATGTGCTGGACGAGGTCGTCCTGGCGCATCTGGTGACCCGAGATGTTGACCGCCACGCGCATGCGCAGACCCTGGCCACGCCACTCCGCGGCCTGGCGGCAGGCCTCGTTGACGACCCACAGGCCGATGCGGCCGATCAGCCCATGGCGTTCAGCCAGCGGGATGAACACGGTGGGGCTGACCATGCCTCGGCTTGGGTGTTCCCAGCGCAGCAAGGCCTCGGCGCCGGTGACCTGCAGGCTGAAGGCGTCGATCTTGGGTTGGTAGAACAGACGCAGCTGGTTGCGTTCGACGGCGCTGCGCAGGTCCTGCAGCAGCTCGGCCTGGTCGCGCATGTCCACCGCCATCGACGGGTCGAAACAGGCGTAGCCCGAACCACCGCCCAGCTTGACAGTACGCATGGCCAGTGCCGCATGGGGGATGAGCTTGGGCCGCGAGCCGTGCTCCGGGTACACGGCCACGCCCACCGAGGCGCTCAGCTGCAGTTCCAGCGTTTCCACGCGCAGGGGTTTCTGCACGGCGGCGAGCACCCGTTCGGCGACCTTGCCGGCCTGCAACTGGTCGCCTTCGATGAGCAGCACGAACTCGTCGCCACCGACGCGCGACGCCAGCGGTTTGCCGCCCACGCAGGCGGTCAGGCGCTTGGCCACCTCGACCAGCACGGCGTCGCCCACTTGCAGGCCGTAGCCGTCGTTGACGGGGCGGAAGTTGTCCAGGTTCACACACAGCAGGGCCAGGTGGCGGTCGCCGGCGTCGCAGGCCTGGGCGGCGCGGTCCAGCGCAGCTTCCAGTTCGGGCCGCGTGATCAGCCCGGTGAGGGTGTCGCGCCCGCGCAGGCTGCCGATTTCGGTGGTGGCGCTGTCCAGGCGTGAATTCAGTCGCGAACTGCTGCCGCGCATGCGCAGCGCCAGCAGCACGGCGCCCATGCAGGCCAGCCCGGCCAGCGCCAGCAGCCACAACGGCACACCCGCCTGCGTACTCAACGTCGCATCACCAAAAATAGAGGCCATGGCGCCTTATCGACTTCACGGGCGCCAGCTTGAGGCCCCGACGGCTCTGGCCGCGGCGCCCGGCGTGCGAAACCCATGCCCCGGTGCGCCAGACTCAAGCCAGCGGCTCAAGGCAGGGACAGGCTTTGCAGTCGCAGTTCGGTCGGTTCACCACCCGGCCGCAGCGCCAGCAGCAGCTGAACCGGCAGGTGCTGGCGGGCGGGGTCCAGCCAGATTTCGACCTGGGTGTCGTAGGGGCGCAGCGGGCGGCGCAGCAGCCGCAGGGCGGCGTCGACCCGGCCGCCGGGCAGGTCCAGCGCTTCGCTGCCCTGCACCGTGAAGGTCCACACGTCCGACTCGCCACGCGCGCTGGCCACCCACAGGCTGACCTGTGCGCCCGGGGCGGACAGCGCCGGGTTGGCCTGCAGGATGGCTGGCAGCTGCAGCATCCAGCTCAGCCGGTCCTGCGCGCCAGGCTGCAGGGTGTGCGTCAGCTGCGGCCCGCTGAAGCTGATGAAACCGCCTTCGCGCTGGAAGTTCACGGCACGCTGGTCGCGTCCGCGGCGGCGGTCCACGTGGCGCTCGGGCGCCAGGCCGGCGGCGTCGAAGCCGCCCACGCTGGCCGACCCGGGGGCCTGGGGGCCGAATCCGCTGGCGTCGAGTTCCAGCCCGTAGCGCCCGGCGTCGGGCCGCCAGCGCAATTCGGCGCGGCCCGTGCGCCCGCCACGTTGCATCTCGTAGACCAGCGTGGCAGGGGGCGCGGGTTGGGTGGCGTAGGTCGGCACCTGCGTGCCGGGCACGGCAGGTTGCGGCGTTTGTGCAGGTGGCGGGCCGGCTGTCGCAGAGGGTGCGGGGGGTGCGGCGCGGTCGGTGGGTTCAAGGCGTGCGCCGGCGCGCTCCGCAAGGGCCGGCGTGGCAGGCGGATCGGCGCCCATCGCGGCGGCGGGGGACGGCCGGTCGGTCGGCACAGCCGGCACGATCTGGCGCACCTGCAGGGCGCTGGGCGCTGCGGTGGGCTGGCCAGACGCCAGCGGCATGGCCAGCCCCCGCAACGCACTGGCATGCAGCAACAGCACCGCACCTGCCAACAACGTGGCCTGCGGCCAGCGGGCCGGGCGTCGGGGCGTCTTGGGTGACTGGGCCATGGCAGGCATGCCGTGACAATAGCGCCTGCCGACATCCACTTCAGCCCGATCGGGCTCCCGCACGCATGAAACTCGCCACCCTCAAGGACGGTTCACGCGACGGCCAGCTCGTCGTCGTCTCGCGCGACCTGGCCACGGCCCACTTCGCCACGGGCGTGTCCTCCACCCTGCAGCGCGTGCTCGACGACTGGAACTTCCTCAGCCCGCAGCTCGAAGACCTGTACGCCACGCTCAACGGCGGCAAGGCGCGCCACGCCTTCGCCTTCGACCCCCGCGCCTGCATGGCGCCGCTGCCGCGCGCCTTCCAGTGGGCCGATGGCTCGGCCTACCTGAACCATGTGGAACTGGTGCGCAAGGCGCGCGGCGCCGACATGCCGGCCAGCTTCTTCGAAGACCCGCTGATGTACCAGGGTGGCAGCGACGATTTCCTCGGCCCCTGCGACGACGCCCCCTTTGCCAGCACCGACTGGGGCATCGACTTCGAATCAGAGGTCGCCGTCGTCACCGGCGACCTGGCCAGCGGCTGCAGCCCCGACACCGCGCTGGAAGGCGTGCGCCTGCTGATGCTGGTCAACGACTGGAGCCTGCGCAACCTGATCCCGGCCGAGCTGGCGAAGAACTTCGGCTTCCTGCAAAGCAAACCCGCCACCGCCTTCGGGCCGGTGGCCGTGACGCCCGACGAGTTGGGCCCGGCCTGGCAGGGCGGGCGCGTGCACCTGGCGGTCGAGAGCCGCTGGAACGGCGAACGCGTGGGCTTGTGCGAGGCCGGGCCCGAGATGAGCTTCCACTTCGGCCAGCTCATCGCTCATGTCGCCAAGACACGCCGCCTGCGCGCCGGCAGCATCGTCGGCAGCGGCACGGTGAGCAACCAGGACTGGAGCCACGGCATCTCGTGCATCGCAGAAAAGCGCGCCATCGAGACCATCGAGACCGGCCAGCCGAAGACGGCCTTCATGCAGTTCGGCGACACCATCCGCATCGAGATGCTCGGGCGCGACGGCCAGAGCGTGTTCGGCGCCATCGACCAGCGCGTGGTCAGCGCCGCAGCGCCGGCGGCTTGATCGTCCTGCTGGCATGAACGAGTTGCCGGGCTGGCTCAAGCACAGCACCGTCTGGCTGCTGCTGGCGCTGGGCCTGTTCATGGGCGTGCAGGCCTGGCAGGCGCGCGGGCGCGCTACCCAGTTCGTCGTGCAGGGCCAGACCATCGAGATCCGCCGCGCGCCCGACGGCCACTACCACTGGCCCGGCCGCATCAACGGCCGCGAGGTCGAGTTCCTGGTCGACACCGGCGCCACCGGCACGGCCATTCCGCAAGCGCTGGCGCGTGAACTCGGCCTGCCGGTGCAGGGCCGGGTGCAGTCGCGCACGGCGAATGGCGTGACCACGGGTGACGTGGTGGTGGGCGACCTGTCGCTGCAAGGCGGCGTCACCGCCACGCGGCTGCGCATGGTGGCCCTGCCCGGGTTGAGCTCGCCCTTGCTGGGCATGGACGTGCTGGGCCGCTTGCGCCTGCAGCAGGACGACGGCAGGCTGCGCATCGACTTGGCACCGGGCGCACAATGATTGTTTACACAGCAAGCGGAGGCGGCAATGGCGGGTGCGATCGATCTGGCAAGCATGGTGCCAGGCTTTGATTTCCTTCAGGGCCTGATGAAGAACGGCGGTGCTGCCTTGCCGGCCATGGGCCAGTGGGTGGCGCCCACGCTGGACCCGAAAGAGCTGGAAAAGCGCATCGGCGAGTTGCGCACCGTGCAGTTCTGGCTGGAACAAAACGCCAAGCTGCTGGGCACCACCATCCAGGCCCTGGAGGTGCAGCGCATGACCCTGGCCACGCTGCAGACCATGAACCTGCCCATGGCCGATCTGCGCGACTCGCTGCGCATCAACGTGCCGACGTCGCCTGCGCCAGCCCCTGCCGCCGTTGCGTCCGCCGCTGCGCCGACAGCGCGCCAGGCCGCCGCACCTGCGCCGGCCCCGGCCACCCCCGGCGCGCCGGGGGTGGACCCCTTGCAATGGTGGGGCGCACTCACCCAGCAGTTCACCGACCTCGCCGCGCAGGCCCTGAAGGACACGGCCGCCACCGCGCCCGCCAGGCCGGCCGCGGCAGCCGCCCACAAGCCGCGCGCTGCCGCCCCCGCCAAGGCCGCGGCCAAGCGCTCGCGCTAGGCGCGCGCTCGGCCGCCGTCTATCGCGGATCACCGCAAACCACCGCACCATGCCCGGCTTTCTGGTCGGCCACGCCACGCACCCGGACTGGCGCGCGGCGTTGGCCCTGGCCGGCGCGCAGATAGCAGCCCGCCAACCCGCGCATGACGCCAGTGGTGTCGGGCCGCTGTCGCTGGGCCTGGTGTACTTCACCGACTTCTACGCCGAGCATGCCGATGCGCTGCTGGCCCAGTTGCAACTGCAGTGGCCGGGCGTGGCCTGGGTCGGCAGCGTGGGCGTCGGGGTGTGCGCCAGTGGCGTCGAGTACTTCGACGAGCCCGGCCTGGTGCTGATGCTCATGCCGCTGCCCGCGGGCCGTTTCGAGGTTTTCTCCGGCGCGCGCAAGCTGAGTCGCATCGCGCCCTTCAGCGCCCTCGTGCACGCCGATGCCAGCACCCCCGACATCGCCGAGATGATCGGCGAGATGAGCGACCGCACCGACTCGGGCTACCTCTTCGGCGGTCTGGCTTCGTCACGCGGGCGCGCGGCGCACATCGCCGGCGGCGTCTGGCAGGGCGGCATGTCGGGCGTGGCCTTCACGCGCGATGTGGCCCTGGTCTCGCGCGTCACCCAGGGCTGCCAGCCGGTGGGGCCGACGCGCCGCATCACCGCCGCCGAAGGCCAGGTCGTGACCGCGTTGGACGACCAGCCCGCGCTGCCGCTGTTGTTGTCCGACCTGGGCCTGGCCAATCTGGACGACCCACGGGTGCTGCTGCCCCGCCTGCGCAGCACCCTGGTGGGGTTGACGAATGAGCACGACACCGCCATTGCTCGCGGCGGCCAGTTCGGCGTCGACACCCGCGTGCGTCACATGCTGGGGCTGGACCCGGCCCGACAGGCCGTGGCCGTGGCCGAGCGCGTGGTGCCCGGCATGCGCCTGGCGTTTTGCCAGCGCGATGTGAACGCCGCCCGGCGCGACCTGGTGCGCGTGTGCAGCGAGATCCGCGAGGAGCTGGAATCGGCTCACGACCACAGCGACGCAATGTTGCCCGGCAACGCGCCGGCTCCGGCACGGCGCATCTCGGGCGCCCTGTACATCAGCTGTGCCGGCCGCGGCGGGCCGCACTTCGGCGGGCCCTCGGCCGAGCTGAAGATCGTGCAGCACGCGCTGGGTGATGTGCCCCTGGTGGGCTTCTTCGCCGCCGGCGAAATCGCCCGCCACCACCTGTTCAGCTATTCCGGGGTGTTGACGGTATTCACTGCGGGGTGATCTTTCGCGGGTGGACGGGTCTCGTCGACACAGGGTTTTCCGCATCGCCCATCCAAGGGGCGGCACCTGGTCAAGGGAGGTCGAAACAACTCCCCACGGCTTAAAGTGCCTTTTCATGTTGAATTCCCCCTTTTGATGCGCTGGGCACGGGTTGCCAGTCGTCTGCGGGCAAGGGTTTGGCGGGTCGTGACGGGGTCAGTGAACATAGGTGGCGTATGAAAAGCAGACGGCAATCGGTATTCCAGACAGGCTTGATGGCCACGGCCATCGCTCTCATGTCAGCAGGCGCGGCGCAGGCCGGTGCCGACTTCAGCGACTCGTCCCAGGGCCAGTTCGTTCTTGGCAGCTTTGCCTACAAGAAGAACCTGGCCAAGGCGCCCAACCCCTGGGACCCGGTCAACGTGCCCAGCACGGCCGTCCCCGTGTTTGGCGGCGCCGCCAGCGGCAGCCTCAGCGTGAAGATGGGTTTCGAGGGCACGTCCGATTACGACACCCGCGCGCTCGGCATCGGCCTGATCCCCCCGGACACCATGGGCGCGGTCGGCACGACCCAGTATGTGCAATTGCTCAACGGCTCGTTCTCGGTCTACAACAAGGCCACGGGCGCGCTGGCTGCACCGCGCGTCACCGATTCCACCTTCTGGGCAGCCGCTGGCGGCAGCACCACGGGCGGTGACCCGCGCGTCCTGTTCGACCCGGTGTCGAGTCGGTGGCTCGCGGTGGGATTCAACGCCAGCGGGAGCGGCCTGAACATTGGCGTTTCGCAAACCGCCGATGCGCTTGGCAGCTGGAAGGCCGCGACGTTCAACGTCTTCCCGGCGGGCATTGCCGACTACCCGACGATGTCCATCAGCGGGAGCTCCATCGTCATCGGGACCAACAACTTCGCGTCGGTGTCTGGCACTTTCAACTACGCCGGCACGTCCCTGTTGCTGTTGCCCAAGAACGACATCTTCAACCCGGCCGGGCCGGTGCTGACCGGTCTGCAGACGTTCACGACGCCTTACGTTGCCGGGGACCCGAACCCCATCGACCGCGGTTACGCCATCCAGGGTGTGAACAGCAAGGCCGCTGGCGGCCCGGTCAGGCTCGTCGCGGCGAGTGCAGGATTCAACGACGCCGTCACCTACGACGTCACCGGTGCGGGCACCGCGGGCGCCGCCCAGACGCCGCTGACTTACCTGTCTGCCACCGGCGGACAGGTCTATGACGTCAACAAACCGGCGCGACAGCCGACGACGAACGCCAGCGCCCGTGTCGCTGACGCCGGCGACGAGCGCGTCGCCTCAAGCGCCTGGGAGGTGGGCGGCAAGGTCTACTTCGCGCACACCGTGACCCCCACCGGGACTGACAACACGGTGGTGCGCATCGTCGTGATGGATGCAGTCACCAAGAGCGTGCTGTCGGAAACCGACATCAACGACGCCAGCGGCAACTTCGACTTTTACCAAGGCTCGCTGGCGGTGAACTCCAGCGGCCAGGTGGTCGTGGGCTACAACCGATCGGGCAGCTTCGTCACCGGCGTGGATGGCCGCATCAGCATCTTCGCGCGCGGCTTCAACACCAACCTGGACGGCACGCTGTCCATGACGGGTGACGTCCTGTTGAAGCAGAGCCTGGTGTCGGATTACCACAATGGCTCGGCCGAAGGCGCCGCGCCGGCGGGTCGGCAGCGTTGGGGCGACTACAGCAGCGTGACGCTGGACCCGACCGACGACCAGAGTTTCTGGGTGCTGGGCCAGTTCGCCCGCGAATACAACAACGCGGCAGGCGGCCACCCTGGGGGCAGCGGCTTCGGGCGCTGGGGCAACTGGATTTCGGAAGTCGGCGTCACCGCCGTGCCCGAGCCATCGACCTACCTGCTGATGGCCCTGGGCCTGGTGGCTACCGGCTTTGCAGCCCGCCGCCGCAAAGCGGCTGCACTCAGCGCATAAGCGCACATCCAGGTCCGGCGCCTTGGGCGCATGATGGGCAGGCGGGGCAACCGGTCTGCCCATTTTCATTTGGAGCGGGCTCATGGCGCACACACCCAAACACACAAGCAGGTCCACAAACAGGTTCAAGGCACTGGTTTTTGCGGGGGGGCTGATGACGGTGGTGACAACGACAAACGCAGGCACGGCGCCCGCACTCCTGCAGGGGCAATGGGCAGGCGACCGCCTGCAACTGGTGCTGGACGCACAAGGCGGGCGCATCGAAGGCGATTGCGCCAGTGGTCGGATCAACGGGCCGGTCATCGTCGGTGCCGACGGCCGCTTCGCGGTGCAGGGCAGCTTCGAGAACTACGCGCCCGGGCCCCAGCGTGCCGACGAAGGCGCAACGGCAACGACAGCCGGCTACCGCGGCGAACTGCGCGACGGCGTGCTGAAGCTGACGATCACGCCTGCGGGCGCCGGGCCGGCGCAGGTCTACACCTTGCAATCGGGGGCCCGATTCAAGCTGGTGCGCTGCCTCTGAGGGTGGGGCGCTGGCCGCGACGCCCGCGCCTCGGGCCCGCCGCCACCGGGTGCCCGTGCCGCGATTGCCAGCGCCGGGGTCAAAGCGGTTGTGACCCGGGCAATCCGGCGGTTGGCGGCACCCCACACCCCGCGCGTCGTAAAGTCCGCACGAAGGCGCGCGGATTCAGTGCGACTCAAGGAGACTGACCATGAATGCGCCATTTGCACACGCGGCCGTCGGCCAGGCCGAACGCACCGCCCGCCAAGCCGAGGTCGTGGCCGCCCTGGCTGCCGTGGTGCCCGCCCATGCCCTGCTGTGGCAGCGCGAAGACACGGTGCCCTATGAATGTGACGGCCTCACGGCCTACCGAGAACTCCCCCTCGTGGTGGTGCTGCCCGAGACCGAGGCGCAGGTGGCCGCCGTGCTGCGCGCATGCCACAAGCTGCAAGTGCCGGTGGTGGCGCGTGGCGCGGGAACGGGCTTGTCGGGCGGGGCGCTGCCGCACCGCCTGGGTGTGACGCTGTCGCTGGCCAAGTTCAACAAGATCGTTCGCATCGACACCCACGCCCGCACCGCCACCGTGCAGTGCGGCGTGCGCAACCTGGCCATCAGCGAGGCCGCCGCACCCCACGGCCTGTATTACGCGCCCGACCCGTCGAGCCAGATCGCCTGCACCATTGGCGGCAACGTGGCCGAAAACTCGGGCGGTGTGCACTGCCTGAAGTACGGCCTGACGCTGCACAACGTGCTGCGCGTGCGCGGCTACACGGTGGAAGGCGAGGCCGTGGAATTCGGCTCCGAGGCGCTCGACGCGCCCGGTCTGGACCTGCTGCCGTTGGTGGTGGGCAGCGAAGGCATGCTGGCCGTGACCACCGAAGTCACCGTGAAGCTGGTGCCCAAGCCGCAGCTGGCGCGCTGCATCATGGCCAGCTTCGACGACATCCGCCAGGCCGGCGACGCGGTGGCTGCCATCATCGCCGCCGGCATCATCCCGGCCGGGCTGGAGATGATGGACAAGCCCATGACGGCGGCGGTGGAAGACTTCGTGCATGCCGGCTACGACCTCAACGCCGCCGCCATCCTGCTGTGCGAGAGCGACGGCACGCCCGAAGAAGTCGCCGAAGAAATCGACCGCATGCTGACCGTGCTCTCCGGTGCGGGCGCCTCGCGCATGGAAGTCAGCAAGGACGAGGCCCAGCGCCTGAAGTTCTGGAGCGGGCGCAAGAACGCCTTCCCGGCCAGCGGACGCATCAGCCCCGACTACATGTGCATGGACAGCACCATCCCGCGCAAGCGCCTGGCCGACATCCTGCTGGCCATTGCGCAGATGGAAATCAAGTAC
>JANNWL010000280.1:0-5319 GCA_031414735.1 Burkholderiales bacterium | reverse complement strand
GCGACGTGCTGATCAGGCCGAACACGGCCCCCAGCACCAGCCCGGCGCCAATGGCCACCAGCGTGAGCTGGAGGGTCATCAGGAGCCCGCTCCAGAACAGCGGGCCGTAGCCGGCGAGGATCTCCCAGCGAAGATCCATCGCCCGGCTCCTGGCTTACTTCGAAGCGGCCGTGGCCGGTGCGGTGGCGGCCGCAGCCGGCGGTGCACCGAAGTACTGGGTGTAGATCTTGTCGTAGCTGCCGTCGGCCTTGATGTCCGCCAGGCCCTTGTTCAGCAAGGCCCGCAGTTCGGCGTTGCCCTTCTTCAGGGCGATACCGTACTGCTCGGGCACGAACTCCTTGTCGGCAACCGTCTTGAACTTGCCGCCCGGGTTGTTGGCAACGTAGTGGATGACCACGCCGTTGTCAGCGACGACAGCATCGACGCCGCCGGACTCCAGTTCCTTCAACGCCAGCGGGGTGGACTCGAAGCGCTTGATGTTGGTGCTGGTCTTGCCCAGCAGCTTGGCCACGGCCTCGTCGCCGGTGGTGCCGGTCTGCACGCCCACCTTGAGCTTCTTCAGGTCGGCGAACTTGGCGATCTTGCTGTTTTCCTTGACGGCGATAAGCTGCTGCGCGTCGAAGTAGGGGTCGCTGAAGTCCATCGTCTGCCTGCGCTCGTCGGTGATGGTGACGGCAGAGACGATCATGTCGCGGTCGCCCTGGCCCAGCGCGTTGAAGATGCCTTCCCAGGGTGTGTTGACGAACTTCACCTCGATGCCGGCCTTGGCGGCCACGGCCTTCAGGACGTCGATGTCGAAGCCGACGATCTCGCCCTTTTCGTTCTGGCTCTCGAAGGGCGCGTAGGCGGCGTCGGTGCCCACGACGTAGACCTTGGCCGGTGCTGGCGCCGGTGCCGACGCCACGGGGGCCGCGGCGGGTGCCGGTGGCGCTTCCTTCTTGCCGCAGGCGGCCAACAGCAGCCCGGCGGCAGACAGGGCAGCAAGTTGAATGAATCGGCGTGTGCTCAGGTTGGTCATCAGGAGTTCCCCCTAATTGGTGTCAACAAAGTGTAATGCCGCCCGCGCCCAGGGCAGCGATCTCGTCGCTGGTAAAGCCGGCTTGCAGCCGCGCCGCCACATTGAACGGCGCCCGGGGGCGCGGTGCCCCGTGCCGCGCGGCCAGCACGGGGTAGTGGCTGACGGGGTCCAGTCCGTCGCGCGCACACAACCAGCGGTACCAGCGGTTGCCCACCGCCACGTGGCCGATCTCGTCGCGCAGGATGGTGTCCAGGATCGCAACCGCGCGGTGGTCACCCGCCTGGGCCAGGCGCGCCTGCATGGGCGGCGTGGCGTCCAGGCCGCGGGCTTCCAGGGTGCGTGGCACCAGGGCCATGCGCGCAGTGATGTCGCCTGCCGTGCGTTCCGTCATGGCCCACAGGCCGTCGTGGGCGTCGAAGTCGCCATAGGCATGGCCCAGGCTGGCCAGGTGCTCGGCCAGCAGCGTGAAGTGCAGGGCCTCTTCGCTGGCCACGCGCAGCCAGTCACGGTAGTAGTCGGTGGGCATGCCGGGGAAGCGCCACACGGCATCCAGTGCCAGGTTGATGGCGTTGAACTCGATGTGCGCCACCGAATGCAGCAAGCCAGCGCGGCCCGCAGGCGTGAACGGCGAGCGCCTGGGCAGGCTGGTGGCCGCCACCAGGTGGGGGCGGGCGGGGCGGCCGGGCAGGGTGGCCGGCGGCACCAGTGCGCAGTCGCAGTCCAGCGTCAGCCCGGTGCAGGCGGAAGCGTGCAGTTCGCGCGTCGCCGCAGCCTTGGCGGCCGGATCGTCCAGGGCAAATGCCCGCAGTGCCTGATGTCTGAGCTCCATCTCTAGAATTATCGGTTCGCACAACTTGGGGGCAGAGCCTGTGGCCATCTATCGACTCGGGGACGACCTGCCCCGCCTGGCTCCGGGCGTGTGGGTGGCCGAAACCGCCCAGGTCATCGGCCGCGTGGCGCTGGGGGCCAACGCCAGCGTGTGGTTCGGCGCCGTGCTGCGTGGCGACAACGAATGGATCACGCTGGGCGCGCGCAGCAACGTGCAGGACGGCAGTGTGCTGCACACCGACATGGGCTCGCCCATGACGCTGGGGGATGACGTGACCGTGGGCCACCAGGCCATGCTGCACGGCTGCACCGTGGGCGACGGATCGCTGGTGGGCATCCAGGCCGTGGTGCTGAACGGCGCACGCATTGGCAAGCACTGCCTGGTGGGCGCGGGCGCGCTGGTGACCGAGGGCAAGGAGTTCCCCGACGGCTCGCTCATCGTCGGCAGCCCGGCCAAGCTGCTGCGTCCTTTGACGGAACAAGAGCTCGCGCGCATGGCCCGGGGTGCGGCGCACTATGTAGAGAACGCACGCCGTTATGCCAGCCAACTCGCCAAGGTGGGTTGAGATCGCGCCATGTCAGAGCTGATCAAGTTTCTTTTCGAAGGCCTGCCGGTGCGCGGCATGCTGGTGCGCTTGAACGACAGCTGGCGCGAACTGCTGCAACGCCGTGTCGATGTGGGCGCCTACGCGCCTGAGGTGCGGGTGCTGCTGGGCGAGATGGCCGCGGCAGGCGTGCTGATGCAGGCCAACATCAAGTTCAATGGCGCGTTGGTATTGCAGATTTTTGGCGACGGACCGGTCAAGCTGGCGGTGGCCGAGGTGCAGCCGTCCTTGAGCTTTCGCGCCACGGCCAAGGTGGTGGGCGCGGTGCCTGATGGGGCGGAACTGGAGGCCCTGGTCAACCTGCACGGCGGCGGGCGCTGCGCCATCACGCTGGACCCCAAGGACCCGTTCCCCGGCCAGCAGCCCTACCAGGGTGTGGTGCCGCTGCACGGCGACCAGCGTGAACCGCTGCAGCATTTGTCGCAGGTGCTGGAGCACTACATGCTGCAAAGCGAGCAGCTGGACACCTGCCTGGTGCTGGCCGCCAATGACGAGGTGGCCGCCGGCCTGCTGATCCAGCGCATGCCTTTGCAGGGCGAGGCCAACCTGGGCGGCCGGCGCAACGAGGACGACATCGGCCTGTCCGAGGCCTACAACCGCATCGCCCTGCTGGCCGGCACGCTGACGCGCGAAGAGCTGCTGGGCCTGCCGCCCGAGCGCATCCTGCACCGGCTGTTCTGGGAAGAAACCTTGCGCGTCTTCGAGCCCCAGCACCCGACATTCGCCTGCACCTGCCACCGTGAGCGCGTGCGCGGCATGCTGCGTTCGCTGGGCCGCGAAGAAAGCGAAAGCCTGATCGCCGAACGCGGCCTGGTGGAAGTGGGCTGCGAGTTCTGCGGAACGCAGTACAAATTTGATGCCGTCGATGTCGGCGAGATGTTTGCCAAGCCCCAAGACCAACCCCCTGCACCCGGAGTCCTTCAATGACGCTTTACGCCCTGCTCAAGACCCTGCACGTTCTGGCCACCGTGCTGTGGGTGGGGGGCATGATGTTTGCGCACTTCTTCCTGCGCCCTGCGCTGGCCCAGCTGGAGCCACCCCAGCGCCTGCGCCTGATGCACGAGGTGCTGCGCCGATTCTTCGCAGCCGTCGGCGCGGCCGCGTTGCTGACCCTGGTCACGGGGCTGTGGATGATCGGCCGCGTCGCCAAGCAGGCGGTGCAGTCGGGCGGCAGCTTCGCCATGCCGCTGGACTGGACGCTGATGGCCGTGCTGGGCGTGTTGATGGTGGCCATCTTCGGCCACATCCGCTTCGTGCTGTTCAAGCGCTTTGCGGTGGCCGTGACGGCGCTGGACTGGCCCGCGGGCGGCGCGGCGCTGGCCAGGCTGCGGACCTGGGTCAGCGTCAACCTGGCGCTGGGGGTGACGGTGATCGTGGTCGCGCTGCTGCTGTAGTTTCGTCGCGCGAATCAAGGGCGCGGCGGGTGCAGCGCGCGCTCGCATTCGGGCACGCTGCAGCATTCGCAGCCCCAGCGCTGGCGTGATGATTCGGCATCGCGGCCCGCGAGGCGCGTGAACAGCCCGCCGCCTGGCTTGGCGGCTGGTCGCAGCAGCGGCGCCAGCGCGTCGACCGCCGATTCCAGCCGAGCCGGCCCCTGGCCGCTGACCACGGCCCAGGGCAGATGCTGGGCCATCAACAGTTCGCGCAGCATCGTGTCCACAGGTTCACGCACATGGGCGCCGTCACGCTGGAGGCCGTCGGGCATCCAGGGCAGGTCGATGGCCATCAGCAAGGTCATCGCCATGCGCTGCTGCAGAGCCACGGCGCGCTGCTCCAGCGTGCGGTCGCCAAAGATGAAGCGGCTGTAGACGGCGGTCATCAACGCCGTGGTGTCGCAGACCACGATGTCGTGCGTGGCAGCTGCCGCTTCGATTCGTTCCTGTTGTGCGCGCAGGATGGACGCCTGCTCGTGGGCCAGCGGCGTGCGCCCGACCTGGTCGCACCACTGGCGCAGGTGCTCAGGCACCCACGCCACGCGCAGGCCGGTGTCGCGGGCCAGGCGCGGCGCCAGCAGCGCGGCGAGCTGGGTCTTGCCGGTGCACTCGGCGCCGACCAGGGCGACGCGCAGGGCTTCAGCCATGCGCATCACCAAGTTTCTGCAGGGCTTCAGCCACGCGCCATCCGCGACCAGGCGCGCCAGCCCACCACCGACAGCAGCGCGAACAGTGCGTACAGCAGCGTCGTCAACCACAGCCCCTTGTAGGCGAACAGGCCGACGCTGAACACGTTCACCGCCAGCCACACCGGCCAGTTCTCGACCCGCTTGCGGCCCAGCAGCAACTGGCCGGTGACGCTGGCCACCGTCGGCAGGGCGTCCAGCCAGGGCACGTCGCTGTCGGTGCCTCGCGCCAACAACATCGCCAACAAGGGCCAGGCGGCCAAGGTGACGATCAGCGCGCGCCAGCGCTGGGCCGATGTCATGGTGTGTACGCGCAGGCCCTGGCCGTCGTCACCGCGCCCACGCAACCACTGCCACCAGCCCCAACCGGCGATGGCGATGAAGAAGAATTGGAGGCCCGCTTCGCCATACAGCCGGCTGTCGGCAAACAGCAAGGCGTAGAGCAGCGAACTCGCCATGGCCAGCGGCCAGCCGAGCGGGTTGACGCGCAGGTTGCACGCCACCATGGCCAGCGCCAGCACGAAGGCGAGCAACTCCAGCCAGGTGGCGGGGCTGCCCCAGACCGTGAAGGCCGGCGCCAACAAGGGGCGCGCCGCCTCAAGCAGCGTGTCGAGCACCTGCACCCCGCGTCAGCGACGCTGCGTCACTTGCACCAGGATCTCGTCGGGCCGCACCATGCCCAGCTCGGCACGGGCTTTCTCCTCGACCATCTCCAGCCCTTCCTTGAGGTCGCTGACCTCGGCCGCCAC
>JANNWL010000279.1:0-7362 GCA_031414735.1 Burkholderiales bacterium | reverse complement strand
GGTCGGCCGCAGCGATGCGGCCATCCACCAGATCGTCAACATCATGGGCCGGGTGCGGTCCTGCAGCCCAGCCGGCGGCATCCCCGGACTCCCTCGCTGCTGACCCCCGGGGTTGCGGGGGTTGGCGATGGGCGGGGGGTTTCGGGTGACGAGCGGTCGAGGGTGGCCGGGGGGGGCTGGACACAATTCGCTCACCATGCGTCCCAGCACACCAATGCAAACCACCGCGCGCCGCAACCGCGGCTTCACGCTGATCGAATTGATGATCACCGTGGTGATCGTGGCGATCCTGGCAGCGATTGCCTTGCCGTCGTTCTTGGACTCAGTGCGCAAGAGCCGCCGTGCTGACGCCTTCACGGCGATCACCACCATCCAGCAGGCGCAAGAGCGTTGGCGCGGTAACAAGTCGACCTACGCGACCGATGCCCAGCTCACACTTGGGATCAGCGCGGCGCCACCAGGCCTGGGGCTCGCTGCGACGACCTCCTCTGGCTTTTACACGCTGGCCCTGTCGGACACCAGCGCCACCGGGTACGCCGTGGTGGCCAGTGCTGTGGCTGGCAAGTCGCAAGACCAGGACGGCGCCTGCAAAGTTCTGGGCGCCCGCATCAGGGGCGGCAACGTGGTCTACGGCGCTGCGGCCGTCGCACCGATCGACTTCGACGTGGCCAACCCCGATCCAGGCCGCTGCTGGGCGCGATAATGAAACTCCGCCGCGGCTTGACCCTTCCGGAACTGCTGGTCGCCTTGGCGGTCATGGCCATCCTCATCGCAGTGGCCGCACCGTCCTTTCGCAGCATGATCGAAGTACAGCGGCTGCGCAGCGTCAACTCGCAACTGGTTACCGACTTGCAGTTCGCGCGGAGCGAGGCCGCGACGCGTGGGGTGCCAATGCGGGTGGTATTCGATGTAAATGGTGCGTGCTACGTAATCTTCACCTCAGCCGGAACCCCCGCGCAGGCCGCGAATTCCCAGCGCTGCAACTGTCTGGCTGGCCCAGGCAACGCCTGCAACGGCGTTGCTGGCGCCACCGAGGTCCGGACAGTGTCACTCCCAACCAGCCGCGGTATCTTCATCTATCCGCTCGGTGTAGCGGCTGTGGCCTTTGACCCATCGACGGGGGGGTTGCTGTCGATCCCGACCGATCAGGTTAGCTCGCCGATGCCGGAGTTCAGAGTCACCGCTTGGTTAGATGGGTCACGCCACCTTTACGACGTCCTGAATCAGTCTGGGCGGCCTACCGTGTGCTCCCCTGCAGGTACCACTCTGGGCGAGGCAGCATGCGCACCGTGACCAGACTCCGTACCTTCGCACAAGCTCCGGCGCAAGGCCTCTCGCTGGTGGAACTGATGGTGGGCATCACCATCGGTCTGTTCGTCGTCGCCGCTGCGGTCACCCTCACCTCAAACCAACTCGTCGACAACCGACGGCTACTTCTTGAGTTGCAGATTCAGCAGGACCTGCGCGCCACCATGGACATCATGACCCGGCAATTGCGGCGGGCTGGCAGCAACGTTGCGGGCTCACAAAATTACGTCGCTGAGGGCGGCGTAGGCGGCTTGAAATCAACAAACAGTGAGGTAACACCGGGCGCTCACGCGGCTAGTCAGACCGTCTTCAGCTTCGTGCGCAACGCCGCGGACCAAGGGCCCTATGGCTTTACGCTGGACGCTGGAAACGGCGTGGTCGTCACCAACCTCGGCGGAAACAATCCGCAGGAGTTAACTGACCGCAGCACGATGCGCGTCACGGACCTGACCTTCAATGCCCAGCCGATCGTCAGCGCCCGACTGCCCTGCCCGAAGCTGTGTCCTGACGGCAGTACCGACTGTTGGCCGGAAATGGTGATCCAACGAATCCTGATCAATATCACCGCCGAGGCGCGCAGCGACCCTCGGATCCAACGCAGCCTGTCCAGCGATGTGCGCGTACGTAACGACTGGGTCCGCGACCCCACCGTAGCGGCCACTCGGGTGTGTCCTTCATGAGCAAGTTGCAGCAAGCCATGGTGATTCGCCGAACGATGCCCCGCGGGGCCGCCTCATTGATCGTTGTGATGGTGTTGTTCTTCCTGTTGTCGCTCGTGGCCGCCTACACCGGCCGCAACCTCATTTTCGAGCAGCGCACCTCAGTCAACCAGTTTCGCGCCGTTCAGGGGTTCGAAGCGGCTGAGGCTGGTGTCGAGTGGGCACTGGCGATGCTCAACGGTGGGCGCATCATCAATAACTGCCTGGAGGCGGGGGCAACGACAGCCCAAACCTCTTTCCGCCAGCGCTACCTCAACATTGACCCGGTAAGCGGAATGATCACGCCGCGGATGACGGCCGGTGGGGGCATGATCACGCCCAGTTGCGTTTTCGATGGCTCGAACTGGGTCTGCAATTGCCCCAATGATGCTGCGCTCGTGGCTGCACCGGCGGGGTTGGGCAGCGGCATCTATCCCGCGTTCCGGATTCGTTTTGTGAGCACGAATGTGGTCCGCCCTGGCGTGATCGGAGTCGAATCGCAGGGTTGCACTCGTTTGGACTCCGCCTGCTTGGGCTTCCCCGCGACCGCCGTGGAGTCTGAGGGGCGTGCGCTTGTCACGGCATTCATCGGGCTCAAGCCCGCGTTGGCCACGCCGCCCGCGGCAGCGCTGACCGTTTCGGGCAACGTGACAGCCGGCGCCTTGGTGAGTGCCTACAACACAGAAGCTGACCGTGGCGGACTGGCGCTGCACGTCGGCAACCCGAGTGGCGCCGTAATCAATACGGCGGCCTTTGTGCTGCGGGGGCCGCCTGGCACACCATCGAGCGCTGCTGCGGTGCTCACAGACACGTCATTGACTGGGCTAACAGCCGCACCGAATCGAATTCTTCCAACGATGCTGGGTACTTGGCCCAACACCTACCGTGAACAACCAGCAGTGGTCGAATTCACCTGCCCGCTGGTCGACTGCCGTGCCGAACTGGCAACTCGCGTGGCCCTCAATCCCGGGCGTATTTTCTGGATCCAGGGTGACCTCACCTTGGACACCGCGGGCGACATTGGTTCGCTGCCGAACCCGGCGAATCCGCTGGTCGCTGGCCCGACCATGCTGGTCGTTACTGGGCGTGTGCTGTTCACCACGCCCGGCGTTCGCATCTTTGGTTTTGTCTATTCGCAAAACGGCGACTGGCTGAGCAACGGCCAGATTCAAGGGGCCGCCTTCATCGAAGGCAACCTAGGTGCCGCTGCGGCTCCTACGGTCAATCTCGTCGGCAACGTGATGGACGCGATGCGTATGCAGTCCGGATCTTTCGTTCGACTCCCTGGCAGCTGGAGGGACTTCGAGTGACCCGCGCCGCTCAACGGCTGCGGCGCGGCGTATCGCTGATCGAAGCCATCTGCGCCCTGGGTGTCATGGCTTTCGGGATGCTCGCTGTTGTGGGTGTGCAGGTCACCCTGCGCAGCAACGCTGACGTGTCGAAACAGCGCTCGGAAGCCACCCGACTGGCCCAGCAAGGCATGGAACGTTCGCGCGGCTTTGGTCAGCTGGCAGCCGATGCCGGCAACGCCTTCGTCGAGTACGAGGAGATCATTTCAGTCAACGAGGCGGTGTTGAACGGCGTGAACGCCAGCTACACACCCACTCGAACCGTTCCCGCAGCTCTGTATCCGCGTCTGAAGACGGTCACCAGCAGCGTCAGCTGGGTCGACCGCGCAGGCGTGACGCAGACTGTGCAGTTAAACAGCGCCATCGCCGGCATCTCGCCCGAGGTTGGGGCCTCGATGGCCCTGCCCCAGCAGTCGGGTGCGATGTTGCAGCCGATCGGCCGCAGCGCAAGTGTGCCTTTGCTGGCCAAGGACCTGGTGGGTACCGGCACCAGTGTGTTTGTTCCGCCCCAACCTGCCGCGGGCACGGTCGCCTGGGTGTTTAACAACTTCAGCGGGCTGATCACCGGCGTGTGCAACCTGGCCGCCGGCGTCACCACAGCCACGGTCGTGGCTGCTGATGTCGCTGCCTGCAGCAACAACACGACGGCTCAGTTGGTCAGTGGCTATGTGCGATTTGCATCGACTGCAGTGCAGCCCACCGCAGCAGAAGCGGAGTTTCCGTCGGCCAGCACGCTGAACCTGGACACAGTGCTTGAACTCACCAGCGCCGGTCACCCAGGGCCAGGTACCGCCTGCTTTGATGACAGCAGCAGCGACGCCGCCGTGGCCGCGACCAGGCAGGTGGTGACGTACTTTTGCGCCGTGTTCTCCAACATTAATTTCACTTGGTCCGGCCGGACACGGATTGCGCCGCGGGCCCTGGGCGCCGGTGTGCCGTGGGGAATTGCGGCTGCGGGTGCAGGGAACTACGCGGTGTGCCGCTATACGCCGTTGGCCGCCGACAACCCGGCCGGCGCCAGGAATGCCGACCACCCGCTGGACTACACGGTCGGGGGCGGCAAGGCAAAGGCGGCGCTTGTGAACCAAAACTTCCTGGTAATTTCTGCCGTGCACAGTTGCCCCACCGACGTGGCCAACGCGGGCGACTTCGTCAACTCCAACACCCTGCTGCATCAAGACGGGTCGGCGACCTACAACAACCCACCGTGAGCGACACTGCCCGCGGCATGACCGCTGACACTGCCTTTACCGGATGAGCCGCGACGCCTTGGACCGACAACGGCTGAAACAGGCTTTGGAGCTCGCCCACGACGCTATTGGCGTCAGCCAACCAAACCCCCGAGTCGGTTGCGTTCTAGGCACAGAAGACGGTCGTGTCCTGGGTACAGGCAGCACCCAACAAGCCGGCGGCCCCCACGCGGAGGTTGTGGCACTTCGCGCCGCCGCCAGCGCTGGACACTCGGTACGCGGCGCCACCGCGTGGGTGACCCTGGAGCCTTGTGCACACCATGGGCGCACACCACCCTGCTGCGATGCTTTGATTGAACACGGGGTGGCACGCGTGGTGGTGGCGCTTCAGGACCCCTATCCAGATGTCTGCGGCCTCGGCATCGCCCGGCTTCGGGCCGCAGGAATCCAGGTCGACGCAGCGGCACCGGACTTGGCAGCTGCCGCTTGGGACTTGAACATCGGATTCTTTTCGCGCGTGCTCCGGCAACGGCCCTGGGTGCGGCTGAAGGTGGCGGCGACATTGGACGGCCGCACCAGCCTGGAAAACGGTGTCAGTCAGTGGATCACTGGCGAGGCCGCCCGGGCAGACGGGCACGCCTGGCGGCGCCGCGCCTCGGCCGTGCTCACGGGCATCGGCACTGTGCTGGCCGACGACCCGCGGCTGGACGTCCGGCTGGTGCCATCCCTCTGGCAACCCACCCGCGTGGTGGTCGACTCGCAACTGCGACTGCCGGTGGGCGCTCGATTGGTGGCGGCGCCTGGACGGACGATCGTGGCCTGCGCCAATGCTGACCCAGCGCGGGCGCTGGCGCTGCAGGCGGCCGGCGTCGAGGTGCTTGACCTGTCGCCGCATACATCGCCCACCGCAGCGAGGGCGGTGAACCTCGTGGCGCTGTTTGCGGCACTCGCAGCCCGCGACATCAATGAACTGCACGTGGAAGCCGGTCCACGGCTGAATGCAAGTTTGCTCGCGGCTAGCCTCGTGGACGAGGTGCTGGTCTACCTCGCGCCCTGCATCGTGGGTCCGGGACAGGGCTTTGTCACCTGGCCCGCCCTGGAACAGCTGCCCGCCAGCCCCGGGTGGGCGTTTCACTCTGGGACCGCCGTCGGCGCGGACTTGCGCCTGCGGCTGACACGGCAAGCCGAAGACTTTGTTCACACACTGGCTGCTGTGCCGGTGTCGATGAACTTTACAGCGACCCCCCCGCCTGACTCGGGGGGGTCAGCCTAAGTACTTGATTGTTATCATATTAGTGTCACTGGCTGGGTTCTTGCTACCCGTACATGCAACACGCGGCACGCCGCAGCGAAACCTCTTGGAGTCTGGATATGAACACCCTACGCGCGGTACTGAAGTGCTTTGTAACTGGTGGGCTGGCCTTGGCGGCTGCACAAGCAACGGCGGCAGTGGTGATTGGCTACGACGCCAATGATCAAGCTGCGAATGGCGTCATACCCGTCGGCTCGGCATTCACCACGGTGCGTGCCGGCTTCGAAGCCACCCTCAACACGTCGGGCATTCGGCGTGAGACCTTTGGTGCCAGCAGCGTCCCAGCTGGCGGAAGCTTGTCGCTGCTTGGTGGTACGTCGACCATCACTCAAACTGATTTGATAGTCCAGAATCCCAACCCGCCGAATAACTCTTTGAATTTTGGCCTGCGAGGCTCTGTGAAAAGCTCTCCCGCTGCTGGGCGGTACAACACCACGGGAGCCGGCGCCGGGAATCCGTCTCCCACGGGAGCGTGGTGGGAAAGCGACGGCGTTTTTAGTTTGAACCTTGGCGCAAGGTACCAAGCCTTTGGGTTTGACGCCACGGACTTCAGCGACTTCGACGGCGTTCTCACAATGATCTTGTTTGACGGGACTCAACAGGGGGAGGTCCTCACGCTTGCCCGGCCGGCCGGGAGTCTGGTTACAAACGGCTCCGTACTCTTCTACGGCTTCAGCTCTGCGACTGACTTCGACCGCATTCTTTTCAGGATCGCGCAGGTTACGCCCAGTGACAGCAGCAGCTACGATGTAATCGGCTTCGACCAGATCACGGTAGGGCGGCTGGCGTCAACGAGCCCCCCTGGCACGATTCCGGAACCGGGCTCGTTGGTGCTGGTTGCTCTTGCACTCGCCGGCTTAGGGCTTTCGCGGCGCTTGCGCGCTGGTTGAGTCTTCACTGACCAGTCGTAAGCACGGTTCGGTCTGTCGCAAGGTCATTCCGGCAACAAGGCCGGCCCATACGGGCCGGCCTTGTTGCTTTTGCCCCCCGCCTACAATCCCCAAATGCCCATTTCCCCCGTCCCCGAGCTCGTGGCCGAGCTGGCTGCTGGCCGCATGGTGATCCTGGTTGACGAGGAAGACCGCGAGAACGAAGGCGATCTGGTGATCGCGGCCGAACACGTCACGCCCGCAGCCATCAACTTCATGGCGCGCCATGCGCGCGGCCTGATCTGCCTGACGCTGACCCGCGAGCACTGCGAACGCCTGCAGCTGCCGCCCATGACCGGGCGCAATGGCACCAAGCACGGCACCGCGTTCACGGTGTCGATCGAGGCCGCCACGGGCGTGACCACCGGCATCTCGGCCGCCGACCGCGCACGCACGGTGCAGGCGGCCGTGGCGCGCGGCGCGGGGCCGGCTGACCTGGTGCAGCCGGGGCACATCTTTCCGCTGCAGGCACAGGACGGTGGCGTGCTGATGCGCGCCGGGCACACCGAGGCCGGTTGCGACCTGGCCGGCATGGCCGGGCTGGCGCCTGCTGCCGTGATCTGCGAGGTGATGAAG
>JANNWL010000278.1:0-26423 GCA_031414735.1 Burkholderiales bacterium | reverse complement strand
GTGAACGCCGTTTGCGCCGCAAAGCGCTGCACCGCTGCGTCGGCCATGGCCGGCAGGTTGCCGTGCACGGGCGTGCCCAGCCTGTGGGCGATGTGCGTGCCGTATTGGCCCATCCAAGGGCGCAGCGGGTAAGGGGATGGGGATGGGACGTCCATGGGCAGGTCTCCGGGGCCCGTGCCGAACCGGCCCCGCAGCCCAAGGCCAGGGATCGTCGGTCGGACGGGCCGCGGATGATGACGACGTGGACACATCCTGTCACGTCTGGCGCCGGGTGGCCGGACGGCGGGTGGGGACTCCCCGCGCCGCAGGCCGGCTACGTGCTGCTCAACCGGCCCGGGCGACCGCGGCAGCGTGGGCCTGCTGGTCAGCGTGGTAGCTGCTGCGCACCATCGCACCGACGGCAGCGTGGCTGAAGCCCATGGCAGCGGCTTCGCGCTCGAACATCTTGAAGGTGTCGGGATGCACGTAACGCCGCACCGGCAGGTGGTGGCCGCTGGGGGCCAGGTACTGGCCGATGGTGAGCATGTCGATGTCGTGCGCGCGCATGTCGCGCATGACCTGCAGGATCTCCTCGTCGGTCTCGCCCAGGCCGACCATCACGCCGCTCTTGGTGGGCACGCCAGGCACCTCGGCCTTGAAGCGCTGCAGCAGGGTCAGGCTGAACTGGTAGTCCGAGCCCGGCCGCGCTTCCTTGTACAGGCGCGCCGTGGTTTCCAGGTTGTGGTTCATCACGTCGGGTGGCGCGGCCTTCAGGATGTCCAGCGCGCGGTCCATGCGGCCACGGAAGTCGGGCACCAGGATCTCGATCTGCGTGCGCGGCGAGAGTTCGCGCGTCTTGCGGATGCAGTCGACGAAGTGCCCGGCGCCGCCGTCACGCAGGTCGTCACGGTCGACGCTGGTGATGACGACATAGTTCAGCTTCAGCGCGGCGATGGTCTTGGCCAGGTTCAGCGGCTCGTCGGCGTCCAGCGGGTCGGGGCGGCCGTGGCCCACATCGCAGAAGGGGCAGCGACGCGTGCACTTGTCGCCCATGATCATGAAGGTGGCCGTGCCCTTGCCGAAGCATTCGCCGATGTTCGGGCAGCTCGCCTCTTCGCACACCGTGTGCAGCTTGTGCTCGCGCAGGATCTGCTTGATCTCGTAGAAACGCGTGCTGGGGCTGCCCGCCTTGACGCGGATCCACTCGGGCTTGCGCAGCACCTCGTGGGCCTCGGCAGCGACGATCTTGATCGGGATGCGCGAGGTCTTGGCCTGCGCCTTTTGCTTGGCGCTGGCGTCGTAGGTGGGGGGGTTAAGCGTGCTCATGCCCCCAAGTTTAGCGGCGCGGTTTCAGGTGGCGCGCGCCAGGGGCATGCGGGCCGTGCGTCGCAACCACAGCAGGCCCAGCAGGCCCATGCCCACCAGCGCCGACGTGGCCGGTTCGGGCACGCTGAACTGCCCGGTGGCGACTTCCGCGTAGGTCCCGAAGCCCCCGACGGCAGGCGTGAAGTCCAGCAAGGCGATGAGGTACCCGTTGGCGCCGTTGAAGGTCCCCGTACCGCGGCGGATGTCGTAGTTCACGAACAGTTGACCGCCGAGGTCGAAGTCGCCAGACAGAAAGCTGCCAGACAGCAGGCCCGTGATGGTGGAGTTGAAGTCTTGCGAGGTGAACTCGAAGTCCCCCGCGAGCAGGTTGTTCACTGCGTCGTAGGTGTAGTTCACGACCGTCAGCAGCGACAGCGGCAAAGTCGGCACGGGGAAGGGGGAGTCGGCCAGCGTGCCGCTCCAGGCGCCGGCGCCGGTCGTCGCACCGGTTGCGCTGTAGACCGAGATCCCGCTGCCTTCCAGAAAGGCGTCGTAGGTGACGGGATCGGCATGCGCGGCCCAGGGCAGGCATGCCGACAGGACGAGGGCCGATGCGGCAAGCGCGCGGCGGGCAAGTTGCAAGGCTGGACTCATGGTGGGTTCTCCGGTCGGCTGTGGCTGGTGTGCTGGCTTACGCACGACGCACCCGAATGGATGCAGACGGCCGCATCTCCGAGTAATTCACTCGGCATGCATCCACCGACCGGGGTGCGGCGTAAGGACCCCTGCCGGCATATGCCGCCAACCCCAGGAGAACATCCCATGCGAATCAAACATTTCCGCGCCGCGCCGCTGGCCGCCGCCGTCCTGCTGGCCTGCACCGGGCTGGCGCAAGCCTCCAGCCACCGCGAGGCACCAAGCATCACGACCACCCCCAAGGTGGACGGCACCGACTTTTACATGTTCAACAGCTACGAGGCCGGCCGCAGCGACTACGTCACCGTCATCGCCAACTACCAGCCGCTGCAAGCTCCGTATGGCGGCCCCAACTACTTCGTGATGGACCCCAACGCGCTGTACGAAATACACCTCGACAACAACGGCGATGCGCGCGAGGACCTGACCTTCCAGTTTCGCTTCAACAACACGCTCAACAGCGGCGGTAACGGCCAGACGCTGCCCATCGGCGGCAAGAACGTGGCCATCCCGCTGGTCCAGTTCGGCCAAGTGGCCAACGTGCGGGACGCCAACCTGAACCTGGCGGAGACTTTCAACCTGACCTTGGTACGGGGCGACCGCCGCACGGGCACCACGTCGACCATCACGAATGTCGTGGGCGGCAGCGCCACCTTCGACAAGCCGGTCGACAACATTGGCGTCAAGACCATTCCCGACTACGCGGCCTACGCCGCCAAGCACATCCACAGCGTCAACATTCCCGGTTGCGCGATGCCGGCCAAGGTGTTCGTGGGTCAGCGCAAGGACCCGTTCGCCGTCAATCTGGGCGTGGTGTTTGATCTGGTGAACGCGCCCGTGGCCGTCATCACCAACCCAGCCTTGATCAACGCCGCGCCCAACACCATCGACGACGCCAACGTCACCACGCTGGCGATGGAAGTACACAAGAGCTGCTTGACCGCTGGCGGCGAGTCCGTCATCGGCGGCTGGACCACGGCCAGCCTGCGCCAGTCGCGCCTGCTCAACCCGAACCCGCCGTCGGGTCACCAGGCGGCCGAGAAGTCGGGCGGCGCCTGGGTGCAGGTCTCGCGCCTGGGCATGCCGCTGGTGAACGAACTGGTCATCGGCCTGAAGGACAAGGACAAGTTCAACGCCTCGGCCCCGCGCGGCGACGGCCAGTTCATCGACTACGTAACGAACCCCACCCTGCCCGCGTTGCTGGAAATCGCGCTGGCCCTGCCGAACACGGCGCCCACCAACTTCCCGCGCAACGACCTCGTCACGACCTTTCTCACCGGCATCACTGGCGTGAACAAGCCTGCCAACGTGGTGGGCTCGGAGATGCTGCGCCTGAACACCGCCATCGCCGCCGTGCCCTTTGCGATGCAGAACCGCCTGGGCATCGTCGGCAACATCCTGGCCGGTGGCAGCGACAACGCGGGTTACCCGAACGGCCGCCGGCCCAAGGACGACGTGGTCGACATCTCGCTGGTGGCGGTGATGGGCGGCCTGTGCGTGGCCAATGGCAACGCCAACGCGCTGGGCTTCGGGCTGGACTGCAACCCGAGCAAGGTGCCGCTGGCGCTGAACAACACGGTGTTCAAGCTGCATGACGCTGTCGACCAGGCCGTGGTGCCGCTGCTGCCGGGCTTCCCGTACTTGTTCACGCCCATCCCGGGCAGCCAGTGAAGGGAGCCGCCATGAACATCAAACCGACCCTGACGGCAGTGGGCTTGTCTATGTTGTTGGCTGCTTGCGGCGACAACCCGCAGGAAGCGCCTGCGCCGCCACCCCAGGCCAGCATGAGCGACCTGCCGGCGACCGCTCTGGGCACTGCCACGGCGTTTTCGCAGTTTGCGGCATCGCTTGCCAAGACCGAGACCGGCAAGCCGCTGGAAGTCAACGGCGTGGTGCCGCCGACCAGCGAGACGGCCGATCCGATCCCCGTGCTCTGAGCGTCGTCGCTATCTCCTCTGTGGCGCTGCCGGCCTTGTGCTCGCAGCGCCGCTATCATTTTTGGCGTGCAACCAGGCTCCGCGCTTGCCGCTCTCTGCGCTGCTGATACTGGCCGCGGCTGGAACGTCGCGGTCCGACGGCACGCCGCCAACCTGGCCCGATCTCAAGGCCCGAATTCGCCATCGATACCCCGGCGTGCCGCAATTGCCAGTGGCGGTTTTGCGCGCCTGGTCGCAAGACCCGACCCGGCGGCCGCCGCTGTTGCTGGACGCCCGAACGCCACGGGGAGCAGCTGTTGCAGGGCGGGTTGTGGTCGCGCCCACCGTGGTCGGCGATCGGTGACCGGCACGGCGTTCGCGCTGCATTGCCTGATGTCAGTTGCCGGGATCGCCACAGGTTGCGACCCAACAGGCCGGCAGATGTGGTTGACGTCGGCCGTCAGAGCGCCAGGCGTTGGCGAAAGCGCCAGGCCAGACCCAACGCGCCGAGCTGAACAGCCCAGGCACTGTCGATCACGGTGTACGGGCCCGCCGGCAACGTGAACAGGGTCACACCGGCCTCGGCCAACACAGCAGAGTTCAGGTGGGCCAGCGGCGCGGCCAGCACGGCCGCCGCCAGCCAGCCCTGGCCCCTGAGCAATGCCAGCGGCAGCACCCACAGCCAGTACCAGGGGTTGAGCACGGGTGAGAACAGCAGCAGCCACAGCAGCGCCGCGTCCAGCGGCGGCGGCGCGCCCGGCCTGGTGGTGCGCCAACGCCAGACCAGCACCGCGATGGCCCCGAGGATGAACGCCGCGGCCCAGGCGCGCGCAGCGCTGGCCGGCACCAGCCCTTCCACCAGCCGGTACAGCAGCGGGTTGAAACGCCAATCTCGCGCGAAGGCGCCCAGGGCCACGGCATCGCTGCCCCCGGCCCACCAGAACGGCAGGTAGAGCAGCCCGACCGTCAAGCTGCAGGCCCACACCACCCGCCACGACCAGGCGAACAGCGTGCCGCGGCTTGGCAGGCACAGCACAGGCAAGAGCACCAGCGCAGCGACCTTGGCACACAAGGCCGCGCCCAGCACCAAGCCCAGCGTCCACGCACGCTGGCGCTGCCACGCCAGCAGCGCCAGCAACAGCAACAAAGCCAACACCGCATCAGGGTGGGCGCTGGCTATCGATTCCTTCAATACCAGCGGGTGCAGCGCGTACACCAACAGCGCGCGGCGCGGCGCGCCCATCCGGGCCATCAAGGCCAGCAAGGCCATGTCAAGCACCAGCAGGATTCCCAGCAAGCCCGGCAAGCGCGCCGGCGTCAGCGCGTGGGCGGCGGCGAAGAGCCACTGCAACACCGGGCCGTAGATGGTGGGCAGGTCCGGGTTGTTGATGCCGCTGAGCACCGCCTGCCAATGCGGCGCCCAGGTGGGGTCGGCGAAGAACGCGGCCGGCGCCAGGCGGTACGGGTCCAGGCCGGTGGCCGTGCGCATGCCGTCCCAGAGGTAACGGAAGTGGTCGTCTTCAAGCAGCGGACCAGCCTGCAGGGCCACCAAGCGCAACCACAGGCCCAGGGCCAACACGGCGGGCAAGGACACGGCCTGCAGACGCCGGTCCAGCAGCACCCAAAGCACGGCGGCACCGCCAAGTCCGGTGGCCGCCAGCACGGCCAGCAGTTGCCTGCCAGCCGCGCCTTGCGGACCCGACGCGCCGCCCCACACCAGCAGGGCTGCGCCTGCCGTGGACAAAAGCGAAACGGCCAGCAATGACCAGAAGGGCCGCAGCGTCCGCAGTGGCCGCAAGGGCCGCAACGCCGCCCTGCCTGTTAGAAAGCGTAGGTGTAGGACAGGCCGACCACCGAGTCGTCCTTGACGGTGTTGCGTCCACTGGTGACCTTGGCCAGATTCAGCGCCAGACCTTGGTTGCCAGCAAAGGCCCAGGCCACACCGCCCTTCACCAGCGTGCGCTCGGCACGCACCTGCTGGAAGCGGGTGGGTGCAAAGCCCGGGCCGCCGATGTCCAGGTTGCCGCTGTACTTCTTGTTGGCCACACCCAGGTTCAGGCTCCACTGCGGCGCCACGTTGAAGCGGCCATTCAGGCTGTAGTAGCTGGCGTTGGGCACGTTGTCAGAACGGTTTTGCAAACCGGCCTCGGCCCACAGCGCAAACCAGGGGCTGAGCTGTTTGCCCAACAGCACGCCGATCTCGACGCCGTTGGCGTCGTTGCCCAATGCGGCCAGCCGACCACCGTCGTACGAGCCCTTGAAGATGGCCGCAGCACGCAGCGTGAGGGTCGGCACGCCAGGGCTCTCGAACTCGTCGAGAACGCGCCAGTTCAAGCCGATGACCGAATCGGTCTGGCCCTTGTCGTTGTCGGCCCGGCCTACTTTGACTTTGCCATTGCCCACGGTGGCATCGACCGACAGCGAGTCGCTGATGCCGTAGCCCAGCCGCAGCTGCGTGGTCGATCGGGTGTACTTGTCAGCGCCGCCGCCGGTGATGGCCGTGAGCGCCAGCTCGGTGGACCCGATGTAGGCGGACTTGCCACTCTGCTGGGTCTGGTTGACGCTGATCGACAAGTCGCCGGGGATGGGCAACCAGGGCGAGTCGCCCTCGGCCAGTGCAGAGAGCGGGAGACCCAGCGCCAAGACAGCGGCGAGTGCGGTCCGGGTCGGCAAGGCGTGAAGGGTGAAGGTGCAGATCGTCATGGTGCCTTTGGGATCGGGTTGGTGAAGGGGCGGGCGGGCGGCCTCAAAGCTTGAAGCGGCGTTTGAGGTAGACCGTCAGTGCCGCAGATTCCTGTTCTGACAGGCTGACGCTGACTTTCTTGGCCAGCACCTCGCGGGCCAACGTGGCGTCCAGCGTCTTGCCGGCCAGCGGGCAGCCGCCACAGGCCAACTTGGCTGCGTACACACCCTTGCCGGAGTTGTAGAGCGCGCTGTCGCCGGTGCCAGCGCTGCCGCCGCCATCGGAACCCGAGGCCAAGGCGACGCCAGCGGCAAGCGCCCACGTGGCGGCAATGCCGGTCTTCAACCAAGTTCTTTGAATCATCGAATGCTCCTGTTACTGCGGTGGGGTGGGGTGGGGTGAGAGTGCGCGTTCAGCAAGGGGCGAACAAGTCGGGCGGGGCAAGGCAGGCAGGCGCTGTTTTTCGCGCCACCACAAGCGCGCGATCATTCCGAGGATGCCCAGGCCCGCACCCACCACGCCGCGCAGGGTGCCGCTGATCTTGGACACGCCAGCCGCACGGGCCAGCCAGTTCACCGGCACCTCAACCACCTGCAGACCCAGCACGTGGGCGCGCACTTGCATCTCCACGGTCCAGCCGAAGTTGCGGTCCTGCATGTCCAGTGCGTCGAAGGCGTCGCGGCGGATGGCGCGGTAGGGCCCCAGATCCTGAACCGGCATGCGCCAGATGCAGCGCATCAACACGCAGGCCAGGCGGTTGCCCAAGCGTTGGCTCAAGCCCATCGCGCCGGGTTCGATGTGCTGGCGCACACCCACCACCAGTGCGGCACCGTCGTCCAGTGCAGCCAGCAGCACACCGGCCTGCGCCGGACTGGCCGCGCCGTCACCGTCCACAAACAGCAGCACCTCACCCACGCTGGCCTGGGCAGCGTGCCAGCAGGCCCGGCCGTAGCCTGGCTGCGGCACGGCAATCACCCGCGCACCGGCGGTCAGCGCCGCGGCGGCAGTGCCGTCGCTGGACCCGTTATCAGCCACCACCACCTCGCACAACAGGGGCGCGCCCGCGGCCGTGCGCTGGGCCAGCAGGCCACTCACCACAGCGGCAATGCACAGCGCCTCGTTGCGGGCGGGGACGATGGCGCTGACCCGCAGGCCCGGGCGGGCGGCGCGGGGCGCCGGGGCCAAATCAGGTCGGTGTGGGCTCATCGGAGTCGCGCGGCAGCAGCATCGGGTTGCAGGGCATGGGTTGGCTCGGCGGGTTGCGGTCGGGTGCGGTTTGGTCCAGCGCGTCCCCGATTCCAGCGCGCAAGCCTCCCCGGCGTATCACCGAGACTTCACGCCGCGGTGAGGTTTCAGCCCGCGTCCGCAGCGGACACGGCGGCCAACGATTCAGCGGCTCGGCAAGTTCGCGACACCGCCCCAGACAGACCCGGTCGGATTGCAACTGTGCGGGCTGCTGGCGGCCGGCGGCGACAGCCCGCAGCACCGCTTTTCTGTGGGCCTGCGCGAGACTGTGCTGCGGACACCGACGCAATTGACACTGCGGGGAGCCGGCCCCATGCTTGTGCTGCGGTGCAACGGGCGCCCACCCTGGAGGCGGCCGACGCTGTGATGAAGTACCCCGCTGGACCCGTCGAACAACTCCCGCGCCGACGCCAGGTTCTGACTGCGGGCATCGGATTGTTGGCCCTGCCGCTGACCTGGCCACCGGCACAGGCCCAGGCCCAGGAAGCACCCTACCCCCAGCAGATGGTGCGACTGGTCGTGCCCTTCAGCGCCGGCAGTTCGCCCGATGTGCGCGGCCGCGCCCTGGCCGAGCGCCTAGCGGCCGAACTCGGCCAGCGGGTGCTGATCGAGAACCGCCCCGGTGCGGGCACCACGCTGGGCACCGCCGCCGTGGCCGAGGCCCGGCCCGACGGCTACACCCTGCTGCTGACCCTGTCACCCGCCCTGCAGACCGGGCCCATGCTCTACCGCAGCGCGCGCTACGACGCATTGACCTCGTTCACGCCCATCGGCAGCGTCAGCCGCACCGCGCCCTTCCTGGTGGTGCCGGCAGCACACCCGGCGCAGACGGTGCGCGAGTTGGTCGAACTGTCGAAGAGCACCCCCGGCGGCCTGGCCCTGGCCTACGCCGGGCCCGGTGGCGTCACGCACCTGCCCTCTGAGTTGCTGCGCCAGGCGTCGGGGGCGCAGTTCCTGTACGTGCCCTACAAGAGCGACGTCGATTCGCTGTCCGATCTGGTCGGACAGCGCATAACGGCTGCGCACTACTACGGCCCGCTGGCCGTGCCTCAGGTGCGTGCCGGGCGCCTGCGAGCCCTGGCCTACGCCGGCGCGCAACGCAACCGGGCGCTGCCCGACGTGCCCACCTACGCCGAGGCTGGCTACGCGGGTGTGGAGTTCCACGTGCTGCTGGCGCTGCTGGGCCCGGCCGGCTTGCCTGCGGCGGTGGTCGAGCGCCTGGGCACGGCCCTGCGCACGGCCACGCAAGACGCCGGGATGCAAGCGCAGTTCGAAGTCTTCGGATCGCAAGCGGTCTACGGCAACGCCGAGCAGACCGCGGCGGCGCTGCTGCGCGACGCGGCCATGGCCAGTCGGCTGATCGCGCAACTGCGCATCACGCCGGAATGAGTCGGCGCCTGAGCGCCGTGCCGGCTGTGTTCAGTCGCGCCGTGGAGGCACTTTGGGCGGTGGCGCCGGTCCCAGCGGTGGCCCGCCACCGGTGCGCTGCAGGATGCGGCGCAGCAGCGCCTCGCGCCGCGAGGGCGACAACGCGTCGGGGTCGAGTTCTTCCCTCATCAGCCGCTCGGCATCGTCATTCGGGTCGGCCGGTGGCGGGTCGTCGGGGGTCATCGCAGAAAGCCGCCACGGCATCAGGCGGGTCGAAGCTCCGCGCGAAGGGTGTTCAACGCGCGGCGGATGAGGGACTTTACTGTCCCCAAGGGCAGCTTCGAGGCCGCGGCGATCTCCGGGTGCGTGAGGCCGCGGAAGAAGGCCAGGGTCAGCACCTGGCGCTGTTCGGGCCGCAGCTTGGCAAAGGCCCCATGCAGCGCAGCGTTGTCCTGCGCTGCTTGCAGCAGGTCTTGCAGACCGGGCAGCTGCTGCACGATGGCGTCCAGCCGCTCGGTGGGGTCGGCATCGACGATGGCGCTGTCGGCGCGGCGCAGCGCATCAATGGCGCGGCTGCGGCAGATCGTCAGTGCCCAGGCCAGCGGCGAGCCGCGCTGGGGGTCGTAGCGCGCGGCGCTGTGCCAGATCTGCACGTACACGTCCTCGGCCACTTCTTCGGCCGTGGCGCGACAGCGCACGATGCGCAGGGCCAGGGCGAACACCTTGTGGATGGTCAGCCGGTACAAGCGTTCCAAAGCGCGCTGCTCACCGGCTGCCATGCCGGCCACCAGAGCCGCCAGCTCGGGCGGGCAAGGCAGCAACGGCAGCGGCAGCGGCAGCACCTGGCCTGGGTTGAAGTCGAGCGGTTCGGCAAGTACAGCGTTCATGGCGTTCCTCGTGCGGTGGGGCTGCGGCGGTGCCGCTGGCCCTGGCCCGCGATGAGAGAAGTCTGCGCGGCTGTCAGACTCTTGAAAATTCGCGATATGCAGAGCCAGCCTCTGTCCAAACAGAAGGCACGCCAAACCCTGCACTGAGATGACCTTCCGCTTCGATCTCGTCGACCTTCGTCTCTTCCTCAACGTGGTGGACGCCGGCAGCATCACGGCCGGTGCCGAGGCTTCGCGCCTGGGCCTGGCCGCTGCCAGCGCGCGCGTGCTGGCGATGGAAGACACGCTGGGCGCGGCCTTGCTCACGCGCGAGGCCCGGGGCGTGACGCCCACGGCTAACGGCCAGGTGCTGGTGCTGCACGCCCGCACGCTGCTGCAGCAGATGGAACGGTTGCACGGCGGCCTGGCCGAGCACGGCCACGGCATGAAGATGCAGGTGCGGCTGCTGTGCAACACGGTGGCCCTGCACGAGGTGCTGCCCGACCGGCTGGCCGGCTACCTGCAAGTCCATCCGCACGTCAATCTGCGCGTCGAAGAGGCGCCCGGCCACGTGGTGGTCGCTGCGCTGGTCGACGGCACGGCCGAGGTGGGCATCGTGCGCGAACACACCGATGTCTTCGAGCTCGAATCCTTCGTCTTCCACCCCGAAAGCCTGGTGCTTGTCACACCGCCTGCCCACCCGCTGGCGCAAGCCGCGCAGTCCGGCCCCATCGCCCTGGCGCTGGCTGACGCGTGCGATGTGATCGGCCTGCCCGTCGGCACGGCACTGCAAGACATCTGGGACCACCGCGCCATACAGCGCGGGCGGCAGCTGAACTACCGCATCCGCGTCAGCGGCTTCGACGAGCAGTGCCGCCTGGTGGCACGCGGCGCGGGTGTGGCTTTGGTGCCGCTCAGCACCGCGCTGCGCCAGGTACGCGCGCTGGACATCTGCATCGTGCCTTTGACCGACCACTTCGCCACCTTCGCGCTGCGCCTGTGCGTGCGCCGGCTGGCGGACCTGCCCGGGGCCACGCAGCGGCTGGTGGGCAGCCTGTTGGGCGACGCGGCCCCGCCGGCGCTGCGGTGGCAGGCCTTGCCGGCGGGGGCCGCATGAGCGCGCCGGGCCGCTCCCAAGCGCTCATCCCGAAGCGCGCAGCGCGCAGGGTAGTCCAGTGAGCTTCGAACTCACCGACCTGCGGCTGTTCCTGCACACGGTCGACAACGGCAGCATCACCGCCGGGGCGCGGGCCAGCCACCTGTCGCTGGCGGCGGCCAGCGCCCGCGTGCAGGGCATGGAAGCCACACTCACCACGCCTTTGCTGGTGCGCGGCCGCCGCGGCGTGCTGCCCACTGCCGCCGGCCTGGCCCTGGCGCAGCATGCGCGCACTGTGCTGCAACAGGCCGATCGGCTGCGCCAGGACCTGCAGGCGCACGCCCGCGGGATGAAGGGCCACATCGCGCTGGTCGGCACGTCGGCAGCGATCCGCGAGTACCTGCCCGACACCCTGGGTGACTTCCTGGCCCGCCACCCCCAGGTCAACGTGTCGGTGACCGAGGCGGCCGGCGACGAGGCCGTGCAGGCCTTGAAGGACGGCCGCGCCGACATCGCCTTCGTCACCGAGCGCACCGGCGTCAAGGGGCTGGAGTCCTTCCCCTTCGTGATGAACCGCTTTGCCCTGGTGGTGCCGCGCGGCCACCGTCTTGCGCAGGAGGCGCAGGGGCGGCAGGTGTCCATCAGCCTGGGCGACGGCCACGACATCGTCGGCCTGACCGCAGGCAGCGCCTTGCAAGACGCCTGGGAAAGGCGCGCCGCAGACCGCGGCCACCGGCTGAACTACCGCGTGCGGGTGCCCAGTTTTGGCGCGCAACTGCGGCTCATCGAGCGCGGCGTCGGCGTGGCCATGCTGCCCGAAGCCACGGCCCAGCGCGCCGCGCGCACCATGGCCATCGAGGTGCTGCCGCTGTCCGACCCCTACCTCATCAGGCGCCTGCTGGTCTGCGTGCGGCAGCTCAGTGCCCTGCCGGTGTACGCGCAGCGGCTTGTGGAGCAACTGCGCCTGGCGCACAACGCGTAAGCTGACCCCATGTCCTGGTTCAAACCGACCCTTTTCATCAGCCTGGGCGCCGTGGTTCTGCTGTTGGCCACTGCGGCATGTGCGCCCCTGGCCACGCTGAACGCACTGGCCGCTTCCGAAGACCACACCCGGGTCGTCGACCTCGCCTACGGCCCCCTGCCGCGCCAGCGGCTGGACATCTACCGCCCCGCCGGCGCAGCACCGCCCGGCGGGTGGCCGGTGGTGGTTTTCTTCTACGGCGGTTCATGGAACAGCGGCGAGCGCGCGCAGTACGGCTTCGTCGGCGCCGCCCTGGCCTCGCGCGGCATGCTGACGCTGGTGGCTGACTACCGGCTCTACCCCGAGGTGCGCTTCCCCGCCTTCCTGGCCGACAGCGCGCTGGCGCTGACCTGGGGGCTGACGCACGCGGCCGACCACGGCGGCAACCCGCAACGTGTCTTCGTCATGGGCCACAGCGCCGGCGCCTACAACGCCGCCATGCTGGCGCTGGACCCGCGCTGGCTGGCCGCCACCGGCCACGCACCGAAGGAGCTTGCCGGCTTCATCGGGCTGGCGGGGCCCTACGACTTCCTGCCCATGACCAACCCGGACGCGCAGCCGGTGTTCTTCCACCCCGACTACCCGCCCGACACCCAGCCCATGGCGTTCGCGGGTGCGCAGGCGCCGCGCAGCTTTCTGGCGGCAGGTGCCACCGACAGCCTGGTCGACCCCGAGCGCAACACGGCGACGCTGGCAGCACGGCTGAAGGCCGCGGGTGCGCCGGTCAGCCTGCACCGTTATGCACGCGCCAACCACCTGACGCTGATCGGTGCATTCAGCCTGCCCCTGCGCTGGCTGGCGCCGGTGCTGGACGACGTGGCGGGCTTCGTGATGAACGCGCCGGCGACTGCCGCGCCCTGAGCCCAAGCGGCCGGCCGGGGGGTGCCGCCAGGGACGCGCCGCCGGCGTCACGCAGGCGGGTTAACGCGGCCGCCGGCCCTTCAAACCCAGCACGCCCAGCCCGATCAGGGCCAGCAGCCAGCCCGCAGGCTCAGGCACCGCCACTGGCGCGGCGTACAGGAAGTCGTCCATCACAACGAAATCGTTGCTTTCGTTGAAACGCACGCCGTTGCTGACGAGGAAGTTGTCGGGCGTGGTGATGCGCACCCGCGCCACGCTTTCACCGGCGCCGGCGACGCCGCCCAGGAAGCTCAAACCCTGGTTGCCGGCCACCAGCGCGCGGCGGCTGAAGATGAGTTGGTCGCTGGTGTCGAAGAACTCCAGCGTGGTGAAGTCCACCGCGTTGTCGGACTCGACGTCCACGAACACCACGCCGAAAGCACGGGTGGTGGCCGGCGTGCTGGTGCCGGGCACGAAGAAGCGGATGTCGGTAAAGCGGCTGCCCACGGTGGCGAACAGGCGTTGCGCGCTGAAGACCTGCAAATCGCCGCCAAACCCGAACAACGTGGGCACCGACTCACCGGTGTTGGCGCTGACGGCAAACCCGGCGCCGGGCGTGGGCGAACTCAGCACCAGCCCGCGTGGCGAATTGGCGTTGAAGAAGTTCGCTGGCAACAAGGCCGGGTCGGCAAAGGCGGTGCCCACACCGTCCCAGTTGATCTCGCGGCGCAGCCCGCCAAAGTCGCCGTTGGCAGCCGCTACCGTGCCGCCACCCACGGCCGCACGGAAGCTGTCGCGGGTGGCCGCCAGCGCCGCCGGGTTGGCACCAACGCCCTCGAACACGGTGATCGCGGCCTGGGCCGGACCCGTCAGCGACACTGCGGCCACGAGCATCAAGCCAAGACTGCGGGGCGAGACGCCGACACCGCAGACCAGATGTACACAAGCGGATAAGGTGGACATGGCAGGCTCCTGAGTGGTGGGCAGGCCAGGACGCATCAATGCCGCCAGGCTGGCGCTGATGGTCGGTGCCGCCACCAGGCTTGGCAAGCGGGCAGGTGTAACGAGGCGTGAACGGCTGCGGCCTGCCGCCCCACTCTGACCAGAGAACGCTTCGCCCAGCGTCAGACCAGACGCCGGGCCAGATGCCGGGCCAAGCCGTCTGCGGCCTCGGTCCAGCCCAGCGTCACGCCCAGGCTGCGCAGGTCCACGGTCTTCAGTCCCGCATAGCCGCAGGGGTCGATGCGGCTGAAGGGCTCCAGGTCCATCGCCACGTTCAACGCCACGCCGTGGTAGGTGCGGTGCTGGCTGACCTTGATGCCCAGGGCCGCGATCTTGCCCAGGCCGGCAAACCCATCGCCGGCGGCAGCGGGCGACAGCACCGCATGGCTGCCGGGGTCGGCCAGGCGCACGTAGATGCCTGGCGCGCTGCGAACGCGGTGGCCGGTGATGCCGTAGTCGGCCAGCGTGTCCAGCACCGCCTGCTCGACGCGGAAGACGTACTCCTTCACGTAGATGCCCAAGCGGCGCAAGTCCACCAGCGGGTAGGCCACCACCTGCCCGGGCCCGTGGTAGGTGACCTGCCCACCGCGGTCGGTGCGCAGCACGGGGATGCTGCCGGCGGCCAGCACATGCGTGTCGCGCCCGGCGATGCCTTGGGTGAAGACGGCGTCGTGTTCGACCAGCCAGAGCTCGTCTGCGGTGTCGGCACCGCGCGCGGTGGTGAAGCCGCGCATGGCGGACTCGGTCTCGCGGTAGTCGCGGCGGTTGAGCGGAATGATGCGCATGGCTGCCGCAGTCTAGGGCAGCGGGTACGCCGAGTAGCTGGCGCGGCGAGCCACCTGCGTGCGACCAAACGTCAGTAGATTGACAACTAGTCGCGACTTTTTGTCAATGCGCAGTAATATGGTCGGATGAATCGCTATCTCGACGCCCGTGTAATGGCCGACCTTCGGCACAAGATGGTCGTGCTCACGGGGCCACGGCAGGTTGGCAAGACGACGCTGGCGCGGCAGCTGATGGCGCAGTGGTCACCCGCCCAGTACCTGAACTGGGACGTGCCCGGTGACCGCGCGGTGCTGAACCGGCAGACCTGGGCCCGCAACAACCGGCTGCTGGTGCTGGACGAGATCCACAAGATGCCGGCCTGGAAACATTGGCTCAAAGGCGTGGTTGATGCCGATCCGCCGGGCACCCCGGGCTCGCAACGAGCGCTGCTGGTCACAGGCAGTGCCCGCATGGACACGTTCAGGCAGGGTGGCGAGTCGCTGGCCGGGCGCTACATGGCGCTGCGCCTGCACCCCATCTCGGTGGCTGAGTGGTGCACCAGCACGGGCTGTGCAGCCGACGCAGCACTGACCCACTTGCTCGAACGCGGCGGATTCCCGGAACCCTGCCTGGCCGCCGATGCCGACTGGGCTGAACGCTGGCGAGCCCAGTACATCACCGACCTGGTGCGCGAAGACGTGCTGGAGTTTTCGCGTTTGCAGGAGGTTGGCGCGATGCGGGTGTTTGTAGACCTCTTGCGCGAACGGGTGGGCTCGCCCTTGTCGCTGGCCTCCATCGCGCGCGACCTGGCGCTGGCACCCGGCACCTTGCGCCGCTATCTGGACATCCTGCAAGCCCTCTACATCGTGTTCACGGTGCAACCCTGGCACCACAACATCGCGCGCGCATTGCTGCAATCACCCAAGGTGTACTTCTACGACAACGGCTTGGTGCGCGGCAACGAGGGGCTGCGCTTCGAAAACGCCGTAGCGGCCAGCCTGCGCAAGGTGGCCGACTACGCAATCGACACCCGTGGGCAAGCCGCCGGTCTGCACTACGTGCGCACCAAGGACGGCGCCGAGGTCGACTTCGCCCTGTCGCTGGACGGGCAGCTCACCCACCTGTTGGAGTGCAAGCTCAGCGACGATCGGCCCCACCGGGCATTGGCCGGTTTCGCAGATCGCTTCCCACAGGTTTCAGCCGTTCAACTGGTGCGCCACTTGCGACAAGAGCAGCAGTTCGGCCTCGTTCAAGTGACGGCCGCCGGGCCCTGGCTGGCCTCGCTGGCAGCATGAATTGCGCCTGCGGACGCACACGAATGCGCCCAAGCGGGCGCTACGCTCAGGGCGCCCGGCAACTGTTGGCCGCGGTGAAGTCCACCACCGTGATGCGCCCGGCGATGATGTCGGCCTTGGCGGCCTCCACACGCCGCCGCATCTCGGGCGTGACCAGCCGCGCGTTGTGCTCGTCGTAGGCCAGGTCCAGCGCGCCTTCCTTCAGCCCCAGCACGGTGGTGCCGGGCTTCACCCCCTTGAAGGCTTCGTACACCGCCACGTCGGTGCGCTTGAGCAGGCTGGTGAGGATGCTGCCCGGGTGCAGGCCGTTCTGGTTGCTGTCCACGCCGATGCCCAGGATGCCCAGATCCTTGGCGGCCTGCAGCACGCCCAGTCCGGTGCTGCCGGCAGCGGCGAAGACGATGTCCACGCCCTGGGCAGCCTGCGCGCGCGTGAGCTCGGCACCGCGCGCGGGGTCGGTCCAGGCGGCGTTGGTGGTGCCGGTCATGGCCGACACCACCTGCACCCGCGGGTTGGCGTGGCGCGCGCCTTGTTCGTAGCCGCACAACACCTTGCGCACCAGCGGCACGTCCTGCCCGCCCACGAAGCCCAGCTTGCCGGTCTTGCTGGCCAGTGCCGCCAGCAGGCCAGTGAGGAAGGCGCCCTCGTGCTCGCGGAAGACGAAGCTCTGCACGTTGGGCAGGTCGACCACGTTGTCGATGATGGCGAAGCGGCGCTGCGGGAAGTTGCGCGCCACGGCCTCGATGCTGCTGGCCTGCGGGAAGCCGATGCCGACGATGGGGTCGGCGCCGCGTTCGGCAAAGCGCCGCGCCGCCTGTTCACGCTGTGCGACGTTCTGGATTTCGTATTCCAGGTAGGGCTTGCCCGTCTCCTTCTTCCAGCGCTCGGCGCCTTGCGAGGCCGCCTGGTTGAAGGAGCGGTCGAACTTGCCGCCCATCTCGTAGATGAGCGCTGGCTGGGCCTGCAGCGCGCTGGCCGCGACCAGCGCCGCCACAAACACCAGCCGCTTCACGGTCAGAAGTTCGCTTTGAAGCTCACACCGAACGTTCTCGGCTCGTTGATGAAGCCGGTGAGGTTGTTGAAGTCGATGCCGCCCACGACGCGGATCTGGTTGGCGATGTTGCGCACATAGGCCGCCGCCTCGTACTTGCCCTGGCCGAAGTTGTAGCCGGCGCGCAGGCCACCTTCCAGCAGCGCCTTGCCCCGGAACTCGGTCGACTCGTACAGGAAGAAGTTGACCTCGCTGCGGTAGGCCCAGTCGGTGAGCACGTAGAACTCGCCACCGGCCACCGGCATGCCGTAGCGCGCGCTGAAGTTCAGCGTCACCTCGGGGGCCTGTGGCAGCGGGTTGCCGTTGATCGAGACGGTGGGCGCGAACTTGCCGATGGCCGGGTTGATGGGCGAGGTGATGGGGTCCAGCACCGTGCAGCCGCTGCCGCAGGCATCGACACGCAGGTTGGCGTCCTTGATCTTGGTCTTGTTGTAGCTGCCGCCCAGGGTGACCAGCAGGCTGTCGGTGAAGAGCGCCTGCAGGTCGAACTCGGCGCCCGAACCCACGCTCTTGGCGGCGTTCACCAGCTGGTTGAAGTTGGCGGCACCGCCCACGGCCGTGAGCTGCTGGTCCTTCACGGTGAAGCTGAACACGCTGGCTGATGCGCGCGCGCGGCGGTCGAAGAAGTCGCCCTTGATGCCGGCTTCGTAGGACGTGACCTTCTCGCTCTTGGCCACCGACAGCGTGTCGCCGAACAGCAGCCGGCCCTGGATGGACGGCGCCCGGAACCCGGTGGCCACGCGGCCATACACGTTGGTCGACTTGTCAAGCGCATAGCTGGCGCTGAAGTCGCCGCTGGTGTTGGTGGCGCTGGTGTTGGCGGTACGCCGGCCGATGAAGGTGGGGCTGAAGGGCGGCGCCTGGAAGCGGTCGGCGACGAAGTCCTTCTGGTCGTCGGTGAAGCGCAGGCCGGCGCGCAGCTTCAGCGCGTCGCTCACATCCAGGTTGACGCTGCCGAACACGGCATAGGCCGTGTTGTCCTGCTGCTGTGTGGCGAACCCGTTGCGCGCGCTGCCGTTCAAGGTGCTGTAGTTGAAGCTCTCGATGTTGAGTTCTTCGTTGAAGTAGTACAGCCCGGCCAGCCACTTCAGCGCGCCCGTGCCGGTCGACTCGAGTCGGAACTCCTGCGTGATCTGCTTGTGCTTGGGCACGCCGTCGCCCGATTCGGCGTCGAACGGGATGAAGCCCGGGCCGAAGTTGCCCGCGCCCAGGAAGACCGCACCGAACCCCCCGTCGATGTCGGCCCGGCTGAAGGACTTGACCGTCTCGTAGCCGGTGATCGAGCTCAGCGCCATGCCGTTGCCCATGTCCCAGCGCACGCGGATGCTGCCGCCGGTGTTCTTCACGTCCTGGGCGTTCATGGCGTCCTGCGAGACGCGGGTCTCGTCGAATCCAGCCACGAAGTTGTTGCTGCCGCCCTGGATGACGTTGGCGCGGAAGACGCGGGCCGAGCCCTTCAGGTCGCGCGTGTGCACGTTGAAGAGCACGCTGTAGTTCTTGTCCGGCGACAGCAGCAGTTGCACGCGTGCAGCGTTGTCGTTGTAGCCCTCGAAGTCCTGCGTCGGCGCCGTGGTGCGGGTGTTCTTGACCCAGTCGTCGCGGTTCTGCGACTGCACGGCCACGCGCAGCGCTGCCGTGCTGGACAGCGGCACGTTGACCATGCCCTCGGCGTTGACGGCGCTGTAGCGCCCCACCGACAGCGTGCCGTAGCCCTCGAACTTCTTGCCCGGCTTGGCCGACTCGAACTTCACCACGCCGGCCGGCGAATTGCGGCCGAACAGCGTGCCTTGCGGGCCACGCAGCACCTCGATGCGCTCCATGTCGAAGATCGGGAAGCCCTTCAGGATGGGGTTCTCCTGCACCACGTCGTCATACACCAGGCTGACGGGCTGGCTGGCGTTGATGTCGAAGTCGGTATTGCCGATGCCGCGGATGTAAAAGCGCGGGAAGGCACGGCCGAAGGACGATTCAATGTTCAGGCTGGGCACCCGGCCGCTGAGCAGGCGGATGTCCTGCCCGCCGCTGTTCAGCACGTCCAGCAATTCGCCCGACAGCGCCGTGATGGAACTCGGCACGTCGCGGATGTTTTCCAGCCGGCGCTCTGCCGTCACGGTCACGGTCTGCAGTTTGCCAGCCTCGGTGCCCGGGGCCTGCTGGGCGCTTGCACCCAGGTGGATCGTGCACAGCACCGCGGCGGCGACAGCGTGGTGCACGCAAGTAGTCAGGTGACGGGGGCTGGCGGGCTTGTTGTGTCGCATGAAGACTCCTGGAACATGGGTTGGGTTGCCGTGGTGCAATCGCTGCGCCACAGCCTGCCAGGGTGGCAGACGCCAAGGCAACCCGACAATGATGGCCTGCCCTGGACCGACTTCCATGACACGCCCCGCGACACCGCCATGACTGATGCCGATTTGCAACACCCACCCACGCTGACCGACGCGCAGGCCGATGCGTGGCATCGCGACGGCTGCCTGGTGCTGCCCGGCTTCAAGACGGCCGCAGAGGTGGCTGGTGTGTGTGGGCGCGCCCGGGCGCTGGTCGACGCCTTCCAGCCTGCGGCCGACAGCGGCGTGTTCTCCACCCGCGACCGCAGCCGCGTGGTCGATGCGGCCTTGCTGGCCAGCGCCGAGGAAGTGCACTGCTTCTTCGAGGAAGAGGCCTTCGACGCCCGGGGCCGGTTGTGCGTGCCCAAGGCGCAGGCCATCAACAAGATCGGCCATGCGCTGCACGACCGCGACCCGGTGTTCGATGCGTTCTCACACGGCCCGGCGCTGGCCGCTCTGGCCGCGGCGCTGGGCCTGGCGCAGCCGCAGGTGTGGCAAAGCCAGGTCATCTTCAAGCAGCCGCACATCGGCGGCGAGGTCGGCTGGCACCAGGACGCCAGCTTCTTCGTCACCACGCCACAGACCGTGACGACCTTCTGGTTCGCGCTGGAAGATGCCACGCTGGACAACGGCTGCCTGTGGGTCGAACCCGGCGGCCACCGCGGCCCGCTGCGCGAGCAGTACGTGTGCGAAGGCGGGCGGCTGCGCATGCAGGCGCTCGACGCTGCACCCTGGCCCGACCGCCAGCACGCCGTGGCGCTGCCCGTGGCCGCCGGCACGCTGGTGGTGTTCCACGGCCTGCTGCCGCATCGCAGCGCGGCCAACCGTTCGTCGCAATCGCGGCTGGCCTACACGCTGCATGTCACCGATGCAGGTTCGGCCTATTCGCCGCAGAACTGGTTGCAGCGCAGCGCCGCACTGCCCGTGCGCGGGCTGGTCTGACCGCAGTTGCGAACCCCAGGGCCGCCAAGGGCAGACCACGGCCGGGACTGCTTTCTCGCGTATCTTCCGCCTTTGCCCCCAAGGAACGACCGATGGCCTCCGAGCCCCTTGTCCCATCTCCCCCGCCCGCCACGCGCCACATCCGCCTGACATCCCACCCCGGCCAGGGCACTGACGTCGCGCCCGCCCTGGCCTGGGGTGCGGCCGACGCACAGCAACGCGGCCCCATCGTGGGCAGCACGTCCAACCGCAGCCAGCGCAACGTCATCGGCACGCACAGCGGCAGCTACGGCGTGTACCGCGCGCTGGCGGTGGCTGCGGGCAGCCTGGAGCGCGGCCACCGCGCCGACCTCACCGACACCTCGCCCACCGATCCCGTCGGCCCCTACCCGCAGTGGAGCGACGCGCAGCGCATCGTCTCCATCGACCCCTGGGGCGCCAGCGTGCAGACGGTGTTTGCCGACTTTCTTTCGCGCGGCTACGACATCAGGCCGACCATTGCCGTGACGAAGGCGCGCGTGCACCTGCCCGAGATCAAGCAGGCGATCGCGTTTCAACGCCTGGCGATTGACGGCCAGGTGCTGCTCGAAGACGCCTCGGCCACCGTCACCAAGGTCGCCATCGAGCCGGTGTGGTGGCTGCCCGGCGTGGCAGCGCGCTTCAAGGTCAGCGAGGCCGACCTGCGCCGGGCGCTGTTCGAAGAGACCGGCGGCATGTACCCGGAACTCGTCACGCGCAGCGACCTGGAAGTCTTCCTGCCGCCCATCGGCGGGCAGACGCTGTATGTCTTCGGCGACATCCGCGACCTCGCCAACCCCGAGGTCACGCTCACCGCGCGTGTGCACGACGAGTGCAACGGCTCTGACGTCTTCGGCAGCGACATCTGCACCTGCCGGCCGTACCTGACGCACGCCATCGAGGAATGCATCCAGGGCGCGCAGAAGGGCGGCGTGGGCCTCATCGCCTACAGCCGCAAGGAAGGCCGCGCGCTGGGCGAGGTCACCAAATTCCTGGTCTACAACGCGCGCAAACGCCAGCAGGGCGGCGACCGCGCCGACAAGTACTTTCTGCGCACCGAATGCGTGGCCGGCGTGCAGGACATGCGCTTCCAGGAACTCATGCCCGATGTGCTGCACTGGCTGGGCATCAAGAAGATCCACCGCCTGGTGAGCATGAGCAACGACAAGTACGACGCCATCACCGGCAGCGGCATCGAGGTAGGCGAACGCGTGAAGATCCCCGACGCCCTGGTGCCGGCCGATGCCCGCGTCGAGATCGAAGCCAAGATCGCGGCTGGCTACTTCACCGACGGTGCCGTGCCGACAGAAACACAACTCTCCAACGTGCTGGGACGCGGTCTTGACTGAATCTACTGAACTGATCGAAACGCCCGTCCCTTCACGCCACCCGCTGGCGCTGCTGCGCGACCCGGCGACCATCCGCGTGCGCTGTGCCGCCGTGCTCAAAAGCGTGGAAGACAACAACAGCGCCAACTTCCGGCTCAACCGCGACGCCTTGGGCGCTGTGGCCGACCGCGTGGCCGCGCTGACGTTGCGCAGGTTCCCTGACCTGAACATCCCGTACCACAGCCGCTGGCGCCACTTCGAAGCCGGCGGCATCGACCGCAAGGCCGAACTCGACGCGCTGCTGCAAGGCCGCGACCGTGCCGAGCGGGCGCGGGTGCACTTCGACCTGACGGTGGTCAGCGTGTTGCTCGATGCCGGCGCCGGCCCACGCTGGCACTACACCGAGAGCAAGGTGCTCGACGCCCTGGCGATGCCCGCGCAGCACCACCGCAGCGACGATTTGCTGGCACTGCTCGACCGTGCCGCGCGGCCCAAGGGCGCTGCCGAGAGCCTGCCCGCGCAATCCCCTGCCGAGACCGCCCCCACGCACACCCCCGACCAGCCGGCCGACCGGCCCACCTACACCCGGTCCGAGGGGCTGGGCGTGGCCACTTTTCGCGCCTTCATGGCGGGCGCGTTCTCGTCGCACAGGGACGACGCCTTGCGCTGCGACGCCCAGGCGTTGCAGGCTGTGGACGCGGCCGCCTTGCGCGGCGTTTTCCAGGTCACGCCCAGCAACCCCATGGTGGGCCTGGAAGGCCGCGCCAGCCTGATCAGCCGCCTGGGCGACGCGCTGCACGCCGAGGCCGCGCGCGACGGCGTGCCGGCTCGGCCCGGCTTGCTGTTCGACCGTCTCACCGACCACGGCCGGCGCAACCAAATCAGCGCCGCCGAGGTGCTGGGCGAACTGCTGCGGGTGTTCGCGCCCATCTGGAAGAGCGGCAGCCTGGTACAGGGCCTGCCGGCCGGCGATGTCTGGCCGCACCGCTGGGCGGGTGACGCCACCGGCAGTGGCGAACACAACCCCACCACCGCCGGCTGGGTGCCCTTCCACAAACTCAGCCAGTGGCTGACCTATTCGCTGCTGGAGCCGCTCGAATGGGCCGGGGTGAAGGTGACCGGGCTCGACGTGCTGACCGGCCTGCCCGAGTACCGCAACGGCGGCCTGCTGCTGGACGGCGGCGTCATCGTGCCGCGCAACCCGCGCGACCTGGAACGCACCTGGAAGGCCGGTGACGAATTCATCGTCGAGTGGCGCGCGTTGACCGTGATGCTGCTGGACGAGCTGGCCACACTCGTGCGCCAGCGCCTGGGCCGCAGCGCCGAGCAATTGCCGCTGGCCTGCATCCTCGAAGGCGGTACCTGGGCCGCAGGCCGCGAGATCGCTCGCGAACTGCGCAGCGACGGCGCACCGCCGCTGAAGATCGACAGCGACGGCACCATCTTCTGACCCACTCATCTTTACCCCAACCCAGCCCGCCGAATGACCACCCCCACCGTCCACCACATCACGCACCCGCTGGTGCAGCACAAGCTGACGTTGATGCGCCAGAAGGACCGCAGCACCAGCAGCTTCCGGCGCCTGCTGCACGAGATCAGCATGCTCATGGCGTATGAGGTGACGCGCGACATGCCGACCTCGATGATCGAGATCGAGACACCGCTGGAAACCATGATGGCGCCGGTGATGGACGGCAAGAAGACGGTGTTCGTGGTCATCATGCGCGCCGGCAGCGGCTTTCTCGACGGCATGCTCGAAGTCGTGCCCGGTGCGCGCGTGGGCCACGTCGGCCTGTACCGCGACCCCAAGACGCTGGTGGCGGTGGAGTACTACTTCAAGATGCCGCACGGCATGAGTGAGCGCGACGCCATCGTGCTCGACCCCATGCTGGCGACTGGCAATTCGGCCGTCGCCGCGGTGGACCGCCTGAAGGAAACGCAGCCGCGCTCGATCCGTTTTGTGAGCCTGCTGGCCGCGCCCGAGGGCATTGCCAACATGCAGCGCCACCACCCTGACGTGCCGATCTACACGGCGGCCATCGACCGCGAGCTGAACGACCACGGCTACATCGTGCCCGGGCTGGGCGACGCGGGTGACCGGCTCTTCGGCACCAAGTAGGCGGCCAGGCCCCCTGCCCCCATGAAACGCACCCCGGCCATGGCCACCGAGTCGCAACGCAGCCCTGTGCGCGGCGCCGTGGCCTGGCTGCTGATGCTGGCCGTGTTGTTCGGCCAGGGCCTGGGTGCGGTGCACTCGATCAGCCACGGCGCGCCGGGGCCGGGCGCGCACGCACACGCACACGCACACGCACACGCACGAACGCAGGCACACGCGCTGCCCGCGCTGCACGCAAACGACAGGGCGTGCGATCACGGCCACGAGCCGGGCCTGCAGGCCTTGTTCAGCCATGCGCCGGACGAGCCAGGCTGTCGCCTTTACGACCAGCTGCTGCAGGCCGGTCCGTTGATGCCAGTGTCCACCGTGCTGGCCCTGCCGGCGCTGGCGCGGACACCGGCGCCGCCGAGCATCGGCGTGCAACTGGCCGCGCCAGCGGTTGCCTACCAGGCACGCGGTCCACCCCGGGGCTGAGCCACCGCCGGGCGCAACGCGCCCGCCCCCACCAGCCATGCATGCGCAGCAGGTCGACCCGCGGGTCCGGCCTGCGCCTGCGCATGCGACCCCGTCGATTTCGCGCCGGCCGCCGCCCATGACCTGCCGCGGCCGGCTCCAGGAGCCTCCCCATGTTTTCAGCGATTCCCCTTTCCCGTGGACCCATCAACCTGGCCTGCCTGGCCTGCCTGGCGCTGGCCCCCCCCTGCACCTGGGCGCAAGCCGCGCCGGGGCCGGCCGGCCGTACGCCCAGCGTCGTCATCACCGGCAACCCGCTCGGCAACACACCGGGCGCGGCACCGACCTCGGTGCTGGCCGGCGAAGCGCTGGTGCTGCGCCGCGGCAGCACCCTGGGCGACACGCTGGACGGCCTGCCCGGCGTGTCGGCCACGGCCTTCGGCCCCAACGCCAGCCGGCCGGTCATCCGCGGGCTGGACGGCGACCGCATCCGCATCCTCAGCAACTCCGGCGCGACGCTGGACGCCTCGTCGCTGAGCTACGACCACGCCGTGCCGCTGGACCCGCTGGTGGCCACACGCATCGAGGTGCTGCGCGGCCCGGCCGCACTGTTCTACGGCGGCAACGCCATCGGCGGCGTGATCAACGTGCTCGACAACCGCATCCCCGAGGACCGCGGCTTGAACGGCAGCAGCGGCGCGGCCGAACTGCGTGGCGGCGGCGCGGCAAGCGAGCTCGGCGGCGCGCTGACGGTCGATTGGGGCCGCGCGGGGGCGTTTGCCGTGCACGCCGACGCCTTCGGCCGCGACGCGCAGAACCAAAAGGTGCCGCGCTACACACCCGTGGCCGACGGTACAGCGCTTGACCCGGCCCGCGAGGTGCGCAACTCGGCCAGCCACAGCCGTGGCGGTGCGCTGGGTGGCAGCGTCTTCTGGAGCGGCGGCCGCGTCGGCATGGCGGTGGACACCTACAGCAACCGCTACGGCGTGGTGGCCGAGCCCGACGTCACCATCAATATGCAACGCGACCAGTGGCGCCTGGCCGCCGTGCTGGACAAGGTGGGCGGCGTGTTCCGCGACGTGCACCTGGACCTGTCGGCCACCGACTACGTGCACCGCGAGATCGAAGGCGACGGCACTGTGGGCACCACCTTCAAGAGCCGTGGCGGCGACCTGCGCCTGCAGGCCCGGCATGCCGACTGGCGCGCCGGCTCCAGCAAAGGCAGCGGCGTGTTCGGCCTGCAGGTCGAGAACAGCAACTTCTCGGCCCTGGGCGAAGAGGCCTTCGCGCCCGAGACACGCACCCGACGCGCCGGCGCTTTCGCGCTGGAGGAGCTACTGTGGGGCGGCGGCACCACCAGCCTGGGCCTGCGGCTGGAACAGGCGCGCGTCAGCTCCGGGGGCGACGCCGACCCCACCGACGACCGCTTCGGCAAAGCGTCGCAGCGCAGCTTCAGGCTGCACAGCCTGTCGCTCGGTCATGTGCTGGACGTGAGCCCCACCTGGCGCCTCAGCGCCAGCCTGAGCCAGTCACAACGCGCGCCGACCTACTTCGAGCTCTACGCCAACGGCGTGCATGCGGCGACTGCGGCCTACGAGCTGGGCGACAAGACCCTGGGCAAGGAACAGGGCCGGCACGCGGAGCTGGCTGCGGCCTGGCGGCAGGGCTCCGATCACCTGCGGGTGGGCGCCTTCCAGACGCGCTTCTCAAACTACATCGGCCTGGACGATGCCGGCGCGCAAGTCGACGAAGCAGGCCAGGTGGTGCCCGACGGCACGCCCGATGCCGTGCCGCTGTACCGCTTCCAGTCGGCCCGCGCGCGCTTGCAAGGCGTGGAGATCGACGGCGCCAAGCGCCTGCTCGACGGCCGTTGGCAGCTGGACGCAACGGCCAAGTTCGACCTCACGCGCGGCACCAACACCGACCGCAACGAACCCCTGCCCCGCCTGTCCGGCTGGCGCCTGGGCCTGGGCCTGGACGCCAGCACCGGCCCGTGGACGACGCGGCTGGAAGTCACCCGCGTGGCGCGCCAGGCCCGCGTGCCTGCAGGCGACACCGCCACGGCCGGCTACACACTGGTGAACCTGTCGCTGCGCCTGCGCTTCACCCTGGGC
>JANNWL010000277.1:0-3083 GCA_031414735.1 Burkholderiales bacterium | reverse complement strand
TGGGGCACCGGCTTCCACTGGTACGGTGAAGACCACTTCGACCATGTGCAACTCGTGCACGACGCCTGGCCCGACAAGCAGTTGCTGTTTACCGAAGGCTGCCAGGAAGGCGGCCCGCACCTCGGCTCGTGGGCGCTGGGCGAACGCTATGCGCGCTCGATGATCAACGACATCAACCGCTGGACGGTGGGCTGGATCGACTGGAACCTGCTGCTCGACGAGACCGGCGGACCCAACCACGTGGGCAACCTGTGCAGCGCGCCCGTGATGGCCGACACGGCCACGGGCCAGCTGATGCACCAGAGTTCGTACTTCTACATCGGGCACTTCGCGCGCTTTGCGCAGCCCGGCGCGCAGCGGGTGCTGTGCGCCGGCACGCGCGAACAGTTGGAAGCCACGGCCTTCGTCAACCCCGACGGCACGCTGGCCGTGGTGGCGATGAACCGCAGCGAGGAGGCGCTGCCCTTCGCGCTGGCCATCAACGGCCGGCCCTGGGCGGCCGAGTTGCCGGCGCGGTCGATCTCGACCTTCTTGCACGGCGGCTGACGGCGTACGCCGGGCCCAAGGGTCCTGGCAGTCTCGATCCAGACCCGCCCACGGTTTTTGATCGGGTCCTGCAGTGGATTCCGACCGAGGGCAGCGACCCGAGGGGGTCCGTGGGAAGGCGCAGCCGATCCTGCTGCGCTTGCTGCTGGCAGCGCGGCCCGAACTTGGCGCTCAAGTTTTCGATGGCCGGGTCGATAGTTCGCACAGGGCCGCACAAAAGGTTGCCGCAGGGGCGGCCCAGCGCGGGCATGCGGACATGCGGACATACGGACACCGATGAGCACACTTTCCCGGCGCGCGGTCTTGATCTGGGGCTGCCTGGGCTCGCAAGCGCTTGTGGCGGGCTGCGGTGGCGGCGGCAGCGATGCGCCTGCCGGACAGGTCACCGCGGCGGGCGCACCCGAGCCTGTGCCTGCGTCGGCACCCGCGCCTGTTCCCGCAGCGGCGCCGACGCCTGTATCTGGCGTGCCCGTGGCGGTGACGTTCGTGGCTGGCGCCCATCGGTCGATCGACCTGAACGAGACCCTGCCTGCGGACGTCCCGCGCGGCGGCTCGTTCTCGCTGGACCCGAACGGCGCAAGCCTGCCCGCTGGCATGAGTCTGACGCCCCATGGGCTGCTCTCGGTCGCTTCGACCGCACTCACCGGCGTGACGACGGGTCTGGTCTTCAAGTACACCACCGCATGACCGAAAAGCTTCGGACCCGGTCTTGAAACTCTGAACTCAAGGACTGCATGCTGCTCCAGGCCCCCCTGACGGTGACGATCCAGCCGACGCCGACTTTTGGTCGCGGCTGGAACCTCGCCAGCGTCCCCGGCAGGACCCTTGCCGACTACCGCAGGATCGCCGCCACCGGCGCCACCCTGACGCGCTTCGGTGTGGTGCTGCAGGCCGACGCCGGCGGCGTGCTGCGCTTCGCCCCCGGGACGCTGGAGGAAGCCGACAACCATGTCCGGCTCAGCGCGCAATGCGGCATGCACCTGGTGCTGGTCATGTGCCTGGATCCTTGGCCTTCGTCCACGTCGACCTTCTGGACGACGCCGAGCCAGCAAACCAGTCTGGTTCAACGCTGGCTGGAACTGGCGCTTGCGTTGCTGCCCTACCGTCACCTCAGCTTCGACATCCTCAACGAGGCGCAGCACGACGCCTGGTACGCGATGGCGCCGCCACTCATCCAGGCCATCAGGGCGGTCGACCCGGGCCGAGTCATCGTCTACGAACCAGCAATGGCTGCGTCGCCCTGGGCCTTCACCGACTTGAAAGCGCTGCCGTTCGACGGCATTGTCTACAGCCCCCACATGTACGACCCGCACCCGTTCACGCACCAGGGCGTCTACGACAACGCACCACCGCCCGACTTTGTGCCCGGCGCGGCAACGGCATATCTGCAGCCGGTGGTCGACTTCCAGAAGCGCTACAACGTGCCGGTCTACGTCGGCGAATTCGGCTGCATACGCTGGGCTGCGCGCCGCGCGGACTATCTCGCAGAGGTTGTCGATGTTTGCAATGCGCAGGGCTGGGGCTGGTCGTACCACGCCTGGGGGGAGTGGGATGGCTGGGACTCGCAATGCAACGCTGACCGAAACGACACCACCCGTCGCGTCGACGAGCCCACCTACAGGCTTCTGAGCAGAGCCTTGCTTGGCGCCACCTATTCGACTTGACGCGCTGCCGCGGTCTGCACGGTCACCGCGACGTGCCCGGCAACGCGCGGCGAGGACCGCGGCCAGGTCAGAGGCGGCAGGTCGCGCCTGAGCGACGCCGCGATGTCCTCCCAGTTCAGACCAGCGACGGCCCGTGACACGACAGCTTGCAGACGTCGATCAGGGGCGCGCCTGGTACACGCGCACGTGTTCGATCTCCATCGTCACCGGGAAGATGCCGTCGTCGATGCTGCCGCCCAGGTTGCCGCCGATCGCGATGTTCAGCAGCAGGTACTGCGGCGCGTTGAAGGGCCAGCGGTCGCGGCCCGTGCCGGGGTTGGCGTAGCGGAAGTAGACGACCCCGTCGACGCCAATGGCGACCTCGCTGGCGGTCCAGTGCAGCTGGTAGTCATGGAAGGCGGTGCAGGCATCGCCCACCTGCGTGGCCGCACCCGTGCTGGCGCCACCGCTGCCGGCGCGCGTGTGCACGGTGCCGAAGACACGGCTCGCATTGCTGCCGACCTGTTCCATGATGTCGATTTCGCCGTCGTCGGGCCACACGCCGCCGGTGCCCAGCGTCCAGATCGCTGGCCAGGTGCCACGGCCGCAGGGCAGCTTGGCGCGGATCTCGAAGTAGCCGTAGGTCCAGGCCGCCGCGCCACGCGTGACCAGGCGCGCCGAGGTGTAGCGCTGGCCGCCCCAGTCAGCGGCGCTGGACAGCGATTCCAGCCGCGCCGTGATGCGCAGCCGGCCGTTGGCGACGACGGCGTTCTCGGCGCGCGCGGCGGCGTAGTACTGGCGTTCGTTGTTGTACCAGCCGGCGCGGTTGCGGTCGGTGTCGTAGCCCCAGCGCGACGGGTCGGGCAGGCCGGCGGTGTCGAACTCGTCCGACCA
>JANNWL010000276.1:0-1886 GCA_031414735.1 Burkholderiales bacterium | reverse complement strand
AGGTGGTCGCGCACGAAGTCGCGCTCTTCTTCGGCGCTGTACAGGCACGAGTCCCAGGTCTGGGTGGCCGCGGGTTCGTTCTGCACCGAGACGCCCCACACCGGCACGCCCTCGGCCTCGTAGGCCTGGATGAAGCGCACGTAGCAGCGTGCCCAGGCGGCGCGGTAGAGCGGCAGCAGATGGCCGCCGTGGTTCATCTGGCCGTTGCTCTTCATCCAGGCCGGCGGGCTCCAGGGCGAGACGAGCAGCCTCACCGGCGCCGCAGCCACCTTCAAAGCGGCCTGGATGAAGGGCAGCAGCGCGCTGCGGTCGCGTTCGATGTTGAAGCTGGCCAGTTCGACGTCGCCCGGCGTCTCGACATGCGCGTAGTTGCCCAACGCGAAGTCGCAGCTGTTCATGTGGACCCGGCAGAGGCGGTAGCCGTGGCCAGCGTCGCGGCTGAAGAAGTCGCGCAGCAGTTGCTCGCGCTGCGCTGCGGCCAGGCGCTGCCAGGTCACCGCAGCGGCCTCGGTGAAGGCCGCGCCAAAGCCGAGCAGGGTCTGAAATCGGCATGTGCTGTTCACCGTCAGCACCGGCAGGGCCGTGCGGCCGTCGTGCGGCGTCAGCGGCACCTGCTCGGTCAGGCGTGCACTGCCGTCACGCGCGGTGAGATAGTGGCGCAGCGCAGTGGCCGTCATGAGGTCTCGGTGGTCATGCCGGGAGTTTGGCCAGCATGTCCGCCGTGACCAGCGTGATGCCGCTGTCGGTGCGGAAGAAGCGCGCGGCGTCGGCGGCGGCGTCTTCGCCGATCACGGTGCCGGGCGGGATGTCGCAGCCGTGGTCCACCACCACGCGGTTCAGGCGCACGTGGCGGCCGACGCGCACCTCGGGCAGCAGCACCGAGGCCTCGACATGGGCGTAGGAGTGCACGCGCACGCTGGAGAACAGCACCGAACGCAGCACGTGGCCCGAAATGATGCTGCCGCCGGAGACGAGCGATTCGACCGCCATGCCGCGCCGGTCGTCCTGGTTGTGCACAAACTTGGCCGGGGCCAACTGCGGTTGGTGCGTCCAGATCGGCCAGCGTGTGTCGTACAGGTTCAGCAGCGGCTCGGTGGCGGTGAGGTCGATGTTGGCGTCCCAGTAGGAATCGATGGTGCCCACGTCGCGCCAGTACGGCACCTCGCCGACCTTGCTGCCGACGCAGCTCAGCGCGAATGGGTGGGCCGCCGCGCAGCCATTGCGCACGGCGCGCGGGATGATGTCCTTGCCGAAGTCGTGGGTGCTGTCGGGGTCGGCCATGTCGCGTGCCAGCTCGTCATACAGGTACTTGGCGTTGAAGATGTAGATGCCCATGCTGGCCAGCGATCGGTCGGTGCTGCCCGGCACGCAGGGCGGCTCGGCGGGCTTTTCGACGAAGTCCGTGATCATCCATTGCTCATCCACGGCCATCACGCCGAAGGCCTTGGCCTCCTCGCGCGGCACCTCGATGCAGGCGACGGTGCACTCGCGGCCCTTGGCCACGTGGTCGGCCAGCATGATGGCGTAGTTCATCTTGTAGATGTGGTCGCCGCCCAGCACCACCACGTACTCGGCGCCGTAGCCGTCGAGGATGTCCTGGTTCTGGCTTACCGCGTCGGCGGTGCCGCGGTACCAGCTCTCTTCGTCCATGCGCTGCTGCGCCGGCAGCAGGTCGACGAACTCGTTGGCGTCGCTCTTCAGGAAGGCCCAGCCGCGCTGCAAGTGGCGCAGCAGGCTGTGGCTCTTGTACTGGGTGATCACGCCGATGCGGCGGATGCCCGAGTTAAGGCAATTCGACAGCGCGAAATCGACGATGCGGAACTTGCCGCCGAAATACACCGCCGGTTTGGCGCGGCGGTCGGTGAGCTGCTGCAGGCGGCTGCCGC
>JANNWL010000275.1:0-1977 GCA_031414735.1 Burkholderiales bacterium | reverse complement strand
CTGCGTCATGGGACTTCTCCTTCAACGGTTGAGATTGACTTCGAACCCATCAATCTTGGTGCTTGCGCACCGGAACCACGTTGGGGAAGTCCCTTCGTATTCGCTCAAGCGGAGCACCAACGGCAGGCCACCAGGGCCCGGACTGAGGTACGCGGTACATTTTCTCAGTCCGGGCCCTGGCGTCCTGCCGTTGTCGCCCGCTTAGCTCGAACGTTAGGCCCCACAAGTGAACATTCTCGGTGTGCTCGCAGCAGGACCAACAGCCTTCAGTGGCGAGGGCAGGAACCACGAGAACGAGTCGTTCGTCGGACGCCTCAAGATTCAGGTGCTTGAAGCTGGCCGCGCTGTGATGCTCAACTACTCGGCAACGCTTGCAACGGGAACCGTCGTACACAGCGAGTCCACGCTGCTAGGAACTGGGTCAGATGGAAACCTCTGCCTATGGCCTGTGATGTCTGAATTGCCGGTAGTGCTCCCACACACGGAAGTGATGAGCAAAGCCGAACCCGGTCACTTCACCTTGGCAGTCTTCGGTAGAGGCGCCCGAGATGACTTGGCTACCTTCCGAGAGGAAATCACAATTCAAGTCAACGCAGAAGGAAGCCTTGTCTACGCCCATGCCTGGGGCCTGCCAGGAGGCTCCTTTGAAGACCGCTCGTCTTGCAGCATGGTGCCAAGTGGGGCCTAACCCCTCGCTCAAGCGGAGCGCCAACGGCAGGCCACCAGGCCCGGTCTGGTGGTACGCGGTACATTTTCACCAGCCCGGGCCTGGCGTCCTGCCGTCGTCGCCCGCTTAGCTCGAACGTTAGGCTTCACAAAACCCCTGCTGCGCGGCTCGTCAGTACAATCGACAGCCTACGGTTCAAGGAGCCCAAGCTATGACTCGCGTACTGGATGCCGCACTCGCTGAAGTAGCAAAGCTGCCTGCAGCTGAGCAGGACGCACTAGCCAGTCTGATTCTGGATGAAATCAAGTCTGAGCAGCGTTGGGGTGCTTCCTTTGCCGCGTCGCAGAACACGCTGAAAGCGCTTGCTGATGAAGCCTTGGCGGAGTTCAGGTCTGGGAAGACCAAGACTCTTGACGATTCCCTTTGAAGTCGGTCACGACTGAGCGGTTCCGACGCCTGTACGGCGCGGCGGGCTTGCAGCGTCAAGCTCAGATCAAGCGCTCGTACAAGCTGTGGCTCGAAAACCCAGCACACCCGTCCGTCCGGTTCAAGAAGGTCCACACCACCGAACCCATCTATTCGGCTCGTGTTGACCTCGACTGGAGAGCACTCGGCGTGTTGGAAGCCGACACTTTGGTTTGGTTCTGGGTCGGCCCCCATGACGAATACGACGCTCTCCTCAAGCGAATGTGAAGCCTAACCCCTCGCTCAAGCTGAGCGCCAACGGCATGTCACGCTGGTCATGCAGCGCTAGGGCTTCGCCCCATTTTGCGCCGCCTGCCCAGCGCGCCATGCCGTCGTCGCCAGCTTAGCTCGAACGTTAGGCCGCATAAATGAGCACATCAAGCGCCAAGCTTGTTGCGAAATTCGGGTTGCTGCTCGGCCTCCTAGCCGTAGCACTCGGACTCATCCCATATGTGATGGGGCTGCATGCCGTGAAAATCGACAAGATGACCCTGACTGCCGACTCACTGAATGATTTGAAGAGTCAGCCAAACGGAGAGAAGCTGGCGAACTGCGCGCTGGCTTGCATTGCGCTTGCAGAAGAACACGCTCAAGCCTACACAACGTTCGCAACAGTCAGCAAGATCCAGTCGCAGTCGCTCATTCTTGGTGGTCTGGCCGTAGTTGCCTGCTTCGGTCTCCTCTTGAGATTCATTACGCAGCACCGTCAACAATCATCCAAACCAGTGCCACCACCTCGCCATGGCTGAAGAGCGAAAGTGGGAGACAAGTTCGGAAACTTCGCTCTGGCACCAAATGCGGCCTAACCCCTCGCTCAAGCGGAGCGCCAACGGCAGGCCACCAGG
>JANNWL010000274.1:0-6680 GCA_031414735.1 Burkholderiales bacterium | reverse complement strand
CAGCCCCGCCAGGGCGAGCAGGTCTTGCAGCCAGGCGGGCCAGCCCGCCACGGGACGGAAGCGAAGCGCCTGGTCGCAACCCAGGGCCACCAATGCGCCAGCCAGCAGTTCCCAGGCGCGGGTGGGTGCCAGAAAGAAGCTGGCCAGCGCGTAGCGCTCCAGCGCCCATTGGCTGGCCGCCAGCGACAGGCCTGCCAGAACCAGCAGCAGCCCCGCAAGCCGCCGTGGGCCCAAGCGATAGCACGCAGCCAGCAGCAGCGGAAAGACGATGTAGAACTGCTCCTCGACACCCAGACTCCAGGTGTGCAGCAGTGGCTTTTCTTCGGCGGCCAGATCAAAGTACCCGCTGCTGCGCCAGAACAAGACGTTGGAGCCGAACAAGGAAACCGCCACCAGGCTGCGGCCGAAGGCGGCAGCTTCGGCCGGCAACATCAGCAGCCACGCCGCAGGCAGGCACACGGCCATCACGACGAACAGCGCAGGCAGGATGCGGCGCGCGCGCCGTTCATAGAAGCCGACGATCGAGAAGCGACCGGCGCGCTGTTCATTGACGATGATGGACGTGATCAGGAAGCCGCTGATCACGAAGAAGACATCCACCCCCACATAGCCACCACTGAACGCGCTGAAGCCGGCGTGGAACAGGATCACCGGCAGCACGGCCAGGGCGCGCAGGCCGTCGACCTCAGGCCGGTGCGCCAAGGCCTGGGGTGCCGGCGGCTGAGCAGCGGCCGCTCTGGTGGCGGTGGTGGGCAAGACAGCTGTCACGACTTACTTCAACAGGCCCCGCTGCTTCATCTCGGCGATCGATCCTTGGTAGTCGCTTTGTACCGGGCCTTGGGTCTTGACCCAGTCGCAGAACAGGCGGATGCCCGTCTCGAAGTCGAATTGCGGCTTGAAGCCCAACAGCCTGCTGGCCTTTTCCAGGCAGGCGAAGTTGTGGCGAATGTCGCCGATACGGAAGTTGCCGCTGACGGAAATAGGCACCTCCGTGCCCAACAGGCGCACCAGGGTGCGGGCGACCGTCATCACATCCACCGGGCTGCCGGCGCCCACGTTGAACACCTCGTTGGCGGCCGCCGGGTTGAACAGCGACTGCACCGTGGCGGCCACGACGTCGTCGATGTAGACAAAGTCGCGGCTTTCCAGGCCATCTTCGAAGATGTTGATGGGCTTGCCGCCCATGATCAGGTTGGAGAAGATCGAGAGGATGCCTGTGTAGGGGTTGGACAAGGACTGACCGGGCCCGTACACGTTCTGGTAGCGCAGGGCCACGCCGGCGACGTTGAGGGCGGGACACACCGTCATCACGAGTTGTTCCTGCACCTGCTTGGTGATCCCGTACACCGACGAGGGGTGGCTCTGGGAGTCTTCGTCAGTCGGCAGCAGCTGCAGCGCCGATCCGCCGGCCGGGTGCTGCACTTCGAACTGGCCTGCGCTCATGGCTGCAGCCGAGCGGTGGCCCGGGTAGACGACGCCGTGTTCGGGCGAGCGGTACTTGCCCTCGCCGTAGATCGAGCGTGACGAGGCCACGACCACGCGCTGCACGCTGTGCGGCTGGTTGGCCAGGATGTCCAGCAGCAAGGCCGTGCCCCCCACGTTGATGCGGGCATAGTGGTCGATCTGGTACATCGACTGGCCCGTGCCTGTTTCGGCAGCGTAGTGCACCGCCGCATGCTGGCCGGCCAGGGCTTCTGTCAGCGCCTCGCGGTCGGTCACGTCGGCCTGGATGAAGCGCACCTGGCCTTCGATGGCCTTGAACAGGGTCGACCCGCGCGGGTGGGTGCCGTGGATCTGCGGTGAGAGATTGTCCAGGACCGTGACGGTGGTGCCACGCTGCTTGAGCGCCAGTGCCAGGCGCGAGCCGATGAAGCCGGCGCCGCCGGTGATGAGTATGTTCTGCATGCAGGGGTTCCCGAAGAGGCTGAGGGTGGTTGTTGCGGTGCTGTATCTCGCGGCTGCCACTCATGCCAGCGTGGCAGCGCTGCGGTTCTCGATCAGCGCGATGTTGGTTTCGATGTTGTGCCGCCGGGATGAGCCAAAGAGGATCGAGTCCACGCCCTTGAAGTCACGCACATGCTCCACCGCGCCGCCTGCGCCCAGCGCGCCGGACGCAAAGATCGACATCGCGATGTTCTTGCTGCGGCCGTTGGCAAACGAAGCCTCCACCTCGGCCTTGCCCGGGTTCATGCGGAAGCCGGCGACGTTGAAGTTGGCACAGATCCAGGGCTGGCTCAGCCCCACCTCGTCACACAGCACCGTCTGCGCCAACGGGTGGTTCATGGTGATGTAGCCGGGCGTGGCCTTGAAGTGCTCGCTGACGTGGCGGTGAAAGCGGGCCAGCAGACCCTGCCCGCGCAGCCCGGTGATCAGGTCGAAGATCACGTTCTGGAGAAACACGCCCCGCACATTCAGGCCGCGCGTCATCAGCAACTCGATCTCCACCAGCAACTGCATCACGGCGGCAAAGTCGCCGATGGCCACGCGGCCGATGCCGGCCAGCAACTGGGTCTTGGAGCAGCCGCCGATGTGGTCGGCCACCACGGCGCGCATACCGCCGTCGGTGAGCGAATTCGCGTACTTGTGGGCATAAGGCAGGCAGGGGATGTACTGCATGCCAGGGAACAGGCGCGAGTGCACGATCTCCTTGAACACCGGCTTGAGCCTGTCGTGCGTGGTGAACATGAAGTCGCGGATGCCGGCCTGGTAGGCCCAATCGATGACCTCCAGGATGGCGTCGGGCCGCGCGAACTTGTCGTCCAGCGCCAGCGCCTTGCCCGGGCTGGCGTGGTTGATGCCGAGGAACTGGTTGTCGCCCAGAATGATCCTGCCGAAGCTCATGCCAGTTTCCCCATGGTCGCGATGTTCTGGATCAGCCGGTCCACCTCGACGCCGTCCTGGATGGTGGCCGCCACGTCGGGGGACACGTCGGCCCGCAGCAGCGGCCTGCCGAGCACGCGCTGAAGGAAGATCTCCAGCTGCAGCGAGAACTCCTCGCCCCGCAGATAGAAGTTGACGGGGTAGGGCAGCACCGGCGCCAGCAGCAGCGGCTGAAGTTCCGGCGCGATGACGGCGCCCGCGTCCGCTTGCGCCGTCAGTTCGGCGTTGTTGGCCTGCACGGTGCCACGCTCGAAGGTGACGTCGAAGTCCATCGCTGACTTGCGCCGGCTGGTGTCGCACCAGTCCAGCAGCAGCTCGCCCTGGGCGCCGTTGGCGTGGGTCCAGCTGATGGCGAAGCTGTCGTCACCGCGCGTGGAGTGCACCTGGCCGTAGCTGGCGGACTGCAGTTGCCGCACGTCGCCGAAGATCGAGCGGCACAAGTCCAGCAAGTGCGGGCCGTACTCGTTCAGGCAGCCGCCACCGCGCTTGAAGTCGGTGCGCCAGCTGCTGTTGTCGGGCTTGGTGACCACATTTCCCATCATGCGTGCGCGGTAGCGCAAGGGCAGGCCGAGAACACCGCCGCGGGCAATGCTGCGCAGCCGCACAAAGGGCTGGATGAAGCGTGTCACGAAGCCCATCTGCACCAGCGTGCCCTGGCTGGCCTGCAAGTCGGCCAGCGCCTGGCTCTTGGCCGGGTCCAGGGTCAGCGGCTTTTCGATGAAGCAAGGGATGCCCCGCTGCAGCAGCGCCTGGGCAATCGGGAAGTGCGACGAAGTGGGCGTTGCAATGACTGCGCCGCTCCAGACCTGTGTGGTGGCCAGCGCGTCGTCCAGCGACTTGAAAGTGCGGATGCCGAGTTTGCCGAAGATATAGCGCGACAGGGCGGAAGAGTCGCACAGGGCGACCGATCCGCGGTCAAGCAGGCGGTTCACGATGGCCATGTGGGACAGGCCCATCTTGCCGCCGCCGACGATCAGGATGCTCATGCTGGAGTGTGGTGAACTGTGGAGGAAGGTGTGCCAGGGGGCGATTCGAGCACGTCCGGGTCGAGCAACTCACGCAGGAAGGTATGGACATCACGCCGGCGCGGCTGGGCCGGCTCTTTCGGCAGCGCCCTCAACTGCTGTCCGAGCAGTTCGGCACGGGCGCCGGGCGCCAGCAGGATGGCGTGATCGGCATCGAACCACGGGCTGAGTCTCACCGACGGATTGTTGGTGATGACACGGGTGCCTGCGCTCAGCGCCTCGAAGCAGCGGATGGTGATGCCCGTTTGGCGCGGATGCGCGTAGTCGATGGTGAGGTCCGAATCGCAGATGGCCGCCACGTACTGTGCATAGGGCAGGGCAAGTCTGGAAATGTGGCGCCGGTACTTCAGGTACAGCCGGGGGTGGCGCAGAAAGTTGGCCAGGAAGCTGAATGCGTTCGCCTCCAGGATGTAGATGAACCGCTCGCCTTTGTCGCCTGCGTCATCCAGCGCGGTGAGCACCTGGTCCAGGTAGGCCAGACGCTGCGAGTGGTTGCGCAAGATGGCCGAGACGCGATAGCGACGCGGCTGTGCGGGCACCTGGGGTGGCATGGCAGTAAAGAGTTCGACCAGCGGCAAGCCGTGGGCCTGCGCGTCCCGGTAGTCGAAAGTGCACACCCTTGCGAGCGCATGGCGCCAGCGCGCCGGGCCGGCGTCGAAGCCGAAGGCATCGAAGTGGTAGCCCACCACGTGGCGCCCGTGCTGTTTGAGCAGTTCCACGGTCTGCGCATCGAGGCCGCGGCCCTTGATCAGCACGATCAGCGCGTACTGCTGCCCGTGCAGAAAGCGCTGGGTGAGAACACGCCGGGTGATGCGGTGTGACAGCGGCAGCCCGAGCTTGCTGATGACCTTGCCGAAGACGCTTTCGGGATACTCGTCATTCGCTACTGTGGTGGCATAGCCGGCAGTCTCCAGCGCGCTGGACAGCACACTGGCAAAGCCATAGAAGCCGCGTGGCAGGATCAACAGGCAGCGCCTGCCCGGCGTGTCGCCGCTCATGTAGCCACGGCCGCTGCAGGGCCCGCGAGCTGCGCCACGAAACTGCGAAGGTGGTACTGCTCGAACTTCTCATCGGGCTGGCGCAGTGGCGTGTCCAGAAACGCGCGCACGCCGCTGAAGTCAAGTCCGTCAAAGACCAGTATGCGGTCGGGTGTGTAGAAAGGCTCGTCCACGATGCCCCGGTTGCCGGTAATGATCTTCTTGCCAGCGCACAAGTTTTCCATCGTGCGCATGGTGTAGCCCGACTGCTTGTGGTTGGCGAAGTCGAACACGGTGGTGGCGGTTTCGATCATGTCGATGAAGCGTTCGTGGGCTATGGAGCGCGTGGACACATCGCTGGGCCAGTGCCCGGCACGCAGCAGCCAGGTCATCACGTAGGGCGTGCAGGCCAGGTAGCTGTTGAAGGTGATGCCCTGCTGCTGGCAGTAACCCTTGAAGGCCTGGATGGCGCGGTAGCGCTGCACGCTGACGATGTTGCCCACGAAGTAGATGGCCTTGCGTTCCTGTTCGCGCCGGCGCAGGCCCTGGAAGGCACGGATGCAGAACAAGGGCAGGTAGCCGATGCCCTGGGCCTTCGCGTCCTGCGGGTCGAAGGTGTAGGCCCGGTCGAAGGCGTGCAGGTACGGGCGGTAGTCGTGGTTGCTGATCGAGTCCCAGTTGTAGAGCACGAACTCGGCACCAGGCTGATCGCGCTTGAGCTCCGCCAGCGTGGCTTGCGCCATTTGGTGCACCTGGATGAACAGCACCATGTCATAGCGTTTGCCGTGCTCGGCTTGCAGGATGCGCCGGTGGTGCGCGTCCAGCCGCCGCTGGTAGGCGCCGCGCGCACTCACCCGCAGCGTTTTCATCAGCAGGTCGCGCGGCTGGATGTCGTGGAAGCTGACCTGATGGCCCTGTGCCTGCAGTTCGGCAACGATCTCGGCGGTGTAGTGGTGATAGGGCAGGCCGATCAGAAGGATTTTCTTCGGTCTCATTCAGCGTCGTGGTCAGGGCTGGGTTGGAAGGTTCCGTCGGGAAGGGTGGCACGCCAGGTTGCGCTGGCGGTGTCGTAGCGGCGCACGATGATGGCCGGTACGCCGACGGCCACGCTGTAATCGGGCAGGTCCCGGGTGACCACGGCATTGGCGCCCACCACGCAGTGTCGACCGATGCGCACGCCCAGGATGCAGGCGTTGTGGCCGATCCAGCTGCCGTCACCGATCTCGACCACACCGTTCTGCACGATGGGCTGCTGAATGATCGGCCGTGATGGGTCGCGATAGCCGTGGAGATTGTCGGAGATGTAGACGCCGTTGGCCGTCAGCACATGCTTGCCGAGCACAACACGGCGGGTGGCGTAGAGATGGTTGAAGCGGCCGATGCTGCAACCATCGCCAATCTGCAGCAGGCATTCGGCTGCGCCCGTCAGCGGTACGGCCGCCAAGTAGCTCTGGTACCCCACGTAGACCTGCTGGCCCAGGGCGATGTTGCCTGGCGACTCCACGCCGGCTGGGAAGATCACGCTGGTGCCTCGGCCGAAGGCACGAAAGCGCCGACCATAGGTCCAGCGGAAGATGGTGGCATACAGCGCATTGGTCAGGCGGAGGTGGGCGATCACGGCGCACCTGTCGTCTTGGCCGCCGACGGTTGCCGCCGTGCCTGCGGGGTGCGCACCACCAGGTAGGCACTGAAAGCCACCAGCAGAAAGAACGGCGTGAACACCAGTGCCTCGCCAACCATCGACAGCAGGAACCAGAGGCTGATGAGCCACTGGTGGCCGAAGAGGCGCTGGCGAAAG
>JANNWL010000273.1:0-2275 GCA_031414735.1 Burkholderiales bacterium | reverse complement strand
CGTGGCCAGCCATTCGGCCACCGGTGTGATCGAACTGATGCCGATCGCCGACGCGCAGCAGTACAGCTTCAAGTACGTGAACGGCCACCCGGGCAACACTGCGCTGGGTTTGTCGACCGTGATGGCCTTTGGCGTGCTGGCCGATGTGGTCACCGGCCAACCGCTGCTGCTGAGTGAGCTCACACTCACAACGGCGATGCGCACGGCGGCGACCTCGGTGATGGCGGCCAAGCTGCTGGCCCGCCCGGGTGCGCGCACGATGGCGCTGATCGGCAACGGCGCGCAGAGCGAGTTCCAGGCGCTGGCCTTTCACCACCTGCTGGGCATTCGCGAGCTGCGCGTGTTCGACACCGACCCGGCGGCCACTGCCAAGTTGCTGCGCCACCTGCGCGCGGTGCCCGGCCTGCAGGTCACGGTGTGCGGCAGCACGTTGGAGGCCGTGCGCGGGGCCGACATCGTCACCACCGTGACGGCAGACAAGCGCAACGCGACCATCATCACGCCAGAGATGGTCGAGCCTGGCATGCACATCAACGGGGTCGGCGGCGACTGCCCGGGCAAAACCGAGTTGCACCCCGGCGTGCTTGAAGCCGCCAGTGTGTTCGTCGAGTACGGGCCGCAAACCCGTGTCGAAGGCGATCTGCAGCAGATGCCCGCCGATTTCGCCGTCACCGAACTGTGGCGCGTGCTGACCGGCCAGGCAGCGGGCCGTCAATCAGCTTCTGAGGTGACGCTGTTCGATTCGGTGGGTTTCGCGCTGGAGGATTTCTCCGCGCTGCGCTTGATGCGCGACATGGCGCGTGAACTCGGTCTGGGCGCGCCCGTGGGGCTGATCCCCACGCTGGCCGACCCGAAAGACCTGTTCTCTGAACTGGCCACGTCGGGCGCGCAGTTGCGCGCAGCCTGAGCTGTCCGGCCCCAGCCGCCGCGCGAACGCGGCTGCCGGGGTGGCTGCTTACTCGGCCCGCTCGTGCCGGTCGGCCGCTGCGAACAGGTCGGCCGCGAAACGCGGGTCGCTCGACATGAAACCCTGCGCGACATGGCGCAGCCGGTTGGCTTCTGTGGTGCGGCCGATCACGGCGGCCCGTTCGCCGCTCTGGGTCACCAGATTCAGCAGCAGCGTCGCGCCGCGGGACACGCCGACCCAGGCGGCTGCAGCCCAGGGCGCACCGCGCGGCGTGGCCACAGCGATGGGGTGGTGGGTGGTGAGGGTGGTCATGGTGCGAACTCCTTGGTAGCTGGCCGAACATCCGGCCTGACCGCAACTTGCGAAGCGGATACGGGATACTAGGGTAAATACTAATTACGTGCTGCTGAATACTTCGCCCACCACATATGCGATTTGTGCATAGTCGCAGTGGCGATGGCCCTCAATTTCCGCACCCTCGACCTCAACCTGCTGCGGGTCTTCGACGCCGTGATGGCCGAAGGCAGCCTGTCCCGCGCCGCGGCGGGCCTGGCCATGACCCAGCCTGCAGTCAGCCATGCGGTGCGCCGCTTGCGCCAGGCGCTGGGCGACGAGTTGTTCATCCGCAGCGCCCACGGCATGCGCGGCACGCCGCGGGCCGAAGCGATCTGGCCGCATGTGCGCAACGCCTTGGCCGCACTGCGCCAGGCCCTGGCCCCCGAGGACTACGACCCGCGGCGCGACGCCGTGCAGTTGCGCCTGGCCATGGCCGACGCCACCGCCGCCATGCTGGCGCCGCCGCTGGTGGCCGAGATCGAGCGCACCGGGTCGCTGGCCAACCTGCGCTTGCTGCCGCTGACCACGCGCGACCCGCGCCGCCCGGTTGAAGCCGGCGAAGCCGAGCTGGCTGTCGGCTTCTTCCCCGAGGCGGTGACCGCCATCGTCGCCCAGGGGCCCGACTCGGCCCTGCGCCACGCCCGCGTCTACACCACCCGCTACGTGTGCGTCATGCGGCGCGGCCACCCGCTGGCGACCTCGCCGCTGACGCTGGACGCCTACTGCGCGGCACACCACCTGCTGGTCAGCTTCTCGGGAAAGCCGCACGGCTACACAGACCAGGCGCTCTCGGCCCTGGGCCGGCAGCGCCGCGTGGTACTCACCGTCAACCAGTTCTTCACCGCCGGCCGCGTCGTGGCGCACTCTGACCTGCTGACGGTGTTGCCCGAGGGCTTCGTCGAAGCCACCGGCTACCGCGACGAATTGCTCACCCGCGAGTTGCCGCTGGTGCTGGGCCCGGTGAACGTGGAGATGATCTGGCACCTGCGCCACGACGCCGACCCCGCCCACCGCTGGCTGCGGGACCAGGTG
>JANNWL010000272.1:0-1584 GCA_031414735.1 Burkholderiales bacterium | reverse complement strand
CGCGCCGCTGCTGGAAGACCGGCTGCTGGACGCGATCCTGCAGGTCCCCGTGGCGCTGGTGCCTTTCTGGACGCCGCCTGAAGTGCAGCAGGAGCTGGACAACAACGCGCAGGGCATCCTGGGCTACGTGGTGCGCTGGGTGGACCAGGGCGTGGGCTGCTCCAAGGTGCCCGACATTCACGACATCGGGCTGATGGAAGACCGCGCCACGCTGCGCATCAGCAGCCAGCACATCGCCAACTGGCTGCTGCACCGCGTGGTCACGCCCGAGCAGGTGCACGCCACCTTCCGGCGCATGGCCGCGGTGGTGGACGGGCAAAACGCCGGCGACCCGCTGTACCGGCCGATGGCCGGGCACTTCAGCACCAGCATCGCCTACCAGGCCGCGCTGGACCTGGTGTTCAAGGGGCTGGAGCAGCCCAGCGGCTACACCGAACCGCTGCTGCATGCGGCGCGCTTGAGGGTGAAGGCGGGAAGCGCACTGAAGTGAACGCGATGACGCCCGCCGGTCGTCATCGCGTGAGGCTGGTCGGCGAGCTGCATCCACTGGGGTTTCGCCATAGAATGTGGTTATTCCTGCATAACCACTGTCAGCTTGCCCGTGCGTATTGTCTTGGACACCTCCGTGCTGGTCGCAGCCACTCGTTCACGGCGGGGTGCCAGTTTTCAGCTGGTGTCAGCCTTGCCCTGCGCCGAGTTCCAACCTGCACTGACGGTGGCGCTGTACACAGAGTGGCAAGCCGTGTTGACCCGGCCCGAGCACCTGCCGCCCGGCACGGGGCCTGAGGACGCGTTGGCGTTCCTGCGCTATCTGGCGTCCGTCTCGCACCTGCAGAGCGTTCATTTCCTGTGGCGCCCTTTCCTGCGCGACCCCGACGACGACATGGTGCTGGAGTGCGCCGTGAATTCCAGCAGCCCCTTCATCGTCACGCACAACGTCCGAGACTTCCGCCGCACGGAGTCGCTGGGTGTGCGTGCCCTGACCCCCCGCGACTTCCTTCTCCACCTCAGGAGCCTGCCATGAGCGCACTGACCATCCGCCTGCCCAACTCGGTCCACCAGAAGATCAAGGAACTGGCCGAACGCGACCAGATCTCGGTCAACCAGTTCATCGCCAGCGCCGCCGCCGAGAAGATGGCCTCGGTGCTGACCTTGGACTATCTGAAGGCCGAAGCGGCACGGGGCGACCGAGGCGCCTTCGATCATTACCTGGGCCGGGTGCCTGACATGCCGACCCTGGAAGGCGATGAAGCAGTGGCGCCGGCCGCGTTGCGCTAGAGCCGCTCCTACACCGTGATCGCCATCCCCCTGTAGATGCGCGACCTGTAGCGCGAATCCTCGGCATCCGGCAGCGGCGCGCCGGCCAGCAGCACGGCACGGCCGAAGCGCTTGACCTCTTCCTGGTGCTCGGCCTGGTTGCGCGGCTCTTCGCTGCGCGCGCGGCGGGTCAGGTTGATCTGGTTCACCGGCACGTCGTGCACCAGGCGCTCGTTTTCCACCGCCAAGGTGGCAGTGAAAGCGTGCAGCGAGGTCTTGATGAAGTTGGCCAATGCGAAGCCGGCGCCGGCCGGGTCGCTGCCGGCC
>JANNWL010000271.1:0-3318 GCA_031414735.1 Burkholderiales bacterium | reverse complement strand
GTCGACCACTATCTGGGCCCATGGCTGTTCGGCGCCTGATCCTTGCCGCCGCGCTGCTGGGCGCGCTGGCCCTGGCCGGTTGCGACCGTGCCGGCACCGCGCCGGCCGGCTTCAAGGCCATCGACATCACCGGCGCCGAGTACGCGCAAGGCTTCGACCTGCCCGACGCCCACGGCCAGCGCCGCACCCTGGCCGACTTCAAGGGCCGTGTGGTGGTGGTGTTCTTCGGTTTCACGCACTGCCCGGATGTCTGCCCGACCACGATGATCGAGCTGGCCGAGGTGAAGAAAGCGCTGGGCCCGGACGGCGAGCGCGTTCAGGGCATCTTCATCACCGTCGACCCCGAACGCGACACACCGGAGCTGTTGAAAGCCTACGTCAACAACTTCGACCCCGGCTTTGTGGCCCTGCGCGGCACCGAAGACGAGACCAAGGCCCTGGCCAAGCAATTCAAGGTCTTCTTCGCCAAGGTGCCCGGCAAGACCGAAGGCAATTACACCCTGGACCACACCGCGGCGTCCTTCGTTTTCGACGCCAAGGGCAAGGTGCGGCTGTACACGCGCTATGGCAGCGGGGCCGAGGCGCTGAAAGGCGATCTGAGGCTGTTGCTCGACGGGCGCTGAGCGGGCCGGCAAGATGTAACGCCATGTTTTTCATTGGCGTCCGAGCAAACATTTCGTCGGCGGTGCGCCTGGCGTGTTCCACCTTCCCGTCGTGGCGTCAAGGCCGTGCAGCGCCCTCACAACGATGGCGGATTTCTCTGCAGAAGCTTGTGGTGGATCAAACACAGCGGCCGACTCATCCCCGTGGTTAGGGGGTGCCCAATTCGAGGCTGGCCTGACAGCATCCCCCGGGTTTGAAGAGGTCACCGATGTCAACCGTTCGTGAAACGAAATCCTGATGAGTACCTGGCAGATCGCCGCTGTGGGCCTGGTCTCGCTGTTCACTGCGCTTGCTTTGGTCCTTACCCAAAGGTGGCACGGCCGCTGGACTGGTGACTTTGAAGACAGCGGCGTGCAGAAACACCACCGGGGATCTCCGCCCCGCGTTGGCATCCTGCCTTTGATAGCCGGGGTGTTGCTGGGCATCAAGTTCCTGGCCGACATCGACATGAATGCCGCCGGCAGTGCGTCCAGCCTGCTCGGCCTGATGGTGCTGACCAGTCTGCCCGTGGTGCTGTTGGGCCTGGCCGACGACCTCACAAAGCGCATCCCGCCGCGTGTGCGCCTGGCCGGTGCCATGGTTGCGGGGCTCGCGGCCATTGCACTGCTGGGCTTTCGGGTCGACCGCGTCGACATTCCGTTCCTTGACGATCTGATCGCTTACTGGCCCGTGTCAGTGGTCATCACGGTGTTGTTGGTTTGCGGCTTCACCAATGCCATGAACATCATCGATGGGCTCAATGGCCTGGCCGGTGGCTTGGCGGTGTTGATGCTTTGCGCCACCGCCATGGTTGCCGCGCAAGTGGGCGACTTTGTGGTCCTGCAGATCTGCCTGGTGCTGACCCTGGCTGTGGGTGGCTTCCTGGTGCTCAACTTCCCGCGGGGCATGATGTTCCTGGGTGACGGCGGGGCTTACTTCCTGGGCTTCATGCTGGTGCAAATCTGGCTGCTGCTGCTAAGCCGCAACCCTGGCGTGGCACCGTTGTTCGTCGTGGCCGTGGCCTTCCTGCCCACGATGGAGACGATCTTCAGCATCTACCGTCGACGGTTTCTAGGCCACGGCCGCCGCCGCCGGGCTGCGATGCTGGCCGACCGACTGCACCTGCACACCTTGATCTACCGCCGCCGGATGCTCGGCACCATGAAGCAGCTCCCTTGGGCCGAGGCCTGGGTGCCCAACGCCGCTGCTGCTGCAGTGTTGCTCAGCTTTGGGGTGCTGCCTATGCTGGCAGCGCTCGTTGCGCCGACGAGCACGGTTTGGGCCTTGCTTGTCATCGCCGCGGCCACCATCGGCTATCTGTGGTGGTTCAAGCTGCTCGTCGGTTTCCGCCGCTTGAAGGTCTTTGTGCGCGCGCCGAGAACCGAGCCGATCGCCGACGCGCTGTAGTCGTCCGCAGCGCCTATCGCGCTGGCCCCGCCACGCGCTGCGGCCAAAGCCGCTGCCCCACCCATTCCTTCATTGCCCTGCCGCTGCCGTCCAGTGCATCGGCAGAGGGCAGGAAGCGGCTGCTCGACGGTGGGCTCAACGACTCGTGGTCGGTGGCCGCCGGGACCACGGAGAGCCCGGCGGCTTCGAAGTGGGCAGTGGCCCGGGCCATGTGCAGTGCCGACGTCACCAGCAACACCCGCGTGATGCCCCGTTGCGCCAACAGGGCCGCCGTCAGGCTGGCGTTCTGCCGGGTATTGCCGCTGTGTCGCTCCAGCAACATGGCTGAATCCGGCACACCCAGGTCGCGCAGGAAGAGCCGCATCGCTTCGGCTTCAGGAACCGCGTCCGGGTCGTCACCGCTACCACCGCTCAGTACCAGCAGCGGCGCCTTGCCGGCATGAAAGAGCCGCGCGGCATGCCATATCCTGTCCCCCGCAGAAGTCAGATCGCCATACGGGCGCTGCGCCGTGGGCGCCGACATGCCGCCCCCCAGCACCACCAAGGCGCCGGCCTGCGGCACCTGTTCCAACGCAAGCGGTGGGTAGGGCGCTTCGACCTGCGCCCGCAACCACACCGAGGCCACGGGCATCGACCACGCACCTGCCCACAGCAGCGCCAAGAGCCCGAGTCCCCAGGCAATGCGGTGGCGGCCTGCAACACCCAGGCCCAGAGCCAGGGCACCCAGGGCCAAGGCAGTGCCAAGGGGTGCCATCAAGGCGATGGCCAGTTTGTCCATCAGCGCGCTGTCAAGCCGGCGTGGAGGGGACGGGCCTTCAGGCAAACGCATGAACCAGGCGTCATGGGCAGCCGTGCCTGCCAGCGTCCGCCAAGGTGCGCCAGGTAGGGTCGTCGCGCCGGACCAAAGCGCATGCGCAGGCAGCGCCGTGTTGGTGCAGCCAACAAGCCTGACCCGTGCAATGCCTTCCGAGACTGAATTTCTTGACTCCTTGACCCCGCAGACAGGGGGTTTGCTGCAACGCCACTAACTGTAAGAGTCAGTAAGGCGGTCGTTGCTGAGATCGATTTGTTGGCTTTGTCGGATTTGCGGGCATTTGCCCACCCACCCTGTTTGCCGGAACGAGACGCCCCTTGAAACCCGTCTTCATCATCATCTCGCAGGTTTACGTACCCGACCCCGCCGCGGTGGGGCAGTACCTGGCTGACGCAGCGGCGGAGATGGCGCACAGGGGCTACCGCACCGTCGTCTACACGTCCCGTCGCGGGTAC
>JANNWL010000270.1:0-1955 GCA_031414735.1 Burkholderiales bacterium | reverse complement strand
CATTGCACAACCGGGGGCCTCCGGCGGCCTGGCGGGGCCTTGAATTAAGATCAAACTACGAACAGCTAATGCAGCTGTAATGTCAACCAAGTGTCACCCATCCGCCCAAAGAGAGTGTTACCTATCCCCCCGGTCGCTCAGTTTGCGCTGCTGGCCGACAGGTTGCATTCTTGTTCGAGCGATTCTGCTTCCCGCTCCGCGCCACAGCAAGAGCAGTCGCGGTACTCCGCGTCTGCGGCACCACCCAGGGACCTTGCATGGCGCTCTGCGCCTTGCAGCGCAGGCCACAGCCTTGGTTCTTGATCTCGACTCCTTCAGGCTAGGCGCGAGGCCCGGCCTTGATGACTCTATCTCTTCCAGGCATCCGAGCGTCGTGCAGGCCGTCCTGAAGCGCGCTGCCACGTGTTCTCGCCGCCTCTGGCTGTTCGGCTTCTCGAGCTTCTTGGGTGCTTCGGGCGAGGCCACAGCACCGAGCTGGGTTGGCGGCTTGGCCGTCTCGTGGCTGTTCAGTTCACGCCGACAGGCGCACTTCCTGTTGGAGCCACCACTGGACCCGGTTCTGATGCCTAACGTTCGAGCTAAGCGGGCGCCAACGGCAGGACGCCAGGCCCGGGCCGGTGAAAATGTACCGCGTACCACCGGCCCGGGCCTGGTGGCCTGCCGTTGGCGCTCCGCTTGAGCGAGGGGTTAGGCGGCACTCGCGACGTTGGGAACAGGCCTGGGGAGCGGAGATTACGATAGTGCCAGCAGGGCGAGCACCGCCCATTGGGAGGGACAAGTGACTCGATACGTGATTGGCCCCGACGTTGCACTGATGCTGGCTGAACAGCAACCTGAGATACCTGGCCATCACCGGCTGCTTGCGCCGACGCTCCTGCGCTCGCAGGTGCTTGCCCAGCTCTACTCGCAGGTGCAGCAGGGCGTGCTCCCAAAGAAAGAGGCTTCCGCTCGGCTTGACTACTTGAGAGGACTGCAGATTCGTTTGCTGGGCGACCGCGTGTTGCAGCAAGTGGCGTGGAAGATGGCCGAGCGTCTTGGTTTGGCGGACACATTTGTAGCTGAGTACCTCGCCCTGACGGAGCTTCAAGGGGATGCACTCGTTGTCCTCGACCCCGATTTGGCGAAGATGGCGGGTACCGTTGTGCCGGTTGCGCCAGTAGAGCAGCTGTTTTCATAGCGAGGACTGCAACCGGTGGCTCCTGTGCCGCCTAACGTTCGAGCTAAGCTGGCACCAACGGTGTGACGCGCTGGACAGCAAGCGCAAAATGGGCCGCAGGCCCTGCGCTTGATGGCCAGTGTGACATGCCGTTGGGGCTCAGCTTGAGCGAGGGGTTAGGCCGCATTCACTACGAACCGCGAGTCGAAGTTCATCCGGTGCAACAGCGCTACCGCGTCTTCGAGGTCTTCTGCTTCGATATGGGCAAGTGACAGATCGTAGGTTTTCTTGGTAGAAATGATAGACGCCACACTGTCTTTCGAGCTGATCTGTATTCTGACCAAAAGCTCCCGTTCATCGGTACCAAAAACACCGGCTGCAACCACTACTCCGCGTTCCTCTTCTGGCAACAACGACTCGTACTTTGGTGTTCGATGCAGAGTAATGCTATTCGCCGCCTGTGGTGCCAATGCAAAAGAAATGACGAAGTCTTGATCTTCGTCTTCGAGTGCGATGAACTCAACTGTATGCATCGGTATTGATCACAATCGTGGAGAGGTCTCGGTTATGCGGCCTAACGTTCGAGCTAACCTGGAGACAACGGTGTGACGCAAAGCCCGCGCCACAGAAAATGCAAACCTGCACTGTGGCGCGGGCATTGAGGCACGCCGTTGGCTCTCAGGTTGAGCGAGGGGTTAGGCTTCAGTGCGCCCACCTGGCAAAAATGCTGAAGTTTCATGCACGGCATTGTGTTGCTCCTGCATCGCCACTGCGAGAGCAGTCGCGGTACTCCGCGTCT
>JANNWL010000269.1:0-1941 GCA_031414735.1 Burkholderiales bacterium | reverse complement strand
GGCGGGGTCGACTACGTCACCAAGCCCATCCGCCCGGCCGAGGTCATCGCCCGCATCGGCGTGCACATGCGCGGCGCGCGCCAGGCGCGCCAGGCCCGCAATGCGCTGGACGCCTATGGCCACGCCACCATCGCCGTGCGCCTGCAAGCCCAGCCGCCGCGCCTGGTGTGGCAAACGCCGCTGGCCCGGCGCTGGCTGCCCGACTACTTTGACACCCCGCCCGACGTGGTGCCACAGGCGCTCTTGCAGTGGCTGACCGTTGCCCAAGGCAACCCCGAGCAGCGCCCGCTGAGCATCGTCCGCGGATCGCGCCAGCTGGTGTGCACGCTGCAGGGCCGGACGGTGGACGAAGACTGGCTGGTGGTGCTGCGCGAGGTCAGCGACGCGGCCGCCGTCGAGGCCGTCATGCAGACCCTGAAGCTCACGCTGCGCGAAAGCGAGGTGCTGTACTGGGTGGTGCAGGGCAAGACCAACCGCGACATCGGCGACATCCTGGGCAGCAGCCCGGCCACGGTGAAGAAGCACCTGGAACGGGTCTACGAGAAGCTGGGTGTCGAAACGCGCACGGCGGCGGCCACGGTGGCGATGCAGCGCGTGCGGGCGCTGAACGCGGGGTGAGTTCGGCGCCCGCACGCGCCGGCGCGGTGGCAGGCATAGCATCACTCCCTTGCCCTGTGACGAGCCTGCTGCCATGCGATTGATCCGAGCCCTGATTCCCGTGTGCCTGCTGGCCTGGTGCAGCATCGCAGTCTGGGCTGCCGGACCGGCCTTGAAGGTTGCGCCCATCGCCTTCACCGAACGCACGCTGCCGAATGGCCTGAAGGTCATCGCGGCGCGCAGCGACGCCAGCCCCACGGTTGCGATCCAGGTCTGGTACCGCGTCGGCGGGCGCGACGACCCGGCCGGGCGCTCGGGCTTCGCGCACCTGTTCGAGCACCTCATGTTCAAGGGCACGCGCTACCTCAAGAACGAACAGTTCGACCGCCTCACCGAAGACGTGGGCGGCGAGAACAACGCCTTCACCAGCGACGACGTCACCGCCTACCTGTCGGTGGTGCCTTCCAACCACCTGGAAACGCTGCTCTGGGCCGAGGCCGAGCGCATGGCCCACCTGAACGTCGACGAAGCCAACTTCAAGTCCGAGCGCGCTGTCGTGCAGGAAGAGTTCCGCCAGCGCGTGCTGGCGTCGCCCTACGGCCGCTTCTACAACGCGTGGGGTCCGTCGTCCTATCTGGTGGACCCGTACAGGTTCGGTGTCATCGGCAGCATCGCCGACCTCGATGCGGCAGCGCTTGCCGACGTGGTGGCCTTCCACCGCACCTACTACCGGCCCGACAACGCCACATTGGTCGTGGCGGGCGACTTCGAGCCCGCACAGTTGCAGGCCTGGGTGGACAAGTACTTCGGCCCGCTGGTGCGGCCGGCGGCGCCGGTGCCACGCGTGACGCAGGAAGAGACGGCCTGGACGCAGGACCGCGTCGCGCGCCTGACCGGCCCCAAGGTGCCGCTGCCTGCGGTGGCGCTGTCGTGGCTGGCGCCGCCCGTGAAGCATGCTGACACCGCGGCGTTGCGCGTGGCGCAGGCGCTGCTGTCGGGCGGGCAGTCGGGCCGTATCTACCAGTCGTTGGTCTACCGCCAGCAACTGGCCAGCGACGCCGGCTTCTACGCCGACCTGCGCGCCGGCCCCGGTCTGCTGGTGGCCTATGCCACGGCGGCTGGCGGCAAGACCCTGCCCGCACTGAAGGCGGCGCTGAGGGCCGAGGTGTTGCGCCTGGCCAGCCAGGCGCCTTCGGCGGCCGAGTTGAACAAGGCGAAGACCAGCCTGCTGACGGAAGCACTCACCGCCCGCCAGACCCCCGCCGGCCTGGCGCAGGCCCTGGCTGACGCGGCCGTGCTCGATGGCGACCCGGGCAGGGCCAACCGCAACCTGGACGCGCTGGC
>JANNWL010000268.1:0-4519 GCA_031414735.1 Burkholderiales bacterium | reverse complement strand
TCACCCGCGTGCACAGCCTGCCCATGGGTTCGCTGGCGTCGTACTCGCTGTTCCTGGGCGCCGCGGGCTTGATGAACAGCCTAGTGCGCAGCGACTTCGGCCAGGCCCAGGCGCTGTTGCAGCATTTGGTCGACCGCCACCCCCGCCAGGCCGCGCCGTACGCCATGCTGGCGCGCTGGCATGTCTTCAAGGCCGCGCAGGGCTGGACGACCGACCGCGCCAAGGACGCCGCACTGGCCCGCAGCCTGGCTTTGACGGCCATCGACGCCGACCCCAGGCAGTCGGTGGCCCTGTCGGCGCTGGCTCTCGTGCGCGCGAATTTCGAGGACGATCTCGACGGCGCACATGAAGACAACCTGCGCGCCATCGAAGCCGACCCCACCGACCCCCACCCCTGGGCGCAGCTGGTGGGGGTGCAAGTGTCTCGCGGTGAATTCGCATCGGCGTGCGCATCGGCCGCGCAGGCACTGCGCCTGTCACCGCTCGACCCCAGCCTGTACCTGTTCGAGTCATATGCCGCGATGGCGCAGATGGCTGTCGGCGCGCCCGCCGCCGCGGCCTCCTTCGCACAAAGCTCATTGCGGCGCAACGCCATGCACTTGCCTTCGCACCGGCTGCTGGTGGGCGCGCTGTGGCTGGCGGGCAGACACCGCGATGCCCGCGCTGCAGCCCAGCAGTACACGGCGCTGGACAGCCAGGCCCGAGCTCTAGCGGGTTCGCGTGGGGCCATGGAATCCCAGGACCCGTGGCGCGTGGCCTTTGCCGATGCCCTGCGTCATGCCGGACTGCCTGGGTGACGATGACTGCATGGCGGGAGTCCCGCACGCGTAGCGCCGCGCGGCCAGGCTGCTTCTCAATTCAACAGGAGACCCTATGACGACCTACACCATTGCACCGGGCGCGTGGCTCGCGGGCAGCGGCCTGCACCCCAACCTGGTAGTGCCTGGCGCCAACGCCGCGGGTTGGCACCCCAACCTGGTGGTGCCCGGTGCCAATGCCGCAGGCTGGCACCCCAACCTGCGCAGCGCAGCGGCCAGCGACGCAACGTGGCACCCCAACTTGAGCAGTGCCGCTGTCGGTGACGCGGCCTGGCACCCCAACCTGGCGCCGCAAAGCGTCATGGCTACTGCCAACCACCCCAACCTGGGCCCCCCGCTGCCCCGGGGGCTGCTCGCGGCAAACCAGGCCTGGCGCGGCACCGACCCGCTATGGGTCTACGACGGCGGGCCACAGGCCCTGCTGGCACAGGCGCTGGAAAGAAGCTACTCGCGCATCGTGCGGCCCACCGACCCCCGGCAGCCTGCGAGCACCCCGGGCCGCATGCGGGCTGCGGCGCAGGCAGTCGACACCACCCATCCCCTGTGGCGCTGGGGCAGCGAGTTCCGCGTTCGTGCCATCGTGGCTGACCTGTCCTGGCGGCTGCGCGTGGATGGCCCCTTACTCAAGACGACTGGGGCGGCCCCTGCGAAGAGCCTGGACTTGAGCGGATGCAAGGGGCTGCTTGACGGCTTCTATGAAGAGCAGATCGGCAAGGTGCAGCGCGCGGCCATCGAACGGGAAGACCGCCTGCCGGAAATCCTGGCCCAGCGCGACGACTTCCGGGTGTTCTTCCGCGTGCTGCTCGGGCTGGACGATTCGGCGTCGCCGCTCCAGGCCGAGGTCTTGGCGGTGGCTTGGGAATGGGCCACACCCTTGGTCATGGCGCTGAAGCACGAACTGGCCGCCCTGCGCCCGGTGCAGCACGCGCCCAGCGTCATGCCCGTCATCCCGACCCCGGCCCACGGTGCGCTGCCCAGCGGCCACGCCACGATGGCCGCGCTAACGGCCGAGATCCTGACCCAGCTGCTCCTGAAGGGCGGCCACAAGCACCCGCGCGCCGCGCCATTGGACCGCCTGGCCCGGCGGATTGCCTTCAACCGCGTGGTCGCCGGCGTGCACTTCCCCCTGGACAGCGCCGTGGGTTACGTCCTGGGCCGGCAGCTGGCGGGGCACTTCGTGGGTTGGGCCACGGGCAAGAAGGCCTACAAGGCGCCAACGTTCGACCCGAAGCCTGACACCGATCTGCCGGAAGGCGACCCGGCACCGACCCTGATGCGCGCAAGCCAGGCCGACGGCAAGTCCCCGACCCTGGCCCTTCTGTGGAACGCCGCCCAGCACGAAGCCGAGCGAGGTGGCGCATGAAGTGGTCGAAGCCCAGCCCGCCTGCCACCCCGCAGTCTGACAAGCCCGCTGGCAGCCGGGCTCGTGCGCGCAACGTGGCGGCCAACCCATCCGCCAAGTGCCTCGACCCCTACGTACGCTGGGCCGAGCTCACCGAGTGGCGCAGCGTGCGGCGGTTGGATAGCCGCGGGCTGGGCACCGAGAACGAACCCCTCAAGAGGTTGCGCGTGCTCGTGCAGGCGCCGCTCAAGGCGAAGCAGCCGGAAATCCTGGCCCTGTTAAATGAGGAAAACTGGAACGTGGCCGACGTCTACAGGGGCGCAATTCCAGGCACCGATACCTGGTCGCGCCACTTCACGGCAGAAATCAGCGTGGACAAGCTGGATTGGCTCAAGGGCAACCCTGGCGGCATCCGCTGGGAACTGGCGATGCCGTTTCGTGACGCCGAATCGGCAGCACGCGCCGTGCAGATGGGCAGCTACGGGCCGACACGGGCTGCCGACGCCTTTCGCCCGGCCAAGGACAAGCTCTTCAAGATCGATCCGTGCAAAGTCGCCGAGCAGGGCAAGCTCGAAAGCGCCATCGCAGTCATTGACTTCGGCTGCCCGTTCCTCAACATCGCCTTTGCTGGGCACGACGAAAACACCACCCGTGTAGCCGCGTTGTGGGACCAAGGTTCGGCCAAGCCCGTCCACATGAAAACGCCCTGGTCGGGCGCTAGTGAGCGCATGGGCTACGGCCGCGAACTGTCGCAGTCGGCCATGAACGAGATGTTGAAGGCGGTGCGTCCAAATCAGGCCGAGCCGATCATGGATGAAGCCGAGGCCTACCGCCGCATCGACTACCTCATCAACTACGACGACGCCCGCCGCCGCATCTGGGGCGCCACGCATGGCAGCCATGTGCTGGACGTGGCCGGGGGCTGCATCGACCCGCTCACGGGAGAAGGCGGCGACCGCGCCAGCAAGGCAAACCTCATCTTTGTGCAACTGCCCTCGCTGACCGGCGCTGACAGCAGCGGCGGTTCGCTGTCAGCCCAGGTGCTGGACGCCGTGCGCTACGTGCTGGACGTGTGCACGGCCAAGGCTCGCATCGTCATCAACCTCAGTTACGGCAGCTTTGCGGGTCCGCACGACGGCAGCTCGCTCATCGAAGAGGCACTGGACGAGTTGCTCGAGGCGCGTAAAGACAACGTCGCCGTGGTGCTGGGCGCCGGCAACGCGCGCCAGGCCAACTGCCACTTGCGCCGCATCGTGCGCAAGAACCGCAGCGCGCTGCTGAGCATGGAGTTGCCGCCAGGCGACTTCACCGACACCTTCGTCGAAGTTTGGTTCAAGAGCACCCGCGGCCTGCACCTGCTGAATGCGCGTGTGCGCAGCGGTGAAGGCGACTGGAGCGAGTCGGTGGCGCTGGGCGGGCAGGTCGAGCTGACAGACGTCGACGACGCCCGGCGCGTGGCCCTGCTGAGCTTGGACAAGAGCGTACCCAACGGCAAGTTGCCCTTGCTGCTGCTGGCACTGGCCCCCACCGCGCGGCCGGCGGACGACGACGGCCCGCTGGCGCCCACGGGGCGGTGGGAGATCGAGCTGTTCTTGAAACCCGATCCCGCGAACCCCAAGGCGCTGGACGACGTGATGATCGAATTCGACGCCTGGGTCGAGCGCGACGACCCGGGCTGGCTGGGCGTGGGCGTGCAACCGCGCTTCAGCGACCCCCACTTCGGCGATGCGGACGAAACACTCAGCAGCCTGGCCACAGGCGCACGCACCATCGCGGTCGGCGGCTTCCGCCTGGATGACGGCCTGCCGGCAGCCTACTCGTCGACCGGCACGCGCAAGGGCGCGCCCGTGGTGTACGCCGCATGCGAAGAAAGCGCCGCCCAGCCTGACGTGCGCGCCGCTGCCACCCGCAGCAGCGACAGCCTGCGCATGAACGGCACCAGCGTGGCCGCACCCGTGTTTGCGCGGCGCCTGTACAACTGGATGACCCGTGTGGCTGACGACGCGCCGCTCTCTGGTGGGCTGAAAGCGGCCATCAAAGGCGTGGTGGGGGCCGAGGCCAAGGGCAACGACCTGGTCCGCGCCGCGCACCTAGACGAGTTGGCCCGTTTCAAGTTGCGCCGGCGTCCGGCGCCCACACCTACTTCGCAATCGCCCCCAACATCATCTGCACAAACTGCTCAGGCTTGATGAACCCGCCGCCGTACTTGGCGTCGAAGTCGGCGGCGGGCTTGGCGTCGCGAATCTGCGCGTCGCTGCGGCCTTCGGCGCGCAGCTTCTTGATGCGCTGCGTCACCGTGGCCAGCAGGTCGCGGTAGGTCTGCAGGTCGGCCTTGCTGGCCAGCGGGCCGTGGCCGGGG
>JANNWL010000267.1:0-9561 GCA_031414735.1 Burkholderiales bacterium | reverse complement strand
CATGTCGATGAGTTCGACATCCAGCCCCCAATGCGTCGCAAACGTCATCAGCCAGTTGCGCAGCGACCAGTACATCACCTTGGGTGCCAGCACATGGTCGCCCGGCGCCAGCGCCTGGAACACCGCCGTGGCCGCGGCCATGCCACTGGCGAACAGCAGCGCCTGCTCGCCGTGCTCCAGCCGGCACAGCACGGCCTCGGCCTGGTCGAAGGCCGGGTTGTCGGCGCGGGCGTAGACGCGGCCAGTGCGGTACTGGTTATCGGCGTCGCGCAGGTAGGTGCTAGAGACGTGGATGGGCGGCGTGATGGCGCGCGTGGCTTCGTCGATCCAGCCCAGGGCCTGGGCGCTGACGGATTCGGGGCGGACTGATGTGGGCTGCATGGAGGTCTGCGCGAGAAATGGCAATCAAGCCATCGTACCCGCCAGCCGCCGCCCGGCCGGTGGCGTCAACGTTGGTAGGCGCCAGGGGCCCAGGTAGAGCGCTGCGGCGACAAGGGCCGCACGCCTTCGGGCCAGTCGAACTCGGCCTGCGGCGCCAGGTTGCGGCCGTTTACGTGGCGCGGGTCGACGCCGCTGTGGCGCCAGGTGGAGTCCGGCGGCAGCTCGAAGGCATAGGTTTCGGCGTCGCGCAGCATGCCCAGGGTGGCCGGCCGGTTGCCTTCGAAGCGCCCGGGCGCACCCAGCCAGAAGACGCCGGGACCGACGAGCAGGTTGTTGATGGCCACGACCTCGGTGTCGGGGCCCAGGCGGTCCTTCCAGACGCGCAGAAACCAGGCCAGCGTGGCTTTGTAGTTGATGAAGGTGTTGTGCGCCAGGTGCAGCTTGTTGACGTCCCAGGTGCGGCCCTCGGAACCGTAGGCCACCATGACCCGGTTCTGGCTGTCTGAACCCTGGCCGATGACATTGCCCAGCACGGTGGCCAGGCCGCCGGCGGGCAGGTCGATTTCGTACGAAGCGCCGCCGCGCTGGCCGTCGTGGATGAAGTTGTAGGCGATCAGGCTCTCACGCGCCCGCGACTTGATCATGTGGCCCTCGAAACCCTGCTGGAAGCGGCTGCCCGTGACGCTGAGCTTGCCGATGCGACCGACGCTGAGCAGGTGGTGCAGCCCGCCTTCGACCTTGGGCGCCAGGCCGAACAGGCTGCGCTGGATATCGATCTGCGCAGCCGGGTCGTTGAGGGCCAGGACACCATGCTCGTTGTCGTAGAAGGCGCAGCCGATGAGCGTCAGGCGCCCGCCCTCATGGCGCACGCCGGCACCGTCGGTGTCGCTGGCGCGTGCGCCACGAAACTCGATGTTCTCGATGGTCACGTCGCCGCCCCGCACCGTCCACAACGCCGGCCAGGAACCCACCTTGCCAGCGCCCTGGATCAAGGGGCGCTTGCCCACACCTCGAAAGGTCAGGCGGCGGTTTTCGATCAGCAGGTGCTGGCCCTTGTACTCACCGGGCAGCAGCTCGATGGTGTCGCCGTCACGCGCAGTGGCCAGGGCCTGTTGCAGCGACAGCGGCGCGCCATCGGAGCCGACCAACAGGCGCTCGGCAGCGACTGCGAGACCCATCGCGTTCACGGCGCAAAGCAGGGCTGCAGCCCCTAGAGTTCGAAGGATTCTCCAGCGCATGGTGTGGGTCAGGTCCGGGCCATGCGCCAGAGTATCCCAGCAAGTCCGGGCCCTTCAGCCCACCACCGACCCGGAAAAAGTTCATGAACACGACGGAAATCTTCCTCATCGCGATGCTGATCATCTTCTGCGTGCCCTACCTCATCTGGCGGCTGGGCCGCACCGAGTACTACGCGCCGCTGGTGGTGGTGCAGATCGTCACCGGCATCCTGCTGGGGCCCGGCATCCTGGGCGCGGCTTTCCCCGAGTACTACCAGTTCGTCTTCAACCCGGCGGTCATCCAGTCGCTCAACGGCATTGCCTGGTGGGCGGTGATGGTCTTCGTATGGATCGCCGGCATCGAGCTTGACCTCGGCCAGGCCTGGAAGCACCGGCGCGAAAGCAGCATCACCGCCGGGCTGGCGCTGGGCGTGCCGCTGGCCCTGGGCGGCGCGGTCGCCGTCGGTCTGTTGATGTTCCCGGGCTGGATGGGGCCGCAAGCCACGCGCTGGCAGTTCGTGCTGGGCATCGGCATGGCCTGTGCCGTGACGGCGCTGCCCATCCTTATCCTGCTGATGGAGAAGCTCGACATCCTGCGCCAGCCCCTGGGCCAGCGCATCCTGCGCTACGCCAGCCTCGACGACATCGCCATCTGGGGTGTGCTCGCGCTCATCCTGCTGGACTGGCAGCGCGTGGGCAAGCAGGTGGCGTTTCTGCTGCTGTTTGCGCTCGCCGCCTGGGCGCTGCGCGCGCTCGTCTTGCGGCTGCCCCAGAGCGACCGCTGGTACGTGGGCCTGGTGTGGCTGGCGCTGTGCGGGCTGGGGGCCGACTGGTGTGGCCTGCACTACATGGTCGGGGCGTTTCTTGCGGGCGCGGTGATGGACGCGCACTGGTTCGACCAGAAGCAGCTCGACGCACTGCGTCACCACGTGCTGCTGGTCATCATGCCGGTGTTCTTTCTCAGCACCGGCCTGCGCACGAATTGGGACGTGGGCGGTGCAGCGGTGTTCGTCGCTGCCGCGGCGCTGCTGGTGGCGTCGGTGAGCGGCAAGCTGCTGGGCACGCGCATCGCAGGGCGGGTGCTGAAGTGGCCGCCAGGTGAAGGCCGGCTCATCGGCTGGTTCCTGCAGACCAAGGCGCTGATCATGATCATCTTTGCCAACGTGCTGCTGGACAAGCAGGTCATCACCAGCGAGACCTTCACCGCGCTGCTGCTGATGGCCGTGGCCAGCACCATGCTCACGGTGCCCATGGTGACGCCGATGTTGAAGCGCATGCCGGGTGTGGCGGGCCGGGCAAGCTGACCGGGCCTGCGGCGGCCACCCCGCGGGTCAGAACGGCAGCTCGACCCGCCTGTCCTTGAAGCGCAGCACGGCCGACTTGGGGCCGATGCGCTCCACCGTCACGCCCGGCGCGGCGGCCTCGCCTTCACGCACGACCTGGCCGTTGATCATGACGAAGCGGCTGCTTGCGTTGTCGGAGTAGATCGACCCGCCCACGGCCAGCGCCGGCCAGTCACGTTTTTGCTCGGCAGACAGCTCGCCCCAGGGCTGCGGTTTGGCGGCGACCGGTGCGGCAGCCTTCGCGACGGGCAGGGTGGCCGCCGATGCCGCGGGCGGTGGCGCCTGGCTGGCCACGGCCACCGGCGCCGACACCACGGCCAGCAGCACCGGACTGGGGGCGACAGTCGCCACCGGTGAAACAGGTGTTGAGGGGGCAGCAGGCACCGGTACAAGCGCGACTGGGGCCGGTGGCGGCGCGGTCGCGGGGGCGGACTCGCGGCCGACCCACCACAGCCCAGCCACCACCGCGCCGCCGAGCAAGCCGCCCGCAGCCAGGCCCCACCACGCGGGCAGCCGCGGCCGTGCCCGCTCAGCGGTGTCAGATGCCAAGGCCGGCTGCGCGTGCACGCCGGGCACGGCGCCGCGCTCGCGTTCGCGCTCGGCTTCGGCGCGTCTCAGGGCATCGAGGATGTAGGACATGGTGGGTGTGTTGCCTTGCTCAGCGGTCCAGGCGCGGCTCGTCGGTGCCAGCGGCGCGGTTCAGGCGGATCAAGGTCAGCGGGCCGGCCACGCCGTCGGGCACCAGGCCCTGGGCGACCTGGAAAGCCCGCACCTGGGTGCGCAGTGGCGTGCCCACCGCGACCGGTGCAGCGCGGTCCAGCTCGCCGCGCAGCCAGGCCTGCGCAGCGGGCGGCTGGGCGGCGTCAAGCGGCAGTTGCCAGCCCGGCGGGATGCGCCACAGCGTGGCGAACTCGCCGCGCCAGACCTGCGCCAGTGCGGCCAGGCTGAGCACCCAGCGCGCGCTGCCGGCCTGCAGCGTGGCACGGTCGTCGGCCAGCGCCACCAGCTCGACATGCAGGGTGCGCCCTGCGGGATCGCGCAGCGTCAACAGGCCGGGCCGGTCGAGCTGGCGCACTGCTGCCAGGCCGTCGTCACCGCGCCAGCACAGCACGCCGGCGGTGGCTGCGGCCTGGCAGGGGTCGCCGGCGGCCACCGCCAGGCCCCAGCGCAGCGCCAGGGTCCGCAGGGCCTGGGCTTCGCTCCGGTAGGCGCCGGCCAGCACAGGCGCAGCGTCGGCCGAGGCAGCCAAAGCGGTGGGCGGGGTGGGGGACGGTGTGGGCGGAAGTGAGGGGGAAGATGCGGCCGTCGATGCAAGCGGGGTTGCGGCAGACGACGCCGAGTCGGCCACCGGCGCTAAAGCAGTCGACGCCGTGGCGACGCCCACGGGCGTCGGCGCGCGCTGGGTCGCCACCCACCAGCCGACCACGCCGCCCGTCAACAGCACACCCGCAGCGGCCAGCGCCAGCCACGTCGGCCGGCTTGTGCCCACAGGCTCGCCGAAGGCCTCGCGCGCCGCCTTGCGCAGTGTGGCGGCGTTCACCGTGGCGCGGCCCTGGGCGTAGGCGCCGAGCAGGGCGCGGTCGCACAGCACGTTGATGCGCCGCGGCACGCCGCGCGTGAGGCGGTGCACCCCGCGCAGCGCGGCCGGCTCGAAGGGCAGCGCTACGGCGCCGCCGTCGGCACGCCGTGCGCCGGCCACGGCCCAGCGGTGTTGCACGTACTGCGCGGTCTGCGCCATGTCCAGCGCCGGCAGGTGGTAGCGGGCAATCACGCGCTGGGCGAGCTGTTCCAGGTCAGGCCGGGCGAGCATGGTGCGCAGCTCGGGCTGGCCGATGAGCACGATCTGCAGCAGCTTGCGCTCGGCCGTTTCCAAGTTGGTCAACAGGCGCAGTTGTTCCAGCACGTCGGCCGACAGGCTCTGGGCCTCGTCGATGATCAGCACGCCTTGCCGACCCTCGGCATGGGCCTGCAGCAGGAAGGCGTTGAGCGCGTCGACCAGCTGCTTCAGGCTGGCACCTTCAGGCGTGGCGATGGCGAACTCGTCGCACACCGCCTGCAGCAGTTCCGCTGCGTTCAAGCGCGGGTTGAAGATGTAGGCCACGGCGCAGTGCGCCGGCAACTGTTCGAGAAAGGCGCGGCAGACCGTCGTCTTGCCGGCCCCGATCTCGCCCGTCAGCAGCACGAAGCCGCCGCCCCCGCCCAGGCCGTAGAGCAGGTGCGCCAGCGCTTCGCGGTGCATCTCGCTCATGAACAGGAATCGCGGGTCCGGAGCGATCGAAAACGGCTCCTGGCTCAACCCGAAGAATGGGGCGTACATGAGGCGAGGATAACGATGCCGCCGCGCCCCCTGCGATCTAGCCGCGCCGCCAGCGCCCCGGCTCCAGGCGCCAGCCCGGCCCCTGGCGGGCCCAGCGGTGCGGCGCCCAGACCCAGCCCACACGCGGCGGCGCCCAGTGGCCGCGCACCCAGGCATGGCGGCCGCCGACCCAGTTCCAGTAACCGCCTATCCACACATAGCCTGCGACGGGCGGCGGTGTGGCGGCTTCGTAGTACGGCGACGGCGGCTCCACCATCACCACCGGGCCGTCATAACCCGGGTCCGGCTGCACCGGCCCGCGTCCACCGCGCACCGGGTACGGGGCCACGACACAGCCGGCCAGTGCGGCCGCGCCCAAGGCGACCAGCACCAGGCCGGAGCGGCGCGACGGGTTCGAGATATTCGACATCTGCATCTCCTGCAATGGGGGCATGGCTACACAACGTCGGGCTGGCCAGGGCGACTACCGCCGACCGGCAAAGATGCGTAAAGCCGTCCAGACCCGGCCCGGAATCTGCATGCGAGTGGCTTCGCCATGCCCGAATCCGACGCCCCCAGCACCAAACTGCCGCAGCAACGCGTCATCAAGGTGCGCCGCGACTACAACGCCTGGGTCGCGCGCGAGACCATGGAGGACTACGCGCTGCGCTTCACGCCGCGTTCGTTCCGCAAGTGGAGCGAGTGGCGCGTGGCCAACACCGCGTTCGGCGCGGCCAGCTTCCTGGTGCTCGAAGCCGTGGGCGCCACGCTGCTGCTGCAGTTCGGCTTCGTCAACGCCTTCTGGGCCATCGTGGCCACGGGCGTCGTCATCTTCCTGGCCGGGCTGCCCATCAGCGTCTATGCGGCGCGCTACGGGCTGGACATGGACCTGCTGACGCGCGGCGCGGGCTTCGGCTACATCGGCTCGACCATCACGTCGCTCATCTACGCCAGCTTCACCTTCATCTTCTTTGCGCTCGAAGCGGCCATCATGGCCTACGCGCTGGAGCTGGCCTTCGACATCCCGCCGGCCTGGGGCTACCTCATCTGCGCGTTGGTCGTCATCCCGCTGGTCACCCACGGCGTCACGGCCATCAGCCAGTTGCAGATGTGGACGCAGCCGCTGTGGCTGGTGTTGCTGTTGCTGCCCTACGTCTACGTCTTCAACGCCCACCCGACGCTGCTGGCCGACCTGCGCGCCTATGCGGGTGAGAACGGCCAAGGTGGCAAGTTTGACCCGCTGCTGTTCGGCGCGGCGCTGACGGTGGGCATCGCGCTGATCACGCAGATGGGCGAGCAGGTCGACTACCTGCGCTTCATGCCCGAAATGACCGCTGCCAACCGCACCCGCTGGTGGGCTGCGGTGCTGATGGGCGGACCAGGCTGGGTGGTGCTGGGCGTAGCCAAGATGCTGGGCGGCGCGCTGCTGGCCCTGCTGGCGCTGCAGCTGGCGGTGCCGGCCGACCGTGCCGTGGACCCCAACCAGATGTACCTGGCGGCCTACGAGCTGGTCTTCCCGCACTACGGCTGGGCGGTGGCGGCCACGTGCTTGTTCGTGGTCGTCAGCCAGCTCAAGATCAACGTCACGAATGCCTATGCCGGCAGCCTGGCCTGGAGCAACTTCTTCGCGCGGCTGACGCACAGCCACCCCGGGCGCGTGGTGTGGATGGTGTTCAACACGTTGATCGCGTTGATGCTGATGCAGATGGAAGTCTTCAAGGCCATCGGCGGTGTGCTGGGCCTGTACGCCAACATCGCCATCAGCTGGATCATGGCCGTGGTGGCCGACCTGGTCATCAACAAGCCACTGGGCCTGTCGCCCAAGGGCATCGAGTTCAAGCGCGCGCACCTGTACGACATCAACCCGGTGGGCGTGGGTGCCATGGGTGCGGCGTCGGTGCTGTCGATTGCCGCGCACCTGGGCGCCTTCGGGCCGATGGCCCAGGCCTTCTCGGCGGCCATTGCCGCGGGCGTGGCGCTGGTGGCCGTGCCGCTGATTGCCTGGGCCACGCGCGGCCGCTACTACCTGGCGCGCGCCGATGAAGGCCAGGCCGGTGCCTACCTGGGCCAGGCGCGGCGAGTCCGGTCCTGTGTCATCTGCGAGCGGCCCTACGAAGGCGAGGACATGGCGAGTTGCCCAGCCTATGGCGGGCCGATCTGCTCGCTGTGCTGTTCGCTGGACGCGCGCTGCAACGACCTGTGCAAGCCCGAGTCCGCCCGCGCCGCCGTGCAGCTGCAGGCCGTCCTGCGCCGCCTGCTGCCGCGCGCCGCCTGGCCGCAACTGGACACCGGGCTGGGCCGCTACCTGCTGTTGATGGCCATCGTCACGCCCGCGCTGGCCGGGTTGCTGGGCCTGCTGTACCACCTCGAGCTGCGCCAGCTCGGCGCCGAGGCGGCCGCGCTGGCGCCTGCGCTGCGCGCTGCGTTTATCAAGAGTTATGCCGCCTTGCTGCTGGTCAGCGGCGTGATCGGCTGGTGGGTGGTGCTGACGCAGACGAGCCGGCGCGTGGCGCAGGAAGAGTCGAACCGCCAGACCGACGCACTGGTGCGCGAGATCGAATCGCACCGCTTGACTGATGAAGAACTGCAGCGCGCCAAGCAGGCGGCCGAGTCGGCCAACCAGGCCAAGACGCGCTACATCTCCACCGTCAGCCACGAGCTGCGCACGCCGCTGAACAGCATCCTGGGCTATGCGCAGCTGCTCGACGAAGACCCCGGCATGCCACCGCAGCGCCAGCACGCCGTGGGCGTGATCCGCCGCGGTGGCGAACACCTGCTGAGCCTGATCGAAGGCACGCTGGACATCGCGCGCATCGAAGGCGGCAAGCTCACGCTGGACCCGCGGCCCATGCACCTGCGCGATTCGCTGCAGCAGATCGTCAGCATGTTCGAGCTGCAAGCCTGCGCCAAGGGCCTGCGCTTCGAGCACGACGTGAGCGCCGCGCCCGGCCTGGTCCGGGCCGACGAGCGGCGGCTGACGCAGATCCTCATCAACCTGCTCGGCAACGCCGTGAAGTTCACTGCCAAGGGCGGCGTGCAATTCCGTGTCAGCCACGTGCGCGGCATGGCCGTGTTCGAGGTCCAGGACAGCGGCCCGGGCATCGCCGCGGACGAGACCCCACGCATCTTCGAACCCTTCTCGCGCGGCACCCACGCCAGCGCGGCAGCCGGCCCAGGCACCGCAGGCGGCACAGGGCTGGGCCTGACCATCGCCAAGATGCTGACCGACCTGATGGGCGGCGAGATGACCGTCAGTTCGCGCGTGGCCGCGCCCGGCGCGCCTGACAGCGGCACCTTGTTCCGCGTGCGCCTGTTCCTGCCGGCGTTGCAAGGCGTGCACGGGCCCCGCCCCGCCCCGCTGCGCGGCGGCTACAGCGGCCCGCGGCGCCGCGTGCTGGTGGTGGACAACGAAGAGGTCGACCGCACCCTGCTGTCGCGGCGCCTGGGCGGACTGGGTTTCGAGGTCCTGCAGGCCGCCTCGGGCCAGGCTGCGCTGGCGTTGCTGCACGAGACGCGGGTCGACGCCATCCTGCTCGACCTGGCGATGCCCGGCATCGACGGCTGGGAAACGCTGCGCGCCCTGCGCCGCCAGGCCTTGAGCGACGCGCCTGTCGCCATCGTGTCGGCGAACGCCTTCGACAAGGGCCTGGACAACGATGCCGGCATCACCCCGGCCGACTTCATCACCAAGCCCGTGCGCATGGACGAACTGCTCGACTGGCTGGGCGCGCAACTGGGCTTGCAGTGGCAGACGGCAGCCGCGAGTCCCCAGGCGCCTGCCGCCCTGCCCACTCCAGGAAGGCCGCCGGCGGAGGCGCCGCGGCCGGCCAAAGCGCAACTGAGGGCGCTCCAGGACATGGTGAACCTGGGCTACCCGCGCGGCGTGCAGCGCCTGCTGGACGACATGCAGGCCGCGCAGCCCGAAGCCGCAGACTGGCTGGCGCCGCTGCAAGCACTCGCCCGCAACTTCGACTTCGACCGCATGACTCCCTGGATCCAAGATGCTCTCCACACCTCAGAAGCCGATTGACGTGACTGGCCCGGCAGCCGGCCTGACGCGCAGCCATGCCGGCCTGGTGCTCATCGTCGACGACGTGCCCGACAACCTGGCCCTGCTGCACGACGCGCTGGATGAAGCGGGCTATACCGTGCTGGTGGCCACCGACGGCCACACCGCCCTTCGGCGCGCCGCCCAGGCCGAACCCGACATCGTGCTGCTCGACGCCGTGATGCCCGGCATCGACGGCTTTGAAGTGGCACGGCGCTTGAAGGCCGGGCCTGACACCGCCCACATTCCCATCATCTTCATGACCGGCCTGGTGGA
>JANNWL010000266.1:0-5852 GCA_031414735.1 Burkholderiales bacterium | reverse complement strand
ATGCCCATCACCTTCAGGTGGCGCTGCAGGCCCATGTATTCGAGCGCGCGCCAGAACTCGCCGAAGTCGCTGCCCAGCACGGGGCCCAGGGGCAGGCCGGTGCGGCGGGCTTCGTCCCACCAGCGCACGGCCCAGTCGATCTCCTGTGGCTCGTCCCACGAGATGAAGGCATCACGCAGCAGCGAGGCCAGGTCGTAGGTGATGGGGCCGGCCACCGCGTCCTGGAAGTCCAGGATGCCGGGGTTGGGCTGGGCCACCATCAGGTTGCGCGGCATCCAGTCGGCGTGCACGGCCACCACGGGCTGGGCCAGGGCGCTGTCGATGAGCAGCCGGCAGCTGCGTTGCCAGACGGCTTCCTGCGTGGCCGTCCAGGTGATGCCGAATTCGCGCGCCACGCACCATTCGGGGAACAGCGCCAGCTCGCGCGCCAGCAGGGCTTCGTCGAAAGGCGGCAGCGTGGCGGCGGGCACGCGCTGCTGAAAGGTGATGAGCGCCTGCAGCGCGTCGCGCATCAGCCGGTCGGCCGCGGCGGGTGCTGCGGCCTGCAGCGCCTGCAGGTAGACCTCGCCGCCCAGGTCGGCCAGCAGCAGGAAGCCGTGCTCGGTGTCGGCTTCCAGCACGGCCGGCGCGTTCAGGCCGGCTTGCGCGATGAGTGCGGCCACCTCCACGAAGGGGCGCACGTCTTCGAGCGGCGGCGGCGCGTCCATGACGATGACGCTGCTGCTGTGGTTGCCGGCGCTGTCGCCGTTGCTGCAGCGGGCGCGGAAGTAGCGCCGGAAGCTGGCGTCGGCCGACGCCAGGGTCAGCGTGGCCGGGTCGATATGGTGGCGTGGGGCCACGGCCGCCAGCCAGGCCGTGAAGTGGGCCTGGCGCGTGGTGTCTGCCCAGGTGATGGGTGGCGCGGTGGGCGGCGTGGAGTCTGCGAGCGGCATGGATAATGATTTTCACGAACGTGGTGCCGCCATTCTGGCTTGCTGCCGCGCCCCAACCACCAGCCTCAGGCGGCCCACCTTTCGATGCGCGAGACCCCGCTGGCCCCCCTGGTTTGTCTGCTCGCGGCCTTGATGGCCAGCTCGGCTGGGCATGGTGCGGAGCCTGCCGCCCCCCGGCCGCTGGAGCCCAGCACGGCCTTGCTGCCGCCCCCCCGGGGTGACGCTGCGCGGGAACTGCCCATCGTGCTGCAGGCGCGCGAGATCGGCGGCCAGCCCGGCTTGGCAACGACGGCCGAGGGCGATGTCGAATTCCGCCGTGGCCGGCTCGTCATACGCGCCGACCGCCTGGCCTACGACGCGCCGCTGGACCTGGCCACCGCCCAGGGCCACGTGCGTGTGGTGCGCGAAGGCGCGGTCTACTCCGGGCCCGAGCTGTCCTTGAAGGTGCAGCGTTTCGAGGGCTACTTCGTGCTGCCCCAGTTCGAGTTTCCGCGCCTGGGCGCCGGGGGCCGTGCCGACCGGCTGGAGTTCCTGGGCGACGCCAGGTCGCGTGCCACCAACGCGCAGTACACGAGCTGCCCGCGTGACGGCGCCGAGGAGCCCGCCTGGGTGCTCAAGGCGCAAAGGGTCAGCCTGGACCTGGACACCAATGAAGGTGTCGCCGAGGGCGCCGTGCTGCGCTTCCTGGGACTGCCCATCCTGGCCCTGCCGACATTGAGCTTCCCCCTGGGCGACCAGCGCCGCTCGGGCTGGCTGCCGCCCGGCGTGAACGTCGACAACCGCGGCGGCCTGGAACTGGGCGTGCCCTACTACTGGGATATCGCGCCCAACCGTGACGCCACGATCGCGCCGCGCCTCATCACCCGCCGCGGCATGGCGCTGGACGGCGAGTTCCGCTACCTCGAGCCCGCCTACCAGGGCAGCCTGGCGCTCGAATGGCTGCCCGACGACCGCGTGGCCGGGCGCGCCCGCAACTCGCTTCAGTGGACGCACGACGGCCAGCTCGGTGCAGCCACGCGTTACAGCGCCGACCTGGTGCGCGTTTCCGACGACGACTGGTGGAAGGACTTCCGCAGTTCGGGCAACAGCCTGACAACCCGACTGCTGCCGCTGCGCCTGGGTGTCGAGCGCAACCTCTCGCTCGGGCCGGTGCAAGGCCTGGCCTATGCGCGGGCCCTGCAGTGGCAGGTGCTGCAGGCTGCCGACGCAGCCATCGCATCACCCTACCAGCGCAGTCCGCAGCTGGGCCTGCGGCTGGGCGGGCAGCTTGGCGTGCTGAACTACGCCTTCGAGACGGAATACAACCACTTCACGTTGCCGTCGGGAGAGTTGGAACGCGCCGGGCGCCTGTCCGGCCAGCGGGTGCATCTGCTCGGCTCGGTGAGCATGCCGTTTCGGCCGCCGGGCTGGTGGATGGTGCCCCGGCTGTCGGTGAATGCGGCGGGCTACGACAGCCGTTCGCTGCAGCCGGGCTCGCCCGGCGGCAGGGGCCGGGTCATCCCGTCCTTCAGCGTCGATGCCGGCCTGGAGCTGGAGCGGCGCACGCAAGCCTTCGGGCGCGACCTTCAACAGACCCTGGAGCCGCGGCTGCTGTACGTGAACACGCCCTACAAGGCACAGAGCCAGTTCCCGGTGTATGACGCGGCCGCCAAGGACTTCAATTTCGTTTCGATCTTCACCGACAACGCCTTTTCGGGCGTGGACCGGGTGTCTGACGCGCACCAGATCACGGCCGGTTTCACGACACGCCTGGTCGACACCGTGAGCGGCGCCGAGGCGCTGCGCCTGGGGCTGGTGCAGCGCTACCTGCTGCGTCGCCAGCTCGTCACCGCCCAGCCCGATGGCACGCCCGACGGCGCACCGCTGGAGCAGCGGCTGTCGGACCTGCTGTTGCTGGGCTCGACCAGCGTGGTGACGAACTGGACGCTGGATGCGGCACTGCAGTACAGCCCGGACATCTCGCGCTCGGTGCGGTCGATCGCCAGCGCGCGCTACTCGCCGGGCCCCTTCCGCACCGTGGGTGCGACTTACCGTCTGGCCCGCGGCTTGAGCGAACAGATCGAGCTGGGCTGGCAATGGCCGCTGTGGGGCCAGGCCGCCGCAGCGGCAGCAGCCACGCCGCGCGACAAATCGGCGAATTCCTGCTCAGGCGCCTGGTACTCGGTGGGGCGCGTCAACTACAGCATCAAGGACAGCCGCACCACCGATTCGGTGCTGGGGCTGGAGTACGACGCGGGCTGCTGGATTGCCCGCGTGGTGGCCGAGAGGCTGTCCACCGGACGCAGCGAGGCCACCACCCGCTTGCTGCTGCAACTGGAGCTGGTGGGTCTGTCGCGCCTGGGCTCCAACCCCCTGAAGGTCTTGAAGGACAATATCCCTGGTTACCGCTTGCTGCGCGACGATCGCCGCGGCGCCACGCCGACCGACGACTGGCAGCCCTGACCCGGGCGCTGCCGGCCAGCCTGCCCGCCAGCTCGCCTACCAGCCGGCCCATGAAACACCGTCCCTTCCCGCCCATGAAGCAATCATCACCACCACGGCGTCGGCCGGGCCACGCCCTTGGCCTGGGCTGCGTTCTTGCGAGCCTGCTGGTCACCAGCCTGACGGCCGCCGCTCAGAGCCGGGTACGCAATGGCGACTACATCACCGCCGTGGTCAACCAGGAGCTGGTGACCGCCGCAGAGATCGACCTGCGCCTGCAGCGCGCCCGGGCCGAGGCGGCGCGCAGTGGCGTGCGGCTGCCGCCCGAGGACGAGCTGCGGCGGCAGATCATGGACGCGCTGATCGACGAGCGCGTGATCATCACCAACGCCCGCGACAGCGGCATGCGCATCGACGAGCCCGAGATCGATCGCGCCGTGCAGAGCGTGGCGGCGCAGAACCAGATCAGCCTGGACGTGCTGCGCGAACGCCTGCGCGCCGATGGCATCGAGTACGGGCGCTTTCGCGCCAACCTGCGCGACCAGATGATGATCGAGCGACTGCGTGAGCGCGAGGTCTACCAGCGCATCAAGATCAGCGACGAAGACATCGACGCGCTGCTGCTGCAACAGCGTGCCGAGGCCAACGCCGACCCTGACACGCAGATCGCACAGATCCTCGTCACGGTGCCCGAGGGTGCTGACGCCGCGGCGGTGGCCGCGCGCCAGGCACGTGCCCAGGCGGCGCTGGCGCGGGTGCTCGGCGGCGAGGCTTTCGATGCGGTGGCGCGTGCTGTGTCCGAAGACCCCAACCGCGAGCGCGGCGGCGAAATCGGCCGCCGGCCGGCGTCGCGGCTGCCGGACGCCTTCGTCGAGGCGACCAAGTCGCTTCAGCCGGGCCAGGTGGCGCCCGAACTGCTGCGCACGGGTGCCGGCTTCCATGTGCTGAAGTTGCTGGACCGCAGCGATGTCGGACTGGGCAAGGTGACGCAGACGCGCGCCCGGCATGTGCTGCTGCGCACCTCGCCGCAGCTGACTGCCGAGGTCGCCGCCAGGCGCCTGGCCGACTACCGCAAGCAGATCGAGTCGGGCTCGCGAACCTTCGAGGACATTGCCAGGCAGTTCAGCGAAGACGGCAGCGCGGCGGCCGGTGGCGACCTGGGCTGGTCGGCCCCGGGCGTGATGGTGCCGGAGTTCGAAACCGCCATGAACACCCTGCAACCGGGCGGCTTGTCGACGCCCGTGGTGTCGCGTTTCGGGGTGCACCTGATCCAGGTGCTGGAGCGGCGTGACGTGGCGTTGGACCCCAAGCAGGTGCGCGAACAGGTGCGCAACGTGCTGCGCGAACGGCGGTTCGAGCAGGCTTATCTCGACTGGACCAAGGAGATTCGCTCGCGTGCGTACGTCGAGATGCGCGAGCCTCCGCAGTGAGCCGCGCGCTGCCTTGAGACACACCGCGCGCAAGCGCTTCGGTCAGCATTTCCTGACCGACGGGCTGGTGATCGACGACATCGTCGACACGATCGACCCGCAGCCTGGCCAGTCGCTGGTCGAGATCGGGCCCGGCCTGGGCGCCATGACCCGGCCCCTGCTGCAGCGCTGCCAGGCACTGACCGTCATCGAACTCGACCGCGACCTCGCGGCGCGGCTGCGCGGCCAGGCCGGGTTGACGGTGATCGAGGCCGACGTGCTGCGGGTGGACTTCGCGGCGCTGGCACTGGCTGCGGGCCAAAAGCTGCGCGTGGTGGGCAACCTGCCCTACAACATCTCCACGCCCATCCTCTTCCATCTGCTGGAATCGGCAGACAGCGTGGCCGACCAGCATTTCATGCTGCAGAGGGAGGTGGTCGACCGCATGGCCGCCTCGCCAGGCAACAAAGACTACGGTCGGCTGACCGTGATGTTGCAGTGGCGCTACCGCGTGGCCTCGGTGCTCGCCGTGCCGCCCGAGGCCTTCGACCCGCCGCCGCGCGTGCACTCGGCCGTGGTGCGCATGACGCCGCTGCCGCTGGACAAGAAAGTGGACCCGGCGCGCCTGCAGTCGCTGGTCACCGCGGCCTTCTCCCAGCGCCGCAAGCTGCTGCGCCACACGCTGGGCCGCTGGTTCGAGGCCCACGGCGTCGAAACGAATTTCGATTTGCAACGCCGCGCCGAGGAGGTGCCGGTGGCCGAGTACCTGGCGCTGGCACGACGGACGTGAAAAAGGGCTCCTGGCGGAGCCCTCGGTCCAGGATTTCCCAAGCCGCTGGCGCGGAACCGGCTTTGCCGGGCCGCTGCCAGAGCCCCCTCGGGGGGTGGCGACCAGCGGGAGCCTGGGGGCTCACATTACGCCGCGTTCAACCAAGCTGCGGTATCGAAAGCGCTGCTCATCATCGGCATGTTCATGCCGAAGTTCGGGTTGGTGCCGTTTTTGGGCACCGCCACCTTGACCGCCGGCTTGACCGGGGCGCTGTTGCTCGATTGGGCCACCTCAGTAGCCCGCTCCCATGACCCTGTTTCT
>JANNWL010000265.1:0-7364 GCA_031414735.1 Burkholderiales bacterium | reverse complement strand
GCCGCGGATTCACGTTGATCGAACTCATGATCACCGTCGCCATCGTGGCGATCCTGGCGGCCGTTTCCCTGCCGTCGTACAGCAGCTATCTGCAGCGGTCTCGCGTGCCCGTGGCCCTGGACGGACTGTCCGCCTACTCGGTCCGGATGGAGCAGCGCTACCAGGACGTGGGCAACTACGCCACCGGCGCGGCGTGCTGGGCATCGTTGCCCACGGTGGTCAATTTCACGGTCACTTGTGCCCTGTCGGGCGCCGGCCAGGGCTTCACGGCGACGGCCACGGGCTCGGGCCCGATGGTGGGATACGCCTACACGGTCAACCACCTGGGTGTGCGGGCGACCACGGCGCACCCGCGTGGCGCGGTGGCGACCTGCTGGAGCACGCGCGGGGCCGTATGCGACGCCTGAACACCGTCAGGGCGTGTCCAGCCCATCCCAGGCGACAAGGCGGTGTGTCCTTGATCGAAGTCATGATCGGCCTGGCGATCGTTGCTGCCCTGGTCAAGACCGCGGCACCGCACTTCGGCGAGATCACCACCAACACCCGCCTGCGGTCGGTGGGCAGTCTCTTGCACAGCGAGGCCCTGCTGGCGCAAAGCGAGGCCATCAAGCGCAGCCGCACCGTGCGCTTGACCATCGATGCGGGCGCTGTGGTGATGCAGGACATGGGGGACCCCGCCAATCCTGTCGAGCTGCGCCGGCGGACGATGTTGCCTGGCGCATCGGCAGCCATCACCACCACGACGACGGGCATCACGACGCTGGACTTCGGCAGCGAGGGCCGCCCGGTCACCTTCGGCACGGCGGTCTCCGTCGATGTGTCCATGACTGGCGTCACGTGCTCGGGGGACTTGCGTTGTCCCGGCCTGCGTGTCGATGCCGGTGGAGCAATCAATCTATGCGGCGACCGCACCAACTGCAGCTGAGCCGCGGCGTCGGGCTGCTCGACGCCTTGATCGCCCTGGCGATCCTGTCGTTCGGGCTGCTCGCCCTGACGCAGCTGCAAGGCCGCCTGATCGGGCAGACGACCGAGGCCGGTTCGCGCCAGGTGGCCGCCCAGGTCGGCGACGAACTGATGGGCATGATCCTGGTGGACGCGCGCAACGCTGCTTGCTATACCTTGCCACAGGTCGGCACCTGTGCCAGCACCCCGGCGCGCACGGCGACCACGGCCTGGGCGACGCGGGCGGCTGCCGCGCTGCCCGGCACGGTCACCACCAGCTCGGTACTCGACACGGCATTGGGTCGGCTGACTCTGGTCATCACCTGGACCGGCAAGCAGACCACCGACACACGACGCCTGGAGGTGACCACCGATGTGCGGTCATGAACCCCGCCGCCCCCTGAAGCGCCGGTGCGCCGACGCCGGCCTGTCGATCATCGAGTTGATGGTTGGTGTCGTGATTGGCTTGCTGGTGGCGATGGCCTCGGTGAGCAGCGCCAACATCTTCAACGCCATGCAGCGCCAGGGCATGTCCAGCGGCGGCGCTGCCGTGAACAGCGCCAGTGCGCTGTCGGCACTGAAGAACGACGCCACCTCGGCCGGCCTGGGCTTCTTTGGCGAAGGCACCTACCTGTGCAACACGCTCAACCTGAGTGTGGGCACCACGCTGCATTCCAACGGCGCGTCGTTCTCACCGGTGCGCATCACCACGGCGACTGCGGGTGACCAGATCGATGTGGTCTTCGCCAACCAGATCGCCGCCGGTTCCACCGTGTTGCTGAACGGGACGTCCACCGGGGCCACGGCCGAGTTGCGTTCGTTGCTGCCGGTGGCCGTCAACCAGGCCGTGCTGCTGGCGCCCGACACGCCTGGCAACGCCTGCCTGGTGCGTACCGTGACGGCGGTCACGCCCTCGACCGCAACGGCCCGCCAGCAGTTGACGTTTGCCAGCACCGGGCGCCACAACGGCGGCACGTTCACGACCAACCCGCTGTTCCTCGACCGCAGCCGGGTGACGCTGCTCGGCGACTTGGTCTGGCGCCGCTACCGACTGAATGGCACCAACCTCGTGCTCGAGCAGCCCTTTGACGGCACCTCGGCGGTGTTGGCGCGCAACGTGGTCGGCTTTCGCGCCGAGTACGGCACAGCGGCTGCCGCAGCCGGCAGCACCACGTTGGAGACCTGGCAACCCGCGACAGGCACCACCTTTGCGACGCTCACGCAAGTGGGTTTGCCGCGGGTGCGGGCGATCCGCGTGGGCATGGTCACGCGCAGCCCGCAACGTGAGAAGCCCGACGCGGCCGGCGTCTGCCAGGCCAGCACGGACAAGCCGGTTCTTTTCGGGGCCGTCGCAGAACCCGACGTCGCCGACTGGCGGTGCTTCCGCTACCGCACGGCCGTGGTGGTGGTTCCCCTGCGCAATCTGGTGCTGGGGTACACGCCACCATGAAAGCACACCCACGCGGCATCGCCATGCTGGTCGTGCTGATCCTGTTGTCGGTCATGCTGCTGGGCGGCCTGGCCTTGGCGCGCATCACTGAAACCAGCACCTTGGCTGCCGGCAATTCGGCGTACCGCGAAGCGTCCCTGCAGGCGGCCGAGGTGGGTCTGAACACCGCCTACCTGGCCACGCGGGCGATTGCCGCTACGGCCGAGGACGACAGCATCGCCGGCTGGTACTGGTCAACGATGCAGGCCGCCGACGCCGGTGGCATCCCCGCGGTGAACTTCAACGCCGCGCCCGAGGTGGTGGTGGGCAGCTACAGCGTGCGTTATGTCGTGGAGCGCCTGTGCGACACGGCGGTCATGACGGATGCCATGCGGCAATGCCTGGTCCGGCAGATCGTGCAACAGAGCAGTGCCCGCGCCGGTGAAGAGGTCATCGACCCCCCGAACTCGAGGCAGTTCCGCATCACGGTGCGTGTGAGCGGCCCCAAGGACACGCAGACCTGGGCCCAGATGTTGGTCACCAAGGGTTAGCTTCATTCGTTCATCAGGCACATCATGAAAACAGCGCTGCAACTCATCACCAGCTTCGTCGCCTTGGGCGGTTTGCTGGGCGGGATCTCGTCTCACGCCACCAACCTGGCCGAGCTGCCGCTCAAGACCTCGGTCCTGGCCAAGCCGAACGTGATCTTCGGCATGGACGACTCGGGTTCCATGGACTGGGAGGTCTTGCTCCGCTCGGATGATGGCGTGCTGCAGTGGAACTATGACGCTGCGACGGGTTTCGGCAGCGCGTGGGACAGCGCCAACAACCGGCCCTGGGAATCCAGCGCCGCTTTCAATCCGTTGTCGTACCTGTTTCCGGCGGATACCAGCGTGGGCAACGCGCTGTACGACAGCGGCCACGAAAACGGCCGCGCGGCGCCCCCCATCGCACAGCTGGCCTGGACACGCTCCAGTTCCTTCAATTCGCTTTACTACAACTCGGCCGTGACCTACCCAGCCTGGTCGCCGGCCTACGTGAGCGGCGCCGTGCGAACCTACTCGAACGTGTCGACCTCGGCCGCGCCGGCCCACCCGGGGCCGTTGGCCAGCGCCGCCGTCACCTACAACCTGGGGGCCGACTGGAACTCCGGCAGCGCCAACTGGAACAGCAGCGCGGACGGCGACTACACGTTCCTGGCACTGGCAGGCATGGTGCTCCCAGTCGGCACCGTGGTGGTGGCTTCAAGCACCACGGGCGGTGTCTGCAGCGGCAGCACCGTGCGCACCTTGACGGCCATCACCACCGTTCCGGCAGGTGCCAGCTGCCGCGCGTCGATCCCGTACTTTCCGGCCACCTTCTGGCAGCGCACCCAGTGCCCCGCCGGCGAGGCGAACTGCGTGCCGGCTCCCGACTGCACCGTGGTCAGCCCCACGGCCGACCCCCGCTCGGCGTGCGTGGCTGCACCCGACGGCGTGGGCAAGCTGCGTCGCTATGAAATTCGCGGCAGCAACACGTTCACGTCGAATCGCACGGTAGCGGCCGAGCTGCAGAACTTCACCAACTGGTTCACCTACTACCGCAAGCGCAAGCTGATGCTGGCGGGGTCCATGGGTCGCGCGCTGGAGAACGTGACCGGGCTGCGCATGGGTGTCGTGCCCTTCAACACCAGCCCCACGGTCACGATGAACGATGCCGACTCCACGAGCGACGCGACCGGTCGCAGAAACGTCGCGGGGCAGTTCTACCTGAACGCCATGGCGAGGCGGGGAACGCCCACCCACGCCACGATGAACCACATCGGCAGCCAGTTCGACACCAACACCAACATCGTGCAGTTCGCGTGCCAGCGCAACAGCATGTTCATCGTCACCGACGGCTTCGCGAACAGCCACAGCCAGGTCGCGCCGACCTATTCGCAAAGCACCTTCGGCGGCAGTGCGCCGTACACAACGACCGCTGCCAATTCGTTGAGCGACATTGCCTTGTCCCATTACACGCGCCGCCTTCGAACCGACCTGCCTGCGGGCAGGGTGCCGACTGGAAACCCCGCGCGTGTCAACCCCGATCTCAACACCAACCTGCACGTCACGACCTATGGTCTGACGCTCGGAGCCCGCGGCACGCTGTTCCCCACGGCCGCGAATCCCTTTGCGGTGAATGTCTTCGCCAGTCCACCGACCTGGCCGGCGCCGGTGGCGAATGACCCGACCATGATCGACGACCTGTGGCATGCCGCGATCAATGGCCGCGGCCAGATGTATCTGGCCAATGACGTGGAAGCGCTGCGCGTGTCGATCCAGAACGTCTTCAGCGACCTGCTCAGCCAACAGGGTGCGCAGGGCAACGTGGCGGTGAGTTCGGTCAACCTGGACCGTGGCGATTCACGCGCCTACGTCGGCTCGTACAACCCGTCAGGCTGGGTCGGTGACCTGACCGCCAATGCGATCGACCCGGCGACCGGTGTCATCTCAAGCTCAGCCAACTGGAGTGCAGCCACGCTGCTGGCCGCGCGCGACTGGAACACCCGGGTGGTCTTCAGCGCCAGTGGCAACACCGGCGTGGACTTCACCGCAGCCAACGTCGGCAGCACCGTCAACCCGGCCAGCGCCAGCTTCACCAACCAGGAGGTGGTGGACTATCTCCGCGGCAACCGCGCGGGCGAAGGCAGCACCTTCAGGCAGCGTTCAAGCTTGATGGGCCCGGTCGTCAACGCCGAGCCCGTGGTCGCGCGCGACGAGGCCATGGCCTACGTGGCCGCGGGCGATGGCATGTTGCACGCCATCAACACCACCACCGGGCAGGAAGAGTGGGCCTATGCGCCGCGTGAGACCCTGGCCGCACTCGGTCAATCGGTGCAGCGGTCGTGGAGCTACCGCACGCTGCTCGATGCCACACCACGGTACGCCCGGCTCAGCGACAACAGCAAGATCCTGGTCGGCGGCCTGGGCGCCGCGGGCAGGAGCTACTACGCCCTGAATGTGACCAACCCCAAGGGCCTGAATGGCGCCAGCGCAGCGGCGCAGAAGCGCTGGACGTTTCCGGCGGCCAGCGACGCCACCAATACCGCGCGGATGGGCTTCACCATTGGCCGGCCGGTGGTGGCCAGAACAGCGGCCGGCGATGTCGTGCTGGTGACCTCGGGGGTGGACAACGGCCAGACCATCGGCGACGGCAAGGGCCGCGTCTGGATGCTCAACGCCGCGACGGGCGCCGTGCTGAAGACCTTCCGCACCACCGCCGGCACGACGGCTGCCGAATCCGGTTTGAGCCATGTGGTGGCCTTCCAGGATACCGACGGCAGCGTGACCTACGCCTACGCTGGCGACTTGCTGGGCAACGTCTGGCGCTTTGACTTGTCTACCGCCGGTGCCGGTGAACACGACGCGACGCTGGTAGCGACCTTGAGCGACGCCTCAGGCACCGCGCAGCCCGTCACGGCGGCGCCCGAGTTGTTGCTGGTGTCCGGCAAGCGCGTGATCGTGGTCGGGACCGGGCGCTTGCTCGACATCACCGACTTTGGCAGCTCGCGCACACAGTCGTTCTACGCCATTGCCGATGCGGGCACCCTGCCCGTGGCGCGCGCAGCGCTGGTGCAGCAGACCTTCAACCGCGGCGCCACGCCGCAGCTCACCTCCAACGCCTTCAACTGGGCCACCGGGCGTGGTTGGTTCTTCGATCTTCCCGCCGGCGAACAAGCCAACACGGCGCCGAGCTTGAACTACGGGGCGGTCACGTTTGCCACCAACGTGATCGGCTCCAACGACTGCTCGGAGTCGTCTTACCTGTACACCGTGGATATCGGCACGGGCTCGCAGCTTGCGAACACGACCGCCGTGTCGCAATTGGTTTCGGGCGTCGCTGCGTCATCGCGTGTTCTCGTGTTGCGCACCTCGCTGGACAGCCTGGTCGCCACCGTGCAGCTTTCGAACAACACGGTCTGGAGGGGCACGCCGCAGCCGCCGCCCACCATCAACCCGTCCAGAAATGCCTGGAGGGAAGTGCGCCGTTAGGGTGCCCGCGTTCAGCGCAGCAGCTGCCAGGCCAGCCCGGCCACGGCGCAGGCGGCGATGACCTCGATCACGCCGCGCTTGTAGCGCAGCAAGGCCAGCACGGCGGCCACGGCAATGACCCCTGCAGCGATGTCGAAGCCGCCTTGCCAGCCCTGGGGCCACAGCACGTGCCCGGCGAAGAACAGCGCCAGGTTCAGCACCACGCCGACGACGGCTGCGGTGATGGCGGTGAGCGGGCCGGTGAAGGCCAGCTTGTCGTGCGTGGCCTCGACCAGCGGGCCACCGGCCAGGATGAACACGAACGACGGCAGGAAGGTGAACCAGGTGACCAGCGTGGCCGCGAGTGCGGCCGCCAGGAACAACCGGTCGGGGCCGAACAGCGCCCGCAGTTCGGCACTCTGCCAGGCGCCGACGAAGGCCACGAAGGCCACCACCATGATCAACGGCCCGGGCGTGGTTTCGCCCAGCGCCAGGCCGTCGATCATCTGCGTGGGCGTGAGCCAACCGTAGTGCACCACCGCGCCCTGGTAGACATACGGCAGCACGGCATAGGCGCCGCCAAAGGTCAACAGTGCGGCCTTGGTGAAGAACCAGGCCATCTGGGTGTAGGTGCCCGCCGCACCCTGGCTGGCCAGCAGCAGCGCCATCGGCGCCAGCCACAGCGCGGCGCCCGCGCCCAGCACGGCGGCCAGCCGGCCACGGCTGAAGCGCGCGTGGGCGGGGGTGGCGGTGTCGTCGTCGATCAAGGCCGCACCGTAGCGGCGCGCCGCGGCGGTGTGCGCCGGGGCTGACGAGAAGAACTGCGGTGCGACGCGGGCGCCCGCATACCCAAGCAAGCCTGCCACCAGCACGATGGCCGGGAAGGGCGTTTGCAGCGCGAAGATGGCGACGAACGAGGCCGCAGCCAGGGCCCACATCACGCCGTTCTTCAGCACCCTGCCGCCCATGCGCACGGCCGCCTGCAGCACCAGGGCGGTGAC
>JANNWL010000264.1:0-6097 GCA_031414735.1 Burkholderiales bacterium | reverse complement strand
GGTGTCCGACGACCTCTCGGACTACATCATCTGGTTCCGCCCCGAGATCGTGGCACGCTTCAATTGGGCGGGTCCCCCTGGCAAGGAGCTGGTGCCGGGCCCGCATGGCGACCGGCTGACTCCGCGCAAGTCCTTCGAGGTCTGGCGCGAAACCATCGTTGGCCGCAGCATGCCCTGGACATCGGCCGACAACCAGGCAGCCTTTGACCTCCGACAGTCATTGCTGCATGTGGTGCTGCGCCGCATCAACGCCGCCGCGCTGGAGCGCAAGAAGGCCGCGGATCGAGACCGCCTGCTGATGGCCGAACTCGACCACCGCGTCAAGAACACGCTGGCCAACATCCAGGCACTGGTGGTGCAGACCAGCCGCAGCGCCGAAACGCTCACCGGCTTTGTTGAAGGCCTGGACGGGCGCATCCAATCCATGGCCAAGGCGCACAGCCTGCTGTCGGAAGCCCGCTGGGAGGGTGTGTCGCTGACACGCCTGCTGCGCGAAGAACTCGAGCCTTTCGGTCCGCGCGACAACGGCGTCACGATTGAAGGCCCGGACTTGGTGTTGACGCCCAAGTCGGCGCTGTCGCTGTCGCTCGCCATCCACGAGCTGGCGACGAACGCCGCCAAATTTGGCGCCTTTTCCATAGCTGAAGGCACCGTGGCCGTGCGTTGGACACTGGTCGGCGACAACGGCATCAACCTGTCGTGGGCCGAAGCCGGTGGCCCGCGGGTGCGACCACCGTCGCGGCGCGGTTTTGGCTCGACGCTCATCGAGCGTGCCCTGGCCATGGAAACAGGCGGCCGCGCCACGCTTCGATACGAGCCCGACGGCGTCGTCTGCGACGTGTTCCTGCCGCCTTCGTCGGTGCTCAGTCGCAACATCATGACGTCCGCATCAACGCTCGCGGCCCAGCAAGCGCCCCGCGCCGGCAGCGGCGAGCGTCCCTATCGAATCCTGGTGGTGGAGGACTCGTTTCTCGTCGTCACCTTGCTTGAAGAGATTTTTGCAGGCCTTGGGTGGCAGTTTGTGGGTCCGGCCACGCGCGTGGTCGATGCGCTGGAGCTGGCCAGGACGGGCGACTTCGATGCCGCTCTGCTGGACGTGAACCTCAACGGTGAAATGTCGTGGGAAGTGGCGCGTGTGCTGGCCGAGCGCAGCGTGCCTTTCGTCTTCAGCACCGGCTACAGCATGAAGACCGTGCTGCCAGCGGATCTCTCGGGTACGGCCATCATCAGCAAGCCATTCCAAATCAGTGAAGTTGAAAACAAGATCAGGGAGACGATCGCCAAACGCCGAGCCGGCAAATGATGCTGCCGTACGCCGAAACCAGCAGAGTACGCTGCGAGCGGTCGATGCGATGCACGACCAGTTCCAACTGCGCATGAAACATGACCACTTGCTGCGAACGACCAACGCGGCGTGTGGCGATCCATCTGAATTGGAAGTTACAAGGACCGGTCGGTCGCGAAGGGCTCCTTGTGACCGACCTTGACCGCTGAACAGCCAACGATCAACGGCAGCGATGCGATCCATGGCCGACGTTGCAGGCTTGACCGACCGCTCTACGCCGCGGTGCAGCCTGTGGCCGTCGTTGACTGGCTGGCGGTAGACGACCCACTGCGGTCCTACAAGTCGCGCAAATCGGCATAACAAAGCCATGGGTCTGTAGTGATAACCACGCCAACTGCAGGCAAGGGCACCCGCGTAGCACCTGACCTGCCTGCCGACGAATGAACTCCAAATGTGTGCCGTCACCAGTCGCGCGGTGCCATCGTTATGGGGGCTTGCCGCCAGGGAGAAACGCCCGCTTGTGCCCAGGATGCGCTGTGTCCGTCAGAGGGCTTCAGTGCAATTCGCACTGACCGCCAAGCTCGCGGCGGCGTGGAACCTTTTTGCTTTACGATGACTATTGGCGTTCGGGCACTTCGCGCGTGTCCAGCGGAATTGTGTTCTGCACCGAACACTACGGGAGCACGCTGATGATGCTGTCGCCCGATACCCTGAGACGTTTGACTTCCAGCCGCTACCTCGGTCCCATCACGGTGGCGCTGGCGGTGTCGGGGCTGGCGGTCAACGAGATCGGCTACCAGGCGCTCGAACAACTCAGCGGCCAAAGCGCGATCATCATGGAAACGCGCATGATCGCGAACCAGGTGCGGTTGACGGCGCTGATGATGGAGTCGGCCAAGCGCGGCTACATCCTGACCGAGCGCGACAGCTACCTGGAGCCGTATGCCGAGATGAATCGGCAGTTCGAGCCGCTTCTCGCGCGCGCGGTGGCGCTGTCGCAGCGCTATCCGGAGCAAAGCGAGAGGCTCGAAGCCCTGGCGGAAGCCGCGCGGAGAAAGAGGTCCGAAATGGAAGAGGTGTTGCACCGCTTCCAGTCCGGCAACCGCCAAGGCGCGTTAGACCTGACGCTGACCGAGATCGGTCGGGAGAACATGGTGCGCATCGGCGAGATCGCCGACGGGATCAGGATTCAGGAAACCGCGGCCTACATCCGCGTTGATCAATTGCGCGGACGTGTACGGTTCTGGAGCCGTATCGGCATCATGGCCATGGTGCTGATCAGCGTGGCGGCCGTGTTCGCGGTGTTGCGCCTCAATCGCAAGCGCGAAAGTGAGCGGGCGAGTCACGTGTCTGCACTGAAAGCCGAGCGCAACAACCTCGAGGCACAGGTAGACCGCCGCACGCGCGAACTGACCGACCTGGCCCAACACCTGCAGTGCGTGCGCGAGGAAGAGCGCGGGCATCTGGCGCGCGAATTGCACGACGAACTCGGCGGCCTGCTCACTGCCGCCAAGCTCGACATCGCGCGCATGAAGAGGCGGGTCGAGGCCGCCGGGCCCGAAGTGGCCGAACTCATGCAGAGCCTGGGCAAGACGCTGGATGCCGGCATCGCGCTCAAGCGCCGCATCATCGAGGATCTGCGGCCGTCGTCGCTCGACAACCTGGGACTGCAGCGCGCCCTGGAGATCCAGTGCGCGGAGTTCGCCCAGCGCTCCGAGGTTCAGGTGCAGACCGAGATTGCCGATCTCAAGCTTGACCCAGAGCGTGCGCTGGCGGTGTACCGGGTAGTCCAGGAGGCGCTGACGAACGTGGCCAAGTACGCGCAGGCGAAGAAAGTGCGCGTGCTGTTTCAGACTGTCGGCGGGTGCGCGCGTCTGTGCGTGAAGGACGACGGCCGTGGGTTCGATCCGGAACTCGTGCGCGACGGCAGTCACGGTCTCGCGGGCATGCGCTTTCGCTTGCGGGCGTATGGCGGCGACCTGGTCCTGCACTCTGAGCCCGGTCAGGGGACGACGATCGAGGCAACGCTTCCGGTCGAGCCGTGACCCGCCCGTCGAGGCCTGCAGGCAGCCTTCCAGCGTTCGGCATCTCACCAGGGGCCAGTTGTGGCCGTGAGTGTGCGTACCACGGTGCGCCAGGAAGCTGACTGCGGATGCGCTGGCCAGGGCCGGCCAAGGTCAACTGTCGGCGAGGTCAGCGAACTTGCGCTCCCGGCCGGGAGCCGATCCGCATGCACTCGAATTGGTCGCCGCAGAGCGGGCTTTGAAGTGAGCAGCATGAGCCGACAAGGACCTGCCAGAACGGCCAGTTTCGGGCGATCCAGCCAGCGCGCCTTGGGTTCAGGCCAGCATCCAGGCGCGCTGCAGCGCCTGGGCCCGCCCAGCCAAATCGTCGAGCGAGGTCTCTGGCCGGAACAGCGACGAGCCCAGGCCGATGCCTGCGGCGCCGGCGCGTTTGAACTCGCCGATGTTTCCAACGTCCACGCCCCCAACGCAGAACATCGACGTGCCGGGCGGCAGCACCGCACGCCAGGCCTTCAGCGTGGCCGTTCCCAACACGTCAGCCGGGAAGAGCTTCAGCCCATGGGCGCCTGCGTCCAATGCCTCGAAGGCCTCGGAACAGGTGGCCACGCCAGGCATGCTGTAGGCGCCGGCCTGCACGGTGCGGCGGATCACCGCTTCATTGCGGTTCGGCGAGAGCAGCAAACCGGCGCCGGCTGCGATGGCGGCATCGGCCTGCGCCACGTTCAGCACCGTGCCGGCGCCGACCAGTACCGATTTGCCGAAACGTTTCGCCAGGGCCTCGATGCTCTGCAAGGCCGCTGGCGAGTTCAGCGGCACCTCGATGACCCGAAAACCGGCATCGACAAGGACTTCGCCGACACCCAGGACCTCAGCGGGCGTGACGCCGCGCAAGATCGCGATCAGCGGGTCGTCCAGCAGGGCCTTCATGGCGCGGGCCGGATCAAGCCGGCGGCCATGGCCAGCTTCCACTGGCCGCTGGTGGTGGTGCCGGCCGGCGCGCGCGCCGAGGCCAGGCCGCGGATTTGCAGCGCGATCTCGTAGCGAAGGCACAGGTCGTCGTCGCCGATCAAGGTGATCGGGCCTGACGGCGCGCCGCCTTGCGTGGCGGCACCGATCTCGGCCCCGATCAAGATGCCCGACAGGTAGTCGGGCAGGCCGGCCGGTACCACCTGGCCCATCAAGCCGGCCGTGCGCGCGGCGAAGATGGTGTGCGACAGCTGGGTGTGGCCGTCCAGGCCGAGCTGCACGCCGCGGGCGAATTCTTCGCGTCGCAGCGCAGCCGGCGCGTCGTCGAACTGCATCAGACGGCCCAAGATGCCGTGTCGGGTCAGCAGGCCGTAAAGCTCGCCGGTCATGTAGGTGCAAAAACGGCTGATCTCGCCCGCGCTGCCCAGCCAGGCCCACTTGCTGTGGGTGCCCGGCAGCACGCAGCCATGCCCGTCAGGCAGTGCGGCGCCCCAGATCTGGGTTTCCTCGCCGCGCATGACATCGAACTCGCCGCGCTCGTCCTGGCACTGCAGCCCGGGGGCGATATGCAGCTGCCGCTGCGCGCCGGGCTGCGCGGGCACTTCGAGCTCGATCGTGGTCAGCTGGCGGGCGGCCGCAGTCAGCGTGGCAGGGCAAGGCAGGTAGGGTGCCTCGCGCCAGCCCTGGCGGCTGCCGACCATGCCGCTGGCGATCAGCGGGCAGTCATGGCGGGCGATCCAGTCGCCGCACAGCGCAAACAGGGCTGCCGCGAACTGTCCGCCCTGCACAGCCATGACGCCGCCGGGCGCACTGCGCGATTCGAGGGGCCGGCCGTCACGGTCCAGCAGGCTGGCGCGCAGGTTCGAGGTGCCCCAGTCCAGGGCGATCAGTGCAGCGGTGGTCAAGCGCGGGTCTCCAGTCGAATGGCACGGCGGTGAAGGGCGGCCGCCTGCCTTTGCATCAGTCGTGCCGCAGCGGCTGCCGGGCCGTTTCCCTGGCGCGCAGCACGGTCAGAAAAGAGATCAATGCGGCTGCCATGACGAAGTAGGCGGGTGACAGGTTGTTGCCCGTGGCGGAAATCAGGAACAGCGCGAAGTACGGGGTCATGCCACCGAACAGAGCCACCGACAGGTTGTAGGCCACTGCCATGGCGCCGAAGCGTATGCGGGTCGGGAACAGTTCAGCCATCGCGGCACTGCAGCCGCCGTTGAAAGCGGCGATGAACACGCCCAGCATGAGCAAACCCGCGAGCGCGGAGAACACGTCGCCGCGCGACATCAGCAGCAGCGCCGGGTAGGTGAAGAGGATGAAGCCCGCACAGCCCAGCAGCATCAGCGGCCGGCGGCCATAGCGGTCAGACAGCGTACCCATGAACGGCACCAGCACGGCGATGCACAACAGGCCCACGGTGGTGACGCCATAGGCCTGCAGCTTGCTGAAGCCCTGGTGCACGGTCAGGTAGTTGGGCATGAAGGCCTGCAGCGTCCAATGGCCCACCGCCTTGATGACCACGAAACCGACGCAGAACATCAGCGCGGGCAAGGCGCCGCTGAGCGAGCTGCGCAACGGGGCTTCGCAGACCTCGCCCTTGGCCAGGATGGCGCGGAACTCGGGCGTGTCTTCGAGCTGGGTGCGCAGATACAAGCCGACCAGGCCCAGCGGGCCGGCCAACAGGAAGGGGATGCGCCAGGCCCAGCTGGTCATCTCGGCCTCGCCAAGCACCGCCGTCAGCGCGAACACCAGGCCCGAGCCGGCCATGAAGGCGAGAAAGCCGAAGGTGTCGATCCAGCTGGTGAAGTAGCCGCGCCGGTGGCTGGGCGCG
>JANNWL010000263.1:0-12739 GCA_031414735.1 Burkholderiales bacterium | reverse complement strand
GAAATCCAGCGCCGCGCGCAGGAGGTCATCAACCATTGCACAGCGCTGGGTGACCTGAGTCCGGTCCTGGCGATTCACGACGTGGGTGCCGGGGGCATCAGCAACGCCTTCCCGGAGTTGGTCGATGGCGCCGGGCAGGGCGCGGTGTTCGACCTGAAGCGCGTGCCGCTGGAAGAAAGCGGCCTGGCACCCAAGGACATCTGGTGCAACGAGAGCCAGGAACGCTACGTGCTGGCCGTGCACCCCGATCTGCTGCCGCTGTTCGAGCAGATGTGCCAGCGTGAGCGCTGCCCCTTTGCCGTCGTCGGTGTGGCCACGGCGCAGCGCGACCTGGTGCTCGAGGACGGCCCAGGCGGCGAGCGCGTCATCGACATGCCGATGGAGGTGCTGCTGGGCAAGCCGCCGCGCGTGCACCGCGATGTGCAGCGCGTGGCGCGCCAAGGCACGGCGCTGGACCTGACTGGCGTGAAGCTGGAGCAGGTGGCGCTGGACGTGCTGCGCCACCCCACGGTCGCCAGCAAACGCTTCCTCATCACCATCGGTGACCGCACCGTGGGCGGCTTGAGCCACCGCGACCCCATGGTCGGCCCCTGGCAGGTGCCGGTGGCCGATTGCGCCGTCACGCTGGCCGACTTCGTGGGCTTTCGCGGCGAGGCCATGAGCCTGGGCGAGCGCACGCCGCTGGCCGCGCTGAACGCGCCGGCCTCGGGCCGCATGGCGGTGGGCGAGGCCATCACCAACCTGCTGGCCGCGCCGATCGAGCTCGACCGCGTCAAGCTCAGCGCCAACTGGATGGCCGCCTGCGGCGAGCCCGGTGAAGACGCGGCGCTCTATGACACCGTGCATGCGGTGGGCATGGAGCTGTGCCCGGCGCTGGGCATCGGCATCCCCGTGGGCAAGGATTCGCTGTCCATGCGCACCCGTTGGGGCGACGGCACCGGGGCACAGCAGGTGACGGCGCCGGTGTCGCTGATCGTCACCGCCTTCGCCACGCTCGACGATGTGCGCGGCACGCTCACGCCGCAGCTGCAGACCCTGGCGGCCGCGCCGGGCGACCCCGTGTGCGGTGACACCACGCTGGTGCTGATCGACCTGGGTGCGGGCAAGCGGCGCCTGGGCGGCTCGATGCTGGCTCAGGTGCTGGGCCAGTTCGGTGACCAGGTTCCCGACCTCGACGACCCGCAGGCACTGAAGTCGCTCGTCGCGGCCATCAACGAACTGCGCGGCAAGGGCCACCTTCTGGCCTACCACGACCGCAGCGACGGCGGCCTGTGGGCCAGCGTGTGCGAGATGGCCTTTGCCGGACACCTGGGCGTGAGCCTGAATGTCGACATCCTGGTCACCGAAGGCGATGGCATCGCCGACAGCCGGGCCGAGTACGGCGACTCGAAGAACTGGGCAGCCCAAGTCAGCGAGCGGCGCAACGAGCTGACGCTGGCGGCGCTGTTCAACGAAGAGCTGGGCGCCGTGATCCAGGTGCGCACCGCAGAGCGCAACGAGGTCATGGCCACGCTTCGCGCACACGGCCTGTCGCGCCACAGCCACTTCGTCGGCAAGACCAACCCGCGCGGCGTGATGGAGGTCTGGCGCGACGCCAAGCTGCAGTACCGCGCCCCGCTGTTGGCGCTGCACCAGCAGTGGGACGAGGTCAGCTGGCGCATCGCTAGGCTGCGCGACAACCCGGCCAGCGCCGACGCCGAGCATGCCGCCGCTGGCGCGCCCGACGACCCTGGCCTGCAGCAGCACCTCAGCTTTGACGCCGCCGTCGATGTGGCCGCGCCCTTCGTGGCTTCGGCCCGATCAGCACGCCCGCCCGTGGCCATCCTGCGCGAACAGGGCGTGAACTCGCATGTCGAGATGAGCCACGTCATGGCCCGGGCCGGCTTCGACACCTTCGACGTCCACATGAGCGACCTGCAGTCCGGCCGCGCCCGGCTGGACCAGTTCCAGGGCCTGGTCGCCTGCGGTGGTTTCAGTTACGGAGACACCCTGGGTGCGGGCGAAGGCTGGGCCCGCTCCATCCTTTTCAACCCGGCCCTGGCCGAGGCCTTTGCGGCCTTCTTCAACCGCAGCGACAGCTTCGCCCTGGGTGTGTGCAACGGCTGCCAGATGATGGCCGCACTGAGCGCCGTCATCCCCGGCGCGCAGGACTGGCCGCGCTTCACGCGCAACAGCAGCCAGCAGTTCGAGGCCCGACTGTCGCTGGTGGAAGTGCTGGACAGCCCCAGCCTGTTCTTCGCCGGCATGGCCGGCAGCCGCATCCCGATTTCCGTGGCGCACGGTGAAGGTCGTGCCGACTTTTCACAGCGCGGTGATGCGGCCCGGGTGCGGCGCGCGATGCGTTTCGTCGACCACCACGGCGAGCCGACCGAGGCCTACCCCGCCAATCCCAACGGCAGCCCCGATGGCCTGACCGCGGTGACTACAGACGACGGCCGCTTCACGGCGCTGATGCCGCATCCCGAGCGTGTCTCACGCCACGTGCAGATGAGCTGGTCGCCGGGCGATGTGTCGGCGCTGAGCCCCTGGGCCCGCATGTTCGCCAACGCCCGGCGCTGGGTGGGCTGATCAAGGACGCCATCCGCTGAGCCACGCAAAAGGGGCCCTCGCGGGCCCCTTGTTGCTGGTGTGCAGGGACGAAGGCTCAGTGCGCCTGCTCGATGCCCGCGATGGCCCAGCTGCGGCTGTCGTCCGCCGGCTTAACGAGGTGCCAGACCTCGTTGACGTCGCTGGGCGCCGCGCCCTTGTCTTCGACCACCTGGCCGCGGAAGCGCACGCTGACGATCTGGCGATCGGCCTCGTTGGCGACATCCAGCACCTCGGCGTCGATCTTCAGCACGTCGGTGTGCTGCGCGGCGGTGCCACGGTCCTGGATCTCCAGGCGCAGCTCGGCAAACAGCTCGGGCGTGGTGAAGGTGCGCAGGTCGTTCAGGTCGGCCGTGTCGTTGGCGGCTTGCAGGCGGATGAAGATCAGCTTGGCCGTGCGGGCAAACCCTTCGGAGTCGAAGCTGGCTGGCACGAAGGCGGCGGCCACGGCGGGTTTTAGCGGCGCAGCGGACACTGGGCTGGCCATGACCGGATCGGCCGCAGGCGCCTGGGCCATCACCGGCGCTTGGGTGCTGGCGCCGCCGCTTGAAGTGCCGCTAGAACTGCCGCTTGCAGGCCAGGCCACCTGACCGACCGGACCGGCGCTGCCGGTTTCGCCGGCACCGGCCAATGCCGTGCGCTGGGTGGCGTTCCCGTTGGCGCCGCGGAAACGCCGCACCAGGAACATGATGACCACGGCCGCCACGATGCCCAACAGGGCCATCATCACGAAGTTCGCGAACGCCGCGCCCATGCCCATCGAGCTGAACAGCGCGGCCAGGCCCAGACCAGCGGCCAGACCGGCGAGCGGACCCATCCACGAGCGCTTGCCAGCCGCCGCCGCCGTGCCAGCAGCTGCGGCTGCCGGCGCGCCTGCCGTGGTGGCTTGCTGTGCAGGTGTCGCCGGGGTGGAAGGCGGGGTTTGCGGGTTGGTGCGGGCCGGCATGTCGCGCTGCATGCCTTGCGACTTGCCCGCGCCCACGCGCTTGGCCTCGGACGTCGCGGGTGCGCCCGCAGAGACCATCGCCACCACCAGGGCACCGATCAGCCAGGTCTTCATGTCTTCAATCCTTTGGTCAGGGTTGGGCATGGATAGTCCACGCATGGGTCAGAGTGTGAGGCATGGGCGTGTGGGCGCAGAACATCCGCCGCCAAAACCCCTTTTGCCCTGGGCAATCGGACTCGAACCGGGGTCTCCCAGGGCGCAGGGCCGCATCTTTGGACGTCACAATCAGTCACATGTCACGATTTGCCGCCGCACTCTTTGCCTTGGTTTGCGCCTCAGCGTTGGCGCAGGTGCCGGCAGCCGCGCCCGACAAGGCTTTCGAACGCGACCTGTTCAAGACCCGCTTCGAGCATGAAGTGGCCTTCCGCGGCGCTGCGATCGAGGTCGCCTGGGCTTCGGAGAAGGTTTGCGACACCACCATCGAGATCGAACCCTTCGTGCTGCTGTCGGTGCACTCGCTGCGGCAAAGCCTGTCCGACAGCCACATGGCGATCTTCCGACAGGTCACGGGCATGGACGAGAAGTGGCGCGTCGTCTGGCTCGACGAAGGCGCGCCCGACGAGATGAAGCTCGGCCAGGCGGTGGTGGCTGTCAACGACAGGCCGCTGACCGGTGGCAACACCAAGATCGAGATGAGCGCCTGGTTCAGCGGTCGCTCCATCGTCAGCCGCGATGACCGGGGTCTCTGGGACGTGATCTTGGCCGCGCGCAAAGAAGCCACGGCAGGCAAGCCCATGGTGGTCACGCTGGAAGACGGCCGCAAGCTCACGGTGGACACGCAGACCGGTTGCGCCGGCAGCGTTACCGCCAGTTCCTTTGACGCCGACCCCGACGTTTTCTGGCGCCAGGGCAACACGCGCGCCAAGATCCCTGCCAACGCCATGCTCGAGGCGCGCACCAAGGACGAGTTCCGCTGGCTGGCCGCCTTCGGCACCTACTTCCAGGCCAGTGAACGCGCCATCCAGCGCGTCAAGCAGGCCGACAACATGAGCAACGGTTTTGTCGTCGGCAAGGTGCTGATGATGGCCGTGCCCGGCGCGGGCATGCTGCTGTCGGCCGCCGAAGCCCAGGCCGAAAAGGCGCTCACCGTGGACAGCATCGTCGGTGACGCCGACCTCTTTGCCAACGAGGTCGTGACCGCCATGGGGGGCGATCCCGGCGCCGGCCTGCGGCTGTCCGAACGCATGCTGGCGCTGCAGATGAAGGTCGACGCCGTGCTGATGGACGACTTCCGCCGCTCCAACGCCGTCGAGCACGTGCGCCGGCTGAGGGCCCTGCGTGTGGCCCAGGCCGAGCGTGAGAAGGCCGAGGCGCTGGCCCAGGAAGAGGCGCAGAAGGCGCCGCTTAAACCGCGCTGAGGCGGGTTCGCCCTTCAGGCACCGGCCAGCAGGCCCAGCCACTCGTGCAGCACCGTGCGCGTTTGCTCAAAGCCTTCGGCGGTGGGCAGCCAATCACTGGCAATCAAGGGGCCGCCCGCGCGCACGCCGACCGGCGCTGCGCTGAGTTTCATCGCGCCGCCTCCCGCAGCCAGGGCCTGGTTGAAATTCCGCAGTGATCGTTTCATGTGATACCCGTGGGTCACCAGCACGATGTGTTCAATGCCCTGAGCCTGCAGCAGGGCGACGGTGAAGAGCGCGTTTTCGCGGGTGTCGCGTGAGCGGCCTTCCTGCCAGCGCAGCTTGTGGCCGAACTCGCGCTCGGTGATGCGTGCGGCAATCTCGGCCTCGGTGTTGCCATCGGGCGCGCCGTGTCCTATGCCGCCGCTGAAGGCCAGTGGCAGGTCGGTCTCGCGCGACAACCAGATGCCGTAGCGCAGCCGCTCGACGCTGCGCGCCTTGAGCGTGGACACGCCGTACTCGGGCGCCAGCGCCCAGCGGCCACTGCCCAGCACCACCACCGCGGTCTTGGGCGCGCGCTTGATTTCGGCGATGTCGCCCTTGTTCAGCGCACGAGGCGGTTGCAGCAGCGCCTGGTTCAGCAGGTGACCGATGGCCGTCGTGCACGACAACCAGATGCCCAGGCTCCCCAGCAGCAGCAGCAGCCAGGCCAGCAGGCGGCGGCGGAACATCAGCCGTGCTCCTGCCAGCCCCAGCAGCAAAAAGGGAATCGGCGGCAGCAGCAGCGTGCCCAGCAGGGGCTTCAGGCCCTCCAGGCCCAGGGTCAGGAGCAGCTCGTTCATGCGGCCGGGCGGGTCGGTGCGGTCAGAAGAAGGCCTGCAGACCGGTCTGCGCGCGACCCAGGATCAGCGCATGAACGTCATGCGTGCCTTCGTAGGTATTCACCGTCTCCAGATTGATCATGTGGCGGATGACGTGGTATTCGTCGTGGATGCCGTTTCCCCCGTGCATGTCGCGTGCCTGACGCGCGATGTCCAGCGCCTTGCCGCAGCTGTTGCGTTTGATGAGACTGATCATCTCCGGCGCGGCTCGGCCTTCGTCCATCAGCCGCCCCACGCGCAACACCGACTGCAGCCCCAGCGTGATCTCGGTCTGCATGTCGGCCAGCTTCTTCTGGATGAGCTGGTTCTGCGCCAGGGGGCGGCCGAACTGCTGCCGGTCCAGCGTGTACTGCCGCGCGGCGTGCCAGCAGAACTCGGCCGCACCCAGCGCGCCCCAGGCGATGCCGAAGCGGGCCTTGTTAAGGCACCCGAAAGGCCCTTTCAGGCCGCTCACGCCGGGCAACAGGTTGGCCTCGGGCACGAAGACGTCGTCCATCACGATCTCCCCCGTGATGCTGGCGCGCAGGCTCATCTTGCCCTCGATCTTGGGCGCCGACAGGCCCTTCATGCCGCGCTCGAGGATGAAGCCGTGGATGCTTTCCTGTCCGCCTACTTTCCCGTCCGGGTCTTCCTTCTTGGCCCAGACGATGAAGACATCGGCGATCGGGCTGTTGGTGATCCACATCTTGCTGCCCTTGAGGACGTAGCCACCGTCGACCGGGCGCGCCCGCGTGAGCATGCCGGCAGGGTCGCTGCCGTGGTTGGGCTCGGTCAGGCCAAAGCAGCCGATCCATTCACCGGTGGCCAGGCGGGGCAGGTACTTCTGTCGCTGGGCTTCGCTGCCGTAGGCGTGGATGGGGTGCATCACCAGGCTGCTCTGCACGCTCATGGCGCTGCGGTAGCCAGAATCGACACGTTCCACCTCGCGCGCCACGAGGCCGTAGCAGACATGGCTCAGCCCGGCGCAGCCATAGCCCTCGATGGTCGTGCCCAGGAGGCCCAGCGCGCCCATCTCGTTCATGATCTCGCGGTCGAATTTCTCGTGCCGCGCGGCCATCAAGACCCGCGTCTGCAGGCGTTCCTGACAGTAGGCGTGCGCGGCATCGCGCACCGCGCGTTCGTCGTCCTCGAGCTGGGTGTCGAAGGCGAAAGGGTCATCCCACTGGAACTTGGACGTCATGGCTGGTGCCTCCTGATAATCAGCTTCGAGTGTAAGGAATTCGGCCCATTTGCCGACGTTGAGGCTTTGCTTTAGGAGTTGCTGCATGAACCAACAAGAGATCACCCTGGGGGGCGGCTGCTTCTGGTGCCTGGAGGCGGTGTACGAATTGGTGGACGGGGTCGCGGCAGTCCAGAGCGGTTATTGCAACGGGCACGTCAAGAACCCGAGTTACGCCCAGGTCTGCGAGGGCATCACGGGGCACAACGAGGTGGTGCGCGTGAGCTTCGACGCCGACCGCATCAGCTTGCGCGAGATGCTCGAGATTTTCTTCACCATCCACGACCCAACCACGTTGAACCGTCAGGGCAACGACGTGGGCACGCAGTACCGCAGTGGCATCTACTTTCAAGGTGCTGAGCAAGAAGCCGTGGCGCGCGCCGTGCGGGCCGAAGCGAACGAGGCGCACCGCGGCAGGGTCGTCACCGAGACCGTCGCGCTGGACAACTACTCGGCCGCCGAGGCCTACCACCAGCACTACTTTGCCAACCACCCGGAACAGGGGTACTGCGCCTTCGTGGTGGCTCCCAAGGTGGAGAAGTTCCGCCGCACCTTCAAGGCGCGCGTCAAGGCCTGAGTGGTCCTGACTCGGCGCCTACAAGGTGCCGAAGGTGGACGGCAACTCGCTGTCGTGAAACACCGAGTCCAGCGCGCGGCGCACGAGTTGCCGGCGCTGCCGGTATCCGGGCTCGGGGCTGCCCAGTGCCGAGAAGACGGGTGCGCGCAGCAGCCACAGGTCCACAGGCTCCTCGGTGCCGCGCACTTGCGAGCGCAGCCACTCAAAGTGCGGGTCCTGCAAATCGGCCAGGGCCCGCATGAAGCTCAGCTTGAGCTCGACAAAGGCACGGCGTGCGGCCGTTCGGGCGTTGCGGTCTCCCGGCATGCCGACATGCGCCTGCGACGCGGCCTGAGTGAAGTGACGGGGCTCGGCGGTCTGCATCACAGGACGCCGAACTGCGAGCGCGGCGCGCGGGTGGGGAAATGGCAGTTCAGCAGCGACACCCGTGTCTCAGCCTCGCTCTGCCGGTGGGCCACGCCCACCACGCGGTAGATCTCGGCGCGCAGGTGCCACAGCTCGCGCAGGCTGTGTGTGTTGCGGATCCGGCTGCGCAGCGTGTCGGCGTCTTCGCCGTCGATGTCGGCCAGCGTGGCCATGAAATCCATGCGAATGGCCGGCAAGCGGTTTGACGGCGGCGCGGCGTCTTGCGGCGAGGGTGCCAGCAGCCAGAACATCAGCCGTTGCCAACCCGAGTCCGGTTCCTGGCGCAAGGACGGCGGGCAGACCTCCATGCGCAGGCTGCTTGGTGCCGCCAGCGTCGAGCGGCGGTTCCAGCGGGGCAGGAGACTGAAGGCGGTCATGAGGGAGATATCGGCCAGGTGCGTTGCAAACCTGAACCGATGGTGACGCGCCGGACCACGCGCAGTGCGTGGAGTAGCGGTCGGATGCCTGGTCAATTCGCAGGCCGGGGAGACATGCTGCCCGCGGCGTGCGGCGTGCATCAGATGCCGGGGTGGTCGATCTTGCGCTGTGCCGTGTACAGCCACCAGGGGCGCGGTTCGCCGCCGCGCATGAAGTCGACCGCTGCGATGAAGGTGTCGAGCACACAGGGGTCATGCCGTTTGCCCGTGGTGGTGCACAGGGCGCGGTAGAGCTGATAGGCGTCGCGCCCGGCCAGCTCGGCGGGGTGTTGGATGCCCAGCAGGCGCAGGTCACCTGCCAGCGACGGGCCGATGTTGGGCAGCTGCTCAAGCAATGTGCACTCGGCCGCAGCGCGGGCCTTGCGCAGCGGCAGCGCCCGGGGCGGCCGCAGGCTGGTGGCGGGTGGTCGGCGGGCCGCGCCGGGGCCGGGCGGCGTTTGCACGGGCAGCTCAGCCATGGTCACATCAGCATCGTGTTGCGGATCAGGCCCACGGCAATGCCCTCGAGCTCGAAGCTCTCGTCGTTCGGCGCCACCACGATGGTCTCGAAGTCAGGGTTCTCGGGGATCAGCTCGATACCGTGGCGCGTGCGGCGCAGGCGCTTCACGGTGACATCGTCGCCCAGCCTGGCGACCACGATCTGGCCGTTCTTGGCGTCCTTGGCCTTCTGCACGGCCAGCAGGTCGCCGTCCATGATGCCGGCGTCGCGCATGCTCATGCCCCGCACCTTCAGCAGATAGTCGGGCCGGCGCGGGAACATCGAGGCTTCCATCAGGTAGGTCTGGTCGACATGCTCCTGCGCCAGGATCGGGCTGCCCGCTGCCACCCGGCCGACCAGCGGCAGGCTCAATTGGGCCAGGCTGGGCAGCGGCAGCATGTACTGCTTGCCGTACTGGCTGAGGCGCGCTTCGTTCAGCGAACGCAGCGTGTCGGACTTGAGCCGGATGCCGCGCGAGGTGCCGCCCACCAGCTCGATCACACCCTTGCGCGCCAGCGCCTGCAGGTGCTCTTCAGCGGCATTGGCCGACTTGAAGCCCAGCTCGGCGGCGATCTCGGCGCGGGTGGGTGGGGCGCCGGTGCGTTCGATGGCGCTTTGCACCAGGTCCAGAATCTGCTGCTGGCGCGGCGTGAGCTTGGGGCTTTCAGTCATGCAAGGCTCTCCAGATTGTTTTGCATATCCATGACTGGCGTTTTGTCCAGCTACTGTATTTTCATCCATAAATGACCGTGATGGCAACTTCCTCCCCGCATCTGCTGTTGATCGCGACCGGCGGCACCATCGCCGGCCGTGCGGCCAGCGCACAGGACAACCTGGGCTACCGCGCCGAACTGGGCGTGGCCGACCTGGTGGCTGCCGTGCCTGCCCTGGCCGGCGTGCAGCTGCGCGCGGTGCAGTTGGCGCAGCTGGACAGCAAGGACATGTCACACGCCGTCTGGCAGGCGCTGGTGCGCTTGCTGGCCCAGGAACTGGCGCGCGACGACGTGACTGGCGTGGTCATAACCCACGGCACCGACACCCTGGAGGAGACGGCCTATTTCCTGCAGCGCGTGCTGGCGCCGACCAAACCCATCGTGATGACTGCGGCGATGCGCCCGGCCACGTCACTGCAGGCTGACGGCCCGCAAAACCTGCTTGACGCCGTGACCGTGGCGCAGGCGTCCGGCGCCTGTGGCGTGCTGGTCGTGCTGGGCGGCCAGGTGCATGCCGGCGACGAGGTGCGCAAGGTCGACAGCTACCGGCTGCAGGCTTTCGACTCCCTCCCCGCCGGCCCGCTGGCGTTGGTCGAAGAGGGCCGGATCCTGTGTCTGCGCCCTTGGCCGCAGGGACAGCCGATGGGATCGGCCTGTTGCGACAGACCGCTGCCCGACTGGCCGCGGGTGGCCTGGCTGACCAGCCATGCCGGTTTCGACGCAGCGCTGATCGACGCGGCCGTGGCCGCCGGCTTCCATGGCCTGGTGCTGGCGGGCACCGGCAACGGCACGCTCCACGCCGAACTGGAAGCTGCCGCTGTGCGCGCTGCGGCCGCGGGTGTCGAACTGCGGTTGACCACCCGTTGCGCCAGCGGCCGGGTGGTGGGTGCCCAGGCTCGCAGCGTGCCTGTCAGCGCCACACACAGCGCCGCGCAGGCCCGCGTGGCGCTGTTGTTGGAACTGCTGGTGCGCTGAGCAACCGTCAGCCGCGCTGCCGTCTGGCCGCCGCGGCCACGCCCAGCAGGCCAGCCAGCATCAGCGCGTAGGTGCCGGGTTCGGGCACGGGCGTGATCTCGTACAGCACCGTGCGGTTCGACAGGCCGCCGTCGACGATGGTGTCGGCCGTGGATTCGTGGGCCACCGCCAGGAAGTAGCGGCCGCCACTTTCGAAGGCTGTCAGGCCCTCGGGGCGCAGCACATTGGGGTCGTCAGAAGCGATGATCTGCAGGAAGGTGGCATTGGCCGGGTCGGTGACGTCGTACACCGCCACCACGCTGCGTGTGGTGCGCTCCAGGCCGATGAAGGCCAGCGTGCGACCGTTCACCGAGAACAGGGCGACGCCCTCGGGTTCGACGCCCTTGTCGTCGCTGCGCGCGTCGGCATACAGGCCGGCAGCATGGGCGGCCAGTTCCAGCTGGTTGCCACTGTCGAAGACCAGGTTGCCGTCGGCGTCGCGGATGGAGAACGAGCGCCCGCCGATGGTCACGATCTCGGTCATGTTGGTGGGACTGCCGTCGCCCGTGGCGCCGTTGCGCAGCACGTTCAGTCGGCCGAGGTTGCTGTTCAGCTTCAGGGCGGCGGCGTTGGGGAATGCCGTGGTGTCCAGCGTGACCGCAGCGCTGCCCAGGCGAGCGATGTCGGTGTCGTCGACGAAGGCATCTCCTTCGTTGGCCATCACGTAGAAGGCCCGTCCGCCCACGCTGTAGCTGGCGATGGCGTCGGGCATGTACAGGCCCTTTACCGCCACGTTGCGGAAACTGACCCCGCCGTCCTGGTCGCTGGGATCGATGGCGTTGCTGGTGCCAAAGCCGTTGCTGGCGAGATTGAAGTCTTTCTTGCCCAGCGGGAGGATGCGCGTGAACTGGCCCGTTTGCAGGTTCAGTTCCGCGATGGCGTTGTTCTCCTGCAGCGTCACCTGCGCGAATTGCCCGGTGGGCGAGATGGCGATGTACTCCGGCTCAAAGGCCACCGAGGCCGACACGCCGGCCTGGATGCGCACGCCCGTGGCGCGCAGGGCCGCCTCTTGGCCGTCGAAGGCGCCGAAGCTGGCGGTGTTGACGACGGCGCTGAAGGCGCCGCTGCGGTTGACATCGACCAGGCTGACGCTGCCGACCGGGTTGTTCAGATCGCTTTGGCGCTCACCTTCGTTGGCTACCAGCAGGCGGCTGCCGTTGGTTGTCCAGACCAGCATGTCGGGAACAGCACCCACGGTCACCGCGCCCAGGAAGGCCGCTGGGGCGCCAGCCGACAGGAAGGTTTGGGTGTCGTAGAAGCGCACGGTGCCGGGCAGGGCGGGGCTGGCGTTGGCGAAGGCCAGCGCCAGCGTGCTGCCCGAAATGGCCAAGCTGTTGATGCTGCCGAATTCACTGGTGGTGAAACTCTGCAGGCGGCTGCCGGCCAGGTTCAGCACATCGATGCCGTTGCCGCCGGCAATCCACAGCGCGTTGGTGCCGGCATCGAAGACCGGTATCTCGGCCGAGCGGCCGATGGTCGGCGCCAGGTTGTGGTTGTAGGCCCACAGCGACGCGACAGACTGAATGGGGCCGGCGGCGTGCAAGCCTGGGGCCGCGGACAGGCTGGCGGCAAGGGCCAGGGCGGTGATGGCGAATCGACGGTTCACGGTGCAGGCTCCTGCGATGAGGTAACCCGCGACCGTATGGCAGTTGCATGACGCTTGCGTGACATGACATGTCAGGCTGCACCTGCCCCCCGGGTCCGGGGGGGCCACCGGGGGTCAAACCACCGTGAGCGTGACGTCGATGTTGCCGCGCGTGGCGTTGCTGTACGGGCAGACCTGGTGCGCCGTGGCCACCAGGGCCTCGGCAGCCGCGCGGTCCATGCCAGGCAGGCTGACCGCCATCTCGACCGAAATGCCGAAGGCGCCGGGCTTGCCCGTCATCGGGCCAATGGCGACCGACGAGGTGATGGACACGTCGGCCGGCAGGCTGAGCTTCTGCCGTGCGGCCACGGCCTTCATGGCGCCGATGAAGCAGGCCGAGTAGCCGGCGGCGAAGAGCTGTTCCGGGTTGGTGCCCGGGCCGTCGTCACCGCCCAGGGCCTTGGGGGTGGACAGCGTCAGCGCCAGGCGGTCGTCGCTGGA
>JANNWL010000262.1:0-1526 GCA_031414735.1 Burkholderiales bacterium | reverse complement strand
CAGTGGGCGCACGCGGCCCGTGCCTTTCGCCGCGCCACGCGCGGCGCGCCCGAGGACGTGCTGTACTGGATCAACCTGGCCAACGCGCGCCGACGTGCCGGCGATCCGCCGCGCGCAGTGGCTGCGGCGCGGCGCTGCCTGGCGCTGAACCCCGTTCAAGCGCTGGCTCTGCGCATCCTGGGCGACGGCCTGGGCACGATGCACCGCTACGAAGAAGCCGTCGAGGCCTATGCCTGCCTGGAGGCCAGCGGTGTCAACGAGCCCGAGGCCATGGTTCAGCACGGCGCGATGCTGCAGGCCCTGCGCCGCCACCCCGAGGCCATAGACCGCTTGATGCAGGCCGCCGCCATCCAGCCGCAGTTGATGCAGGCGCACGCGCTGATGGCCACGTCCTTCCGCGACATGGCCTTGCAGAAGGAAGCCATCGAGTGCCTGAAGACCGTGCTGGCGCTGGACCCCGGCAACCTGCAGGCGTTGTCGCACCTGAACTACGAGCGCCGCCATGTCTGCGACTGGGCCAGCCTGGAAGGTGAGGTCAGGCAGCTGGAGTCCATCCTCGCCACCGCACCCGAGGGCCTGGCCCGCGTGGCCACGGTGTTCGCGATGCTGTCCTTGCCCATAGACCCGATGTTGCTGAAGACGGCGGCGCGTGGCGAAGCGCTTTCCGCTGCGGTCGGCGTCACCGAACTGCCGCCGGTGCAGCCTGCCGACCGGCTGGGGGGCCGGCCGCGGCTGGGCTTGCTGTCGTACGACTTTCACGAGCACCCGGTGTCGCAGCTGCTGGTGGACACGTTCGAGGGGCTGGACCGCGAGGCCTTCGAGCTGGTGCTGTACTCGTCGGGCCCGGACGACAGCTCGGCGCTGCGTCAGCGGCTGATCAAGGCGGCGTGCAGCTTTGTCGACATCCGCGGCATGAGCGACGCGCAAGCCGCGCAGCGCATTCGCGCCGACGGCATCGACCTGCTGGTCGACCTGCAGGGCCACACCCGTGGTCACCGGCTGGGCGTGTTCGCGCGGCGGCCGGCGCCGCTGCAGGTAGCGTTCCTGGGCTACCCGGGGACAACCGGCGCGCCCTTTATCGACTACCTCATCGGCGACCCGCTGGTCACGCCACTGGAGCTGGCCGACCAGTACACCGAGAAGCTGGCGCAGATGCCGCTGACCTTCCAGCCCAACGGCCGCTGGCGTCCGCTGCCCGCGCCGCGCGTTCCGGGCGTTTCGCGCAGCCTCGCCGGGCTGCCGGAGGACGCGTTCGTGATGTGCGCCTTCAACCACACCTACAAGATCCTGCCCGAGGCCTTTGACACCTGGTGCGCGGTACTGCGCGACGTGCCACATGCGGTGCTGTGGCTGAAGGAAACCAACGGCCAGCTGCACGACAACGTGCGGCGCGAGGCGCGCGACCGCGGCGTGGACCCCGAGCGCATCGTCTTCGCCAAGGCTGTCAGCTACGCCCAGCACTTCTCGCGCCTGGCCCTTTCGGACGTGTTCGTCGACACCTGGCCCTACAACGCCCACACCACGGC
>JANNWL010000261.1:0-17205 GCA_031414735.1 Burkholderiales bacterium | reverse complement strand
TTCAAGACGGGGCTCAGGCCCCGTTTTCATGTCCAGATCATGAGCACACCTTGCACTGGTTGACGACGCGATTCCGCATCGACCTGACGCTCCCGCGCGTGATGGGCATCGTCAACGTCACGCCTGATTCGTTCTTCGATGGAGGGCGGCATGTCGACACGGCGGCTGCCCTGGCGCATTGCGACGCCTTGCTGGCCGATGGGGCGGACATCCTGGACATCGGTGGCGAGTCCACGCGGCCCGGTGCCGTGGCCCCGGGGCTGGAAGACGAGTTGGCGCGCGTCCTGCCCGTATTGCGTCACGCCGTGACTCTGGGCGTGCCCGTGTCGGTGGACACCAGCCGGCCCGAGGTGATGCGCGCCGCACTCGATCTCGGCGTCGACATCGTCAACGACGTGCGCGCGTTGCAGCGCCCGGGCGCCCTGGGTTGCCTGGCCCGCCACCCGCGCGCGGGCCTGTGCCTGATGCACATGCGCAGCGAGCCCGGCACGATGCAGACCGAACCTGTTTACGGCGATGTGGTGCATGAAGTGCTTGAATTCCTGCAGGGCAGGGTGGCCGCCGCCCGGCTCGCCGGCATTGTCGACGAGCGCATCGCGGTGGACCCCGGCATCGGCTTCGCCAAGACGGCCGCGCACAACGTCGAGCTGCTGTGCCGGCAACAGGAATTGCTGGTCATGGGGCTACCGCTGCTGATCGGCTGGTCGCGCAAGTCCACCCTGGGTGCCATTACCGGGCGCGCCGTCGGCGACCGGCTGGCGGCCAGCGTGGCTGCTGCCCTGGCAGCCGTGCAGCGGGGCGCCTCCGTGTTGCGGGTGCATGACGTGGCCGCCACGGTCGACGCGCTGAAGGTCTGGCGCAGCGCGGCCAGTGGACGGATCGCTGCGGGCTGAATGGCCGCAAATTCTGACGGGTGCTGGACGGGTAGGCATGGAGCGGCGGCCGACAATAGCCACCAAACGAGGACCACTCCCATGAGCAGAACCTATTTCGGCACCGACGGCATTCGCGGCAAGGTGGGCCAGCCGCCGATCACGCCGGATTTCATGTTGAAGCTGGGCCATGCCGTGGGGCGGGTGCTGCGCCAGCACGCAGAGCGCCCCAGTGTGCTGATCGGCAAGGACACGCGCATTTCGGGCTACATGCTCGAATCGTCACTCGAGGCCGGGTTCGCGTCGGCCGGCGTCGACGTGTTGCTCAGCGGCCCCTTGCCGACGCCGGGCGTGGCCTACCTGACGCGCGCGCTGCGGCTGGATCTGGGCGTGGTCATCAGCGCGTCGCACAATTCGTTCGAGGACAACGGCATCAAGTTCTTCTCGGCCCGCGGCGAGAAGCTGCCTGACGAGTGGGAGGCTGCGGTGGAAGCGGCCTTGCTCGAGCCCCCGTCGTGGGCAGGCGCAGGTCACCTGGGCAAGGCGCGGCGGCTGGACGACGCCCGGGGCCGCTACATCGAGTTCTGCAAGAGCACGGTGCCGCACAGCTTGTCGCTGCGTGGCGTGAAGATCGTGGTGGACGCCGCCCACGGCGCCGCCTACCACGTCGCACCCGATGTCTTCCACGAACTCGGTGCCACGGTGGTCACCATCGGCTGCAGTCCGGACGGCATGAACATCAACGCGGGCTTTGGCGCCACGGCGCCACAGGCCCTGGTCAAGGCCGTGGCCGAGCACCGGGCCGACTATGGCATCGCGCTGGATGGCGATGCCGACCGGCTGCAGATGGTGGATGCCCACGGGCGGCTGTTCAACGGCGACGAGTTGCTCTACGTGCTGGCGATTGACCGGCTGGCGCAAGGCCATGGGGTGCCCGGCGTCGTGGGCACGCTCATGACCAACGTGGCCGTCGAACACGCGCTGCGCCGCCGCGGCGTGGAGCTGGTGCGGGCCAAGGTCGGCGACCGCTATGTGCTGGAAGAGCTCACGGCGCGCGGTTGGCAGCTGGGTGGCGAGGGCTCCGGCCACTTGCTGGCGCTGGACCGCCACACCACCGGCGACGGCATCGTCAGTGCGCTGCAGGTTCTCCAGGCCACGCGCAGAGCAGGGCGGCCTCTGGCCGCCCTGCTGGAGGATGTGCAGCTGTTCCCACAAACCTTGCTCAACGTGCGTCTGCCTGCGGGCGCTGATTGGAAGGGCAATCCGGCCTTCGCTGCCGCCCGCAGCCAAGTCGAAGTAGAACTCGGCGACGAGGGCCGCGTGCTGATCCGGGCATCGGGCACCGAGCCCGTCTTGCGCGTGATGGTCGAGGCGCGCGATGGTGACGTCGGCCGCCGCTTCGCCGAACGGCTGGCGGCGGCCGCACTGGCCTGACGGGCCGTCAGCGGCGCGGGGCCGGCGGCGGGATGAGCACGGTGTCGATGATGTGAACGACGCCGTTGGTCACCGGGACATCGGCCACCTGAACCACGCCATCTTCGACGGTCACGAACGTACCAGCCCGGGACAGGGCCAGATTCGCGCCCTGGACGGACTTGACAGGTCCGTTCTTGACTTCGGCGGCCGTCACTTTGCCGGGCACCACGTGGAAAGTCAGCACCGAACGGAGCATCTCCTTGTCGCTGGCCAACTGGGCCATGGTTGCCGCAGGCACGGCCTTGAAGGCTGCGTCGCTCGGCGCGAACACCGTGAACGGCCCCGCGCCGCGCAAGGTGTCGGCCAGCCCGGCTTCACCCAGCAGGCGGGTCAGCGTGGAAAGCTGCGGTGTGCGCGCCGCCGTGTCGGTGATGGTGGTCGGTGCCGGTGTGGTCGCGCAGCCGACGAGGAGGGTGGCCAGCGCAAGTGCGCCAGTCGATTGCAGGAGGGTTCTCTTGTTCATTTCGGTCAGACTCCGGGTCGGATTGGGAAGCGCGCCCAAGGCTACGGATGCTTTGTGACGTTTGCGTGAAATTCGCATGACAACCTTGGCAGGCCTGCGTTTGACTTGAACTGTCACAGGTCTGTCATGGTGGACTTCTAGAGTTGCCGCATTGTTCACAGACACCAGACCCCAAGGAAGACCATGACCTCTACTTTCAGCAGCGCCCGCACGGCCGTGACCAGCATTGCCTTGTCCTTGATCACGGCGGCAGCATTCGCCCAGGACGTGACCGGCGCTGGCGCCACCTTCCCGGCCCCGCTGTATGCCAAGTGGGCCGACGCCTATAACAAGGCCGTTGGTGCGCGCATCAACTACCAGTCGGTGGGTTCAGGTGCGGGTCTGCGCCAGATCCGCGGCAAGACGGTGGATTTCGGCGCGTCGGACATGCCGCTGACCGACGCCGATCTGGCCAAGGACGGCCTGCTGCAGTTCCCTACCGTGATCGGCGGTGTGGTGCCGGTGTTCAACGTCAAGGGCCTCACCCCGGGGTAGGTCAGGATGACCGGACAGATCCTTGGCGACATCTACCTGGGCAAGATCACCAAGTGGAATGATCCCGCGCTGACCGCGATCAACCCCGGCGTGCCTTTGCCTGATGCGGCCATCGCCGTGGTTCGGCGCGCCGACGGTTCGGGCACCACCTTCATCTTCAGCAACTACTTGTCCAAGGTGAACGCCGAGTGGAAGACCAAGGTCGGCGAGGGCACGGCAGTCAACTGGCCCACTGGCGCCGGCGGCAAGGGCAACGAGGGCGTGGCCGCGTTCGTGCAGCGCCTGCCCAACTCGCTGGGCTATGTGGAGTATTCGTACGCCAAGTCGAACAAGATGTCGCATGTGCTGATGCGCAACCAGGCTGGCAGCTTCGTGGCACCTGACGACACCGCCTTCAAGGCCGCCGCAGCCGGCGCCGACTGGGCCAAGAGCTTCTACCAGATCCTCACCGACCAGCCCGGCAAGGACAGCTGGCCCATCACGGGCGCCACGTTCATCATGATGCACAAGGCCCAGGACAAGCCACTGCAAGCCACCAACTCGCTGAAGTTCTTCGACTGGGCCTTTGCCAACGGCGACAAGATGGCGACGGATCTGGAGTACGTGCCGCTGCCGGAATCTGTGAAGGCGCTGTCGCGCAAGGCCTGGGGCGACATCAAGGACGCATCCGGCAAGCCGGTCGCCGTCAAGTAAATCGCTCCCGCTTGATCGCCCAACGGCGGCCTTGCCGTTCGTTGGTGCGGCCTGCGTTGCAAATCAGTCGAGGATGACGTGGCCGCTACACTTCCCGCCGATTCGTTTCCAGAAACAGAAACCATGGACAAGTCGGCCCTCGGGGGCGGCCCTCCCGCCCGTACCCGGCGCGTGCCCTGGGCTGATGCCGTGTTCTCGGCCGCGGCGCATGGCGCTGCCTGGCTGACCCTGGCTTTGCTGGCGGGGATCATCATTTCGCTGTTGATCAGTGCGTGGCCGGCGATTTCGAAGTACGGGCTGAGCTTCCTGTTCAACGCGGAGTGGGACCCGGTCGAAGAGAAGTTCGGCGGCCTGGTGATGATCTACGGCACGCTGGCGACGTCCTTCATCGCGCTGTTGATTGCCGTGCCCGTGAGCTTCGGCATCGCCCTGTTCCTGACCGAGTTGTCACCTAAATGGCTGCGTCGGCCACTGGGCACGGCCATTGAATTGCTCGCTGCGGTGCCCAGCATCGTTTACGGCATGTGGGGCTTGTTGGTGTTCGGGCCATTGCTGGCGCAATACGTGCAGCAACCGGCGCAGGCGCTGCTGTCGGGGGTGCCGGTGCTCGGCGCGCTCGTCTCCGGCGCGCCCGTGGGCATTGGCATCCTGTCGGCAGGCATCATCCTGGCGATCATGGTCATCCCATTTATCGCATCGGTGATGCGTGACGTGTTCGAGACCACGCCGGGGCTGTTGAAGGAATCGGCCTACGCGCTGGGTTCGACCACCTGGGAGGTGGTCTGGAAGGTTGTGCTGCCCTACACCAAGAGCGGTGTCATCGGCGCCATCATGCTGGGCCTGGGGCGTGCGTTGGGTGAAACGATGGCCGTGACCTTCGTCATCGGCAACTTCAACCAGCTCGACAACCTGTCGTTGTTCGCCGCGGCCAACAGCATCACCTCGGCCATCGCCAACGAGTTTGCCGAAGCAGCACCGGGCCTGCACCAAGCGTCGTTGATGTACCTGGGCCTGATCCTCTTCTTCATCACCTTCTGCGTGTTGGGTCTGTCCAAAATTTTGTTGTCGCAGCTTCAGCGCAACGAAGGGAGCCGGACATGAGCGGTTTCGTCCTGTCTGCAGGCGACCAGGCCCGCATGGGCATGCACCTGAAGCGCAAGCGCATGAATGCAGTCGCGCTCACATTGTCCTTGGCCGCCATGGCCTTCGGCCTGTTCTGGCTGGCGTGGATCCTGTTCGAGACGATCCGCCTGGGCATCGGCGGCATTGCCTTGTCGCTGTTCACCGAAATGACTCCGCCGCCGCAAGCCGAGTCCGGTGGCCTGGCCAATGCGATCTTCGGCTCTCTGGTGATGGTGGGCCTGGCCACGGCGCTGGGCACGCCCATCGGCATCATGTGCGGCATCTACCTGGCGGAGTACGGCAAGGGGCGCTGGCTCGGCCGCATCACTGGCTTCATCAACGACATCCTCTTGTCGGCGCCCTCCATCGTCATCGGTCTGTTCATTTACGCCATCTTCGTGGCCAAGGTGAAGTCTTTTTCGGCGATTGCCGGGATCCTGGCGCTGTCGCTCATCGTCATCCCGGTGGTCATCCGCACCACCGAGAACATGCTCAGCCTCATCCCCAACGCCTTGCGCGAGGCCGCCTACGCGCTGGGCACGCCGAAGTGGAAGGTCATCTCTTCCATCACGCTCAAGGCGGCGCGGGCCGGTGTGCTGACCGGCATGTTGCTGGCCGTGGCGCGCATCGCGGGCGAGACGGCGCCACTGTTGTTCACGGCCCTGTCCAATCAGTTCTGGACCATGGACTTGAGCGAGCCCATGGCCAGCCTGCCTGTCACCATCTACAAGTTTGCGCTCAGTCCTTACGACAACTGGCGTGATCTGGCCTGGGCTGGCGTTTTCCTCATCACGCTGGGGGTGTTGGCGCTGAACATCCTGGCGCGTGTGCTCTTCCGCAAGAAGGACTGAACCACCATGGACACCCGGGCCCAGATCGCCACGGCCGAGAAAGCCAAACTCTCGGTGCGCAACCTGAACTTCTACTACGGCAAGTTCCACGCGCTGAAGAACATCAATCTCGAGATTCCCGAGAACAAGGTCACGGCCTTCATCGGTCCGTCAGGTTGCGGCAAGAGCACGTTGTTGCGGGTTTTCAACCGCATGTTCGAGCTCTACCCCGACCAGCGTGCCGAGGGCACCGTCGCTTTGGACGGCCACGACATCCTGACCTCGTCGCTGGACATCAGCCTGATCCGCGCCAAGATCGGCATGGTTTTCCAGAAGCCCACGCCCTTCCCGATGTCGATCTACGACAACATCGCCTTCGGTGTGCGCTTGTTCGAGAACCTGCCCCGGGTGGAGATGGACGAGCGCGTCGAGTGGGCGCTGAAGAAGGCCGCCTTGTGGAACGAAGCCAAGGACAAGCTGGGCCAGAACGGTGCCAGCCTGTCGGGTGGGCAGCAGCAGCGCCTGTGCATCGCGCGGGGCATTGCCATCAAGCCCGAGGTGCTGCTGCTGGACGAGCCCTGCTCGGCGCTGGACCCGATCTCCACCGGCAAGATCGAGGAACTCATCCACGAGCTGAAGACCGACTACACGGTGGTCATCGTCACCCACAACATGCAGCAGGCGGCGCGCTGCTCCGACTACACGGCCTACATGTACCTGGGCGATCTGGTCGAGTTTGGAGCCACCTCAGAGATCTTCATGAAGCCCAAGAAGAAGGACACTGAGGACTACATCACCGGGCGTTTCGGCTGAATCCTTGCAGCCGGGCTGACCGCTCAATCTCTTGACATTCGAACCGGGGACTCTCGTGACCGAAAAACATCTATCGACCCAGTTCGACGCCGAACTCAGCGCCATTTCCAACCGTGTGCTCGAGATGGGCGGGCTGGTGGAGTCACAAATGGTGCAGGCCGTACATGCCTTGACCACCTTCGGCGGCGAGCAGGCCGGTGACGTGCTGCAGATCGAGGAGCGGGTCAACCAGATAGAGGTCGAGATCGACCGCGATCTCTCCGGCATCATCGCTCGGCGCCAGCCGACAGCGCGCGACCTGCGCCTGTTGATCGCGATCAGCAAGAGCATCGCCAACCTCGAACGGGTTGGCGACGAGGCCGCGCGCATCGCGCGCACGGTGCAGCGTTTGATCAACACGGGCGTCTCCAGCCGACTGCGCCTGCCGGTGTCCGACCTGAGCTTCGAAGCCGACCTGGCCATCGCGCAGTTGCGCAAGGCGCTGGATGCCTTTGCGCGCCTGGACACGGCCAAGGCGCTGGAGGTGTTGAAGCAAGACGACCAGATCGACCAGGAATTCGACGGCCTGCTGCGCAAGCTGATCACCTACATGATGGAAGACCCGCGCACGATCTCGTCCAGCATCGACCTGGTGTTCGTGGCCAAGGCCATCGAGCGTGTCGGTGACCACGCCAAGAACCTGGCCGAGGCCATCATCTACGTCGTCAAGGGCACGGACGTGCGTCACCACAGCCTGGAAGCCGTCGAGGACGTGGTTCGCTAAGGCGGAGCCCCACCATGAGCCGAATTCTTGTCGTCGAAGACGAATCCGCGATCGCCGAACTGATCGCCATCAACCTCAGGCACGCGTCGTTCGAGGTCACCGTGGCCGACACCGCCGACAAGGCGCAGGCCGCCGTGGACCGCATGCTGCCCGACCTGGTCTTGCTGGACTGGATGCTACCCGGGCAGAGCGGCCTGCAGTTGGCGCGACGCTGGCGCGCCGATGCCCGCACGCGCGAGCTGCCCATCATCATGCTCACGGCACGCGCCGAAGAGGCCGACAAGATCACCGGCCTGGACGCCGGCGCCGACGACTACCTGACCAAGCCCTTCTCGCCGAAAGAGTTGCTCGCCCGCATCCGTGCCGTGCTTCGACGCAAGGCGCCCGAGGCCCTGGACACCGCGGTCGACGTGGGCGGCTTGGTGCTGGACCCCGGAACCCGCCGCGTGTCGCGCGGCGGGCAGGAGATCAAGATCGGCCCGACCGAGTTCAGGCTGCTGCACTTCTTTATGACGCACCCCGAACGTGTGCACAGCCGCTCGCAGCTGCTGGACCGGGTCTGGGGCGACCATGTCTTCATCGAAGAGCGCACGGTGGACGTGCATGTGAAGCGGCTGCGCGAAACGCTGTCGCCCGTGGGCTGCTCGGCGATGATCGAAACGGTGCGCGGTGCCGGCTACCGGCTGACCCGGCAGGTGAGCGAACTGTCGTCGTGAGCCTGGCGCCATGAGCTGGCTGATCAGGCGCCTGTCTGCCGTGATCGCTGCCCTGCTGGCGGGTGGTTTGCTGGGGTGGCTGCTGGGCGTGGTGTTGCGCGCGCCGCTGCTGGTGGGTGCCTTGGGCTCGGCGGCGGGCGTGGCCACGGTGGGCATCTTCGATGGCTTGCGCGGCCGCCGGCTGATGCGCTGGTTGCGCGGTTCGCAGAGCGACGGTGCGCCGCGAGACAGCGGGTTCTGGGGTGAAATGGGCTACCGCATCGAACGTGCCGTTCGGCTGCGCGAGAAGTCGGCTGAGTCCGAACGCAAACGGCTGGAGCAGTTCCTGTCGGCGATCGAAGCGTCGCCCAATGGCGTCATGATGCTTGACGACACCAACCGCATCGACTGGTGCAGTGCGGTCAGTGCCGAGCACTTCGGGTTGGACCCGCAGAGCGACCGCCTGCAGCGCGTCACCAATCTGGTGCGCTCGCCGGCCTTCGTGGCTTACTTGCAGGAGGCGCAATTCGCCGAGGCCGTCCTCTTCCCTGCGCCAGATGGCCAGCGGTCCTTGTCGGTTGTGGTGCGGCCCTATGGCGAGGGCATGAAGCTGGTGCTGTCGCAGGACGTGACCGAACGCGAGCGTGCCGACGCCATGCGGCGCGACTTCGTGGCCAACGTGTCGCACGAGATCCGCACGCCGCTCACGGTGCTGGCCGGCTTTGTGGAAACCATGGCGCAGCTGCCGCTGACCGAGGTCGAGCAGCGGCGCGTGCTGTTCTTGATGGGCCAGCAGACCCAGCGCATGCAGGACCTGGTGGGCGACTTGCTCATCCTGGCCCAACTTGAAGGCAGCCCGCGCCCCGCAGCCGACCGTTGGCTGGACTTGGCCACCTTGCTGCGACGCGCTCTGGCCGACGCCGTGGCGCTGTCCGCCGGCCGTCACACCGTGCTTTCTGTCGGCGACGAGGACTTCGAAGTCGCTGCCAGCGAGACCGAGTTGTTCAGTGCCGTGGCCAACCTGCTGAACAACGCTGTGCGGTACACGCCTGAGGGCGGACGCATCGAGCTGGCCTGGCGCGGTCGCGAGGACGGCGGCCTGGACCTGACCGTGTCAGACACCGGCCCAGGCATCGCGCGCGAACATTTGCCGCGCCTGACCGAGCGCTTTTACCGGGTCGACGGCAGCCGGTCGCGCGACACCGGCGGTACCGGCCTGGGCCTGTCCATCGTGAAGCATGTGATCCAGCGCCACGGCGGCGAGATCGACATCCAGAGCGACATTGGCCGCGGCTCCTGTTTCAAGCTGGTGTTGCCACCCTTGCGTGTACGCCGCAAGGTGGCGGCCAGCCAGCCTGTGGTTGCGACCACCGTTCACTGAACCGGCTGGCGTGCCGCGCCGGCTGGATGCCGAAGCTACGGCGGGGCAGTTCTGCCGTAGAGCAGCGTCACCTCTTCGCGGTCGCCGGGCCGACGTGCCTCCGTCAGCAAAGCCCAGCCCGGTGGCGGTGCTGGCAGCGTACGCTCGCGCGAGGTCTTGACGAGGTAGGCACAAGCTGGCGCTGCGACGCCGGGTCGGGCGTCTATGCGCCAGTTGCCGAAAACTTCGAGTGCAGCGACCGCTGGTGGGCTGAGGCCGGGCGCGCTGATGCAGGCTGCGGCGGGCACATGCGGGCTCAGTTGTTGCACGAGTGCGCGCGGGCTGCGCAGGTAGTTCAGCGGCGCCAGCAACAGCGTCATGGCCAGCAGCCAGCACAGGGCCACACCGCCGGCTGGCAACACCAGGCTCTTCCACAAGGCGTCGCGGTGCCGCCCGGTGCGCCAGCGCACCAAGGCCAGCCAGGCCAGCGTGCCCACGCTGGCGGCGATCAAGGCTGTCCAAGAAAACGACGGCTCGAAGCCCGGCGCCAGTCGGGCGACATTGGCCGCTGGGCGAACCGGCACGCCAGTCTGCATGCCGGCGTAGTGAACCCAGAACATGACCGCCCAGGCACTGAAAAAGAGCATGGAAAACCAGTCGACCGCGGCCGATGCGCTGCGTCGCAGGGTGGGCAACGCAAAGGCCGCCAGGACGGCCATGCCCGGCAGGCCCAGCATCAGCGCGCGGTCAGAACCCGCCACGCCCAAGTTGGCTGCCATGGCGACCACGGCGCCCACCAGAGGCACCGAGATGTGCCGGTGTGACAGGTGACGCCGCCAGCGCCACAAGGTCCACAAGGCCAGCGGCCAGGCGGGCCAAAGGAACCACAGCCACTGGCGGGCCACGCCGGGCAGGTCCGCCAGGTCCACCATGTCTGCCCGCCAGCGCCAGGCTCCCAGGGCCCAGGCCACCGCCACACTGCCGAGTGTGGCCAGAAGCAGTGCCGGCACCAGGGCGCGAGCCGCAGGCAGGCGCGATTGTCCGCACACCAGCAAGCCGCCCAGGCCCAGGGCCACGGCCACCGCAGGCGCACCGCTGCCGGCCAACAGGGGCAGGGCGAGACCGGCGGCCAGGCGTGCCCGGCCGGCCCGCCACGGCGCGGCCGCCAGGGCGTACAAGAACAAGGCCGACGCAGACAGCTGTGCCAGCTCGGGAGTGGTTTCGTGGCCCAGGAGAAGCAGGCCCAGTGTGGCCATCAAGGCCAGCACGGCCCCATCGGCCATGGCGCGCGCGTAGTCCACCGGACCCGCTTCGCCGCCAAAGGCAAAGGCCACCGGTTGGGCCGCCTCGGTGCGGGCGAGATGGAAGGTGCTGTACCAGACGAGCGCCAAGGTCAGCACCAGCAGCAGGGCAAAGGGCACACGTGCGGCCAGGGCCGGCTCAAGCAGCGGCGACAGCGTCCAGATAAAAACGGCGCCCAGCCAGTGCGGCAGCAAGGCCGTGTCGGCCATCACCCCACCCAGGGTGGGCTGCCACCACGACGTGCGGCCCTCGGCCAGGGCCAGCATCTGCGCGAAGGCTGTCAGGTCGGCATTGCGCCAGGGATCTCGGCCGAACACGCCCGGGATCACATAGGCGGCGCACAGCAGCAGCAGGCCGACCCGCGGCAGACGGCGTGCGCTGCGGGCGGCGACCAGAGCCGGCGTCGGGGTGCTCATCCGGCAATCATGCTTCAGACGCAAAAAAGGCAGCCGAAGCTGCCTGCTCGCAATGCGACGGTCTGGTCACTTCTTGCCGAGGTGGGCAAACTTGTTGCGGAATTTCTCGACGCGGCCACCCAGGTTGTCGATGGACTTCTGCGTGCCTGTGTAGAAGGGATGCGTCTCGCTGGTGGACTCCAGCTTCATCAGGGGCAGCTCACGGCCGTCCTCCATCTTGATGGTGTCGCGCGTCTGCAGGCAGGATCGGGTGACGAACTTGAAACCGTTGGACAGGTCCTGGAAACAGACCTCGCGGTAGGCCGGGTGGATGCCGTCTTTCATGGAAAACCTCTTGAAGTGTCGGCAGCCACGCGGCCATTTTGGCTGCGCACTTTCCGTGGGGTAGGCGAAAAGCCTTGGATTGTAGTTCAGCCGCCTCTGCGCATCATGTCGAAGAAGTCGTGATTGTTCTTGGTGGCCTTCATCTTCTCGAGGATGAACTCCATCGCCTCGATCTCGTCCATCGGGTACAGCAGCTTGCGCAGGATCCAGGTCTTTTGCAGGATCTCGGGTTTGAGCAGCAGCTCCTCGCGCCGCGTGCCGCTCTTGTTGATCAGGATGGAGGGGTAGACGCGCTTCTCGGCCATGCGGCGGTCGAGGTGGATCTCGCAGTTGCCGGTGCCCTTGAATTCTTCGTAAATAACCTCGTCCATCTTCGAGCCGGTGTCGATGAGCGCGGTGCCGATGATGGTCAGCGAGCCGCCTTCCTCGACGTTGCGCGCTGCGCCGAAGAAGCGCTTGGGGCGCTGCAGCGCGTTGGCATCGACACCGCCAGTGAGCACCTTGCCCGAGGACGGCAGCACGTTGTTGTAGGCCCGGGCCAGACGGGTGATGCTGTCGAGCAGGATGACCACATCCTTCTTCAGCTCGACCAGGCGCTTGGCGCGTTCGATCACCATTTCGGCCACCTGCACGTGGCGGGCTGCGGGTTCGTCGAAGGTGGAGCTGATGACCTCCCCGCGCACCGTGCGCAGCATCTCGGTCACCTCCTCGGGACGCTCGTCGACCAACAAAACGATGAGGTGGACCTCGGGATGGTTGGCCACGATGGCGTGGGCCAGCTGTTGCAGCATGACCGTCTTGCCGGTCTTGGGCTGGGCCACCAGCAACGCGCGCTGGCCCTTGCCGATGGGGGCCACGAGGTCGATGATGCGGCTGCTGATGTTCTCGTCGGTCTTGATCTCGCGCTCGAGCTTGAACTGCTCCTTGGGGAACAAGGGCGTCAGGTTCTCGAACATGATCTTGTGCTTGCTCTCCTCGGGCGGCACGCCATTCACGCGGTCGACCTTGACCAGCGCGAAATAGCGCTCGCCGTCCTTGGGCACGCGCACCTCGCCTTCGACCATGTCGCCGGTGTGCAGGTTGAAGCGGCGAATCTGGCTCGGCGACAGGTAGATGTCGTCGGTGCTGGCCATGTAGCTGGCCTCGATCGAACGCAGGAAGCCGAAGCCGTCAGGCAGGACCTCGAGCACGCCGTCGCCGAAGACTTGTTCGCCGCCCTTGGCGCGCTTCTTCATGATCGCAAACATCAGCTCCTGCTTGCGCAGGCGGGCGACGTTTTCGATTTCCAGCGCCTCGCCCATCGTGATGAGCTCGGAGACGTGCTGGGCCTTCAGTTCTGACAGATGCATGGGGAGGCACCCTCGGGGGGGTTGCGGCGGGGCGGCGTGTGCGGTGCACACCAAGCCGGGCGGCGGGAAGCTGGTGGATTGGCGCCGAACCCCTGCGCTGAACCCATTCAAGCCGAAATGCTGGCGAGGGCGGTGCGGGGCGGCGGATCAATCGGCAGATGACTACGTCATCCGCCGACGCCTCGCATTATAGATGGCCGTCGATGAAGGCGACAAGCTGGGCCTTGGAGAGCGCGCCTACCTTTGTGGCCGCCAGTTCGCCGCCCTTGAAAAGCATCAGTGTGGGGATGCCGCGGATACCGAACTTGCTCGGTACTTCTCGGTTCTCATCAACGTTCATCTTGGCGATCTGCAGCCGGCCACCGTAGGCGGCCGATACCTCGTCCAGGATGGGCGCGATGGCCTTGCAGGGCCCGCACCATTCGGCCCAGTAATCCACCAGCACAGGCACCTGTGAGTTGATCACGTCCGCAGTGAAGGAATCGTCAGTGATGTGTTTGATCAGTTCGCTGCTCATGGGGGTCTCCGCGGTTTCCTTGAGCCTGGTCGGATCCGACCAGGCGAAGAACAGGGGTAATTTTCGCACACCGCTCCACGCGGGTGGCAGCCGGGCGGCTACGGCTTCGATAGTCCGAACTGTCGACCCATTGCCTCGCTGTTCCGGCCCCAGCACACGGTGAGCTGCAGTCCAATCGAGAAGCCATGGATGCAGCCCGCCCCAGCCCCAGTCGCACCTCGCCTGCCCAGCCGGCGGCAGTGCGCATGTTCGGCCGTTTGCAGCTGATGCGCCTGCTGGGCAAGAGCGAGCGCACCATGGCTTGGCGCGTGCTGGACTCGCGCAACGGTCACGAGTTGATGCTGATGCTGCCGCGCGTCCAGCCTGCCAATGCCGATGCGCTGCAGCGCTGGAACGACGCGGTGCGCCAGTCATCGCGACTGGTTCATCCGCAACTCGCCCCCGTGCTGGAGGTGGGGGTCCAAGACGGCTGGCCCTACGCCACCTATGACGCAAGCGGTGCCGCGACGCTGGTCGAACGGCTGGCCCACAAGGCCGTACCGGGCACCGAAGCGGCCACCTTGGCCAGCCAGGTGATGCGCGGCCTCGCCTTCGCGCACGAGGCCGGCGTGGCGCACAACGACTTGCAAACGTTCTCCATCCTCGTCGCCGACAACGGCAGCCTGCGCTTGGCCGGCCTGTCGGTGGCCAGTGAAGTGGCGGTGCAGGGCGACAGGCTGCATGCGGCCACAGCCACGGTGCCGATGCAGTTGCCTACGCACCGCGAGGCTGCAGAGCGCGACGTGCTGGCCGGTGGCCTGCTTCTGCACGGCTTGCTGGCGGGCATGGCGTCGCTGGAAGACACCGACATCGGCCGCGTGGCGGCACGCATGCCACCCGCGGGCCGCGACATCGTTCGCCTGCCCTGGACCACGCCGCAGCCGGTGTCCGACGCGCTGCGCGCCATCGTCAACCGCGCCACCGACCGCCAGGAACGTCAACGCTACCGCAGCGCGCGCACCTTTCTGCGCGCGCTGGAAGGGTGGCTGCAAGCCGAAGGCAGTGCCGACGCCGGGCCGCTGGCCTTGCTTGCCGACCGCCTTCGCACGGCCGGCGTGTTGCCCACCCAGCCCGGCGTGGGCCAACAAGCGGCGCGGCTGGCATTGATGGAGCGTGAACGCACCGTGGCGTTGGCTGAGGTGGTGCTGGACGACCTGGCACTGGCCTTCGAGATGCTGCGGCTGGTGAACTCGGCGCAGGTGCGCAACGTGCAAGCCCCCGGCGGCGGCCCGGTGCTGACGATGCGACGGGCGATTTCCATGTTGGGCGTGGACAGCGTGCGGCGTGCGGCGCTGGCCATTCGTCCCTGGCCCGGCCCGCTGGACGCGGCCGCCGCCGCCGAACTGGCTCATCTCATAGGCCGCTGCAAACGGGCGGGGCGCATCGCCCTGGCGCTGCGCCCCGACGGTTATGACGAAGAAGTGGTCGTGCTGATCACGGCCCTGCAGAGTCTGGGCCGCCTGATCGTTCACTACCACTTTGCCGACGAAGCACAACAGATCGCCCGGCTTACCCAGCCGGCGCCGTCGCCCCGCGAAGGCGAACCCGAAGATCCTGGCATGTCGGAAGAGGGCGCGTCCTTCGCCGTGCTGGGCGCCGACATCGAAGCGATCGGCCTGGCGGTGGCGCGGTCATGGGGCTTGCACGACAGCCTCGTGCACATGATGCGCCGCCTGCCGCTGTTGACACCGGTGCGCACGGCAGAAAGCGACGACGATGTCGTGCGCGCCCTGGCGAGCTGCGCCAACGAGGTCGTCGATGCCCTGGGCCTGCCCGCACCGCGTCAGCTGGCTGCAATGCAAAAGGTCGTGGCCCGCTATGGGCGGCAGTTCAACATGACGCTTCGCGATCTGCAGGGCGTTTTGCAAGGGCAGGCGCTGGGCACCGTGGGACTCACCGCACCGGCTCCGCTGGATGCCGGCCCCGCTTCGGTGCACGGGGGCCTGCGTGCCGCCGCAGCACGCGCGCCACGTTGAACATGCCGGCCGGTCCAGGTCGGCCTGAAACCCGGTGCCTGGCCAACACGAGGTGAGCAAAGGTGACGAGCCTTACCCCCGGCACTGGTTGCAACGCTAAGGGCTGCTTGGTTCCCCACCTGACCCGGTTGGGCGCGCTTCCATGCGGGGAGGCCCGTCACGGTTGATTGTAGGCGACCGCTTTTTGCGGGTCGACCTGGGGGCCGGTAACGTGCGCGCGAGCAGGGCATTCAGGACGACTCGCTACACCGTGCAACGGCTGCTCTCGTTCTTGTCAAAAGTTCTGCAGCAGCCGCTCCAGCACCATCGTGAACGGCTGCTGCAGCCACGGCATCATCAGCAGCATGCCCAGCAATCCCATCCCCAAGGTGACCGGGAAGCCGATCGCAAAGATATTGATTTGTGGCGCCACGCGCGAAATGGCGCCCAGCACGAGGTTCACGAACAGCAGCAGCGTCACCAAGGGCAGGGCGATCCACAGCCCGGTGCTGAAGACCTCGGCGCCCCACTGGTGCGGCAACATCGTGCGCACGAAGGCAAAGGGCTCGGGCCCGACGGGGAAGGCGGCAAAGCTGTGCACCAGCGCCATCACCACCAGCAGGTGGCCGTTGATGGCGATGAACAACCAGGCCACCAGCGTGCCGAAGAAGCGGCTGGTGGCGGTGGCCGTGCTGGCCGACAGCGGGTCGAAGAAGCCGGCGAAGTTCAGGCCCATCTGCAGGCCGATGATTTCCCCGGCGAACTCCACTGCCGTGAAGGCCAGCCGCACCGCGAAGCCGATCGACAGCCCGATCACCGCTTGTTGCACCACCAGCGTGAAGGCCAGCGGCGAGTCCAGCGCCACCACCGGCATCGGTGGCAAGCTGCCCTGCGCGGCCAGCGCGATGAAGGCAGCCAGTGCAATGCGCACGCGCGCCGGTACTGTGCGGGACCCGAGCACCGGCAGCGCCGTGAATACCGCCAGCGCGCGCAGGAAAGGCCAGATCAGCGGCGAGACCCAGGCCAGGATCTGCGCTTCGTCGAAGGTGATCATGCTGTGTGCCGCGGCACCGGGGATCTAGGCCACAGCGCTTGGGATGGCCATCAGCACGCGCTGCAGGTACTCGACCAAGGTGCTCATCATCCACGGCCCGGCGATGATCATCACGGCCACGGCCGCCACGATCTTGGGCACGAAACTGAGCGTGGCCTCGTTGATCTGCGTGGCGGCCTGGAAGATGCTGACCACCAGACCCACCACCAGCACCACCAGCAGCACGGGGGCGGCCACCATCAGCAGCATGTAGAGGCCTTGTTGGCCGTGGTTGAAGACTTGGGTGGCGTCCATGGCTCTGATTCGTCAGGTGGCAAAACTGGCAGCAAGCGAGCCCAGCAGCAGGTTCCAGCCGTCGGCCAGCACGAACAGCATCAGCTTGAAGGGCAGGGCGATCAGCACGGGCGACAGCATCATCATGCCCAGACTCATCAAGACGCTGGCGACGATCATGTCGATGATCAGGAACGGGATGAAGATCAGGAAGCCGATCTGGAATGCGCTCTTGAGCTCGCTCGTCACGAAGGCCGGCACCAGCACGCGCAGCGGCACGTCTTCGCCCTTCACCTCGGCCGGCAGCTTGGCCAGTTTGGCAAACAGTTGCACGTCGCTTTGACGGGTCTGCTTG
>JANNWL010000260.1:0-1522 GCA_031414735.1 Burkholderiales bacterium | reverse complement strand
GGCAAGCTGATGCTGTGGTCCGTCACCGGCCGCGCCAGCTCGCCCGACGGCCTGCAGGGCTTTCTGCGCTACGACGGCGCGGCCAGCGGCGGCATCAACCTGTCGCGCTTCAACCTGCCGCAGATGAACGAACTCATCCAGCGCCTGCTGGCCCTGCCCGACGGCCCCGAACGCGAAGCAGGCTTCACCCAGGCCAAGCGCCTGGCGGCGGTGTGGATGCCCTACAAGCTGCGCACCCACCCGGTGCAGGCCACGCTGATGCATTCGCGCGTGGTGGGTTTTCGGCGGCCGCTGTTCTGGTCGAACTGGTTCGACCAGGTGGACGTGGAAGGCAGCGCGGGCGGGGTGTGAGCGTGGGCCCCTACTCCGATCCCAGCCGCAGCTGGGTGGGCAGCCGGCGCTCCACGGACCACTTCAACAACGCCGCGCCGCGGTACACGCCGTGGGCGAACTTGCCGTAGGGCATGGTCGCAAAAAACGCCATCACCGCGCCCAGGTGCAGGCACAGCAGCAGCGGCATGGCAGCGCTGCCCGCAGCAAATGCCAGCGCCAGGCCGCTGGCGCCAGTGAGGCCCAGCAGCGCCACGAAGCCCAGGTCCATGGGCGCCTGCGCCGCCACCACATGCTGCGGGTGGCGCTTCAGCCGCAGCCGCAGCAGGCCCAGCGCACCCAGGGTCAGCAGCACACCCCCGCTGGTGCCCAGCAGTTTGGGCAGGCTGGTCCAGCCATACGGCGCCACCCAGCCGAAGGCGTAGTGGTACAGCGTGGCCACGCTGGTCGAAGCAAAGCACAGCATGAAACCGTAGAACGCGGCGTGGTGCACGGCGCGGCGCTCGCGCGTCCAGCGGTCGTCGGCTTCGTTGCAGCCCTGGCCGTGGCCGCCGTCCAGGTACTTCAGCGTCAGCGCGTTCTTCGCGGCCTCGGCCACGGCCGGGGCAGTGGCCGGACCGGTTGCGCCGCTGCGCCAGAAGCGGGTGACGCCGACGCCCAGCGCCAGCACCACGAAGGCGAACACGGGCAGGAACAGGCTGACCATCAAGCCGTGCGGAAAGATGGCGTAGAAGCTGGCGCCCGGCGGCGGCGTGAGCGAGCCGTTGCGCAGCACCGCCAGCACCAGGAACAACGCCAGGCCGGCCGCCAGGGCCAGCGACAGCGTCAAGCCGTTGCGCTGGTAAAGCCGGCCCAGCGCGGGCGGCCAGGCGAAGTCGGCATAGGTCTGCACCCGCACGCGGGCCATGGCCTGCGGCACGTTGATGGCGAATTCATGCGGCGGCGCGTACTGGCAGGCATGCAGGCAGGCGCCGCAGCTGTGGCACAGGTTGGCGAGGTAGTGGACATCGGCGTGGCCGAACTCCAGCCGCCGCGTCATGGCCGGGAACACGGCGCAGAAGCCTTCGCAGTAGCGGCAGGCGTTGCAGATCTGCATCTGGCGCGCCACCTCGGCTTCGTCAGCGCGCAGCGGCACAGGTCCACCACCGGCCAGGGCGCTGGCGTCGCGCACCAGGGCGTCAAGCGCTTGCAT
>JANNWL010000259.1:0-1682 GCA_031414735.1 Burkholderiales bacterium | reverse complement strand
GCGCAGCGCGGGCCGGCTGACCCAGGTGCTGCGGCTTTCCTGCAGCACTTTCATGCCGTGCGTGACTTCGAAGTTGTGGCCGTTGAAGGCCAGCGATTCGTCGCTGCCCAGGAACACGCAGGCGTGCGCGATGTCGGGCGGCACCGGGTAGTCCTTCTTGGGCTCCGCCCCGTCATAGCCGCGCTTGAGCGTCATCATCTCGAAGAAGTCCTGCGCCGTGGCACCACTCTGCGCGCCCTTCAGCTGGTCCATGGTGGCGAAGACGCTGCGGATGCGCTCGCTGCGGATCGGCCCCGGCAGCAGGTTGTTGACGCGCACGCCGCGCGCACCCAACTCATCGGCCCACTGGCGCGACAGCGCATTCAGCGCCGCCTTGGGCACGACGTAGGCGACGCGGCCGTAGTACTGGGTGCGCGAGAAGATGGTCGAGACGTTGATCACCGACGCACCGGCCTTCAGCAAGGGCGCGGCCGCGCGCAGGGTGTTCCAGGTCAGGCCCAGGATGTTGCGCATGGCGTCGCCGAGGGTCTCGTTGTCGGCGCTGCCGGCAGCGCGCAGGGCGTCGAGTTCCTCGCGGTTCAGCGGCACCTTTTCCATCGGCTGGCGCGGGCCGGCGGTGCCGGCGTTGTTGACGAGGATGTCCAGGCGCCCGTGCCGCGCCTGCAGCTCGGCCATGCCGGCGCGCACGCTGGCCGGGTCGGCGCCGTCCATCACCACCACGTCGGCGCGCTCGGGCGGCGCGCCGGTCTCAAGCAGGGCCGCGTCGCGCACGGCTTCGAGCTTCGCAAGCGTGCGCCCGCTCAGCACCACCACCGCGCCTTCGCGCAGGTAGTGGCGCACGATGACTTGCCCCAAGTTGCCGGCGGCGCCGGTCACCAGGGCCACCTTGCCGGCCAGGCGGCCGCCCGGTCGGCTCAGGCCCGTGTCGGGGCCGGTCCTGTCTGTGCTGATTGCGTTGCTCATGTCGCTGGACTCCGGTGGGTTGATGGCGAGAGGAAATTGACGGTCAGGCACGCGCGCCGGCGGCCCAGGCTTCGAACAGCGCGTCGCGCCCGCGCAGGCCCAGCGCCGGCAGCGCGTGGTTGACGACATAGGTGGCGCCCTGGTGGCGGTTGTCCCACATGGCCTGGTGCGCGGCGGGCAGTTCGGCCCACGACACGACAGTGGGCTCGGTCACGTCCAGCAGGCCGGCGGCGACCATGTCGTTCATGCGCGTCACCTCGTACGCGTTGCACAGGTGCGTGCCCAGGATGCTGGCCGTCGGCATGAGGATGCGCCGCTGCCGCGTCCACACCTGCGGCGCATAAAACGCATAGCGCCGGCCGGCCATCTCTTCGCAGTACACGACGCGGCCGGTGAAGGGTTTGACGAGTGCCGTGCTAACGCCCAGCGCGTCGTGGCCGGCGCGTTCGAGGATCAGGTCCGGCGCGCCGCGCGGGTTGTCGGGGCTCTTCAGCAACGCACCGACCGCCGCGCCGAAGGGCTTGAGCGTGCGGTCCTGGAAGTCGCGCACCGCCAGTCGAAAGGTCTCGATGTCCTGGCGTGCATCGGCCAGGCGCGGCATGGTCGTGGGCCAGTCGAAGCCGGCACCAAAGCGGCGGCGGATGTCTTCGAGCGACACCACGCCGGCCACCGCGTCTTCGAAGCCCAGCGACTGCACGAACTCGCGCTGCGCGTCGGTG
>JANNWL010000258.1:0-8453 GCA_031414735.1 Burkholderiales bacterium | reverse complement strand
CAGCGCATCGCGGAGCACTTCGCGGCGCATGCCGGCGTCGCCTCGGTGCTGTACCCCGGGCTGCCCGGCTTCGCGGGCCATGCCGTGGCCGCCGCGCAGATGAGTGGCGGCTTCGGCGGCATGCTGTCGGTGCGCATCCGCGGCGGCGAGGCCGCAGCCATCGCCGTGGCCGCCCACACGCAGTTGTGGAAGCGCGCCACCAGCCTGGGCGGGGTCGAAAGCCTCATCGAACACCGCGCCAGCGTCGAAGGTGCCGGCACGCCGGCCCCGCCGGACCTGCTGCGCTTGTCGGTCGGCATCGAGCATGTCGACGACCTGATCGCCGATCTGGAACAGGCCATTGCAGCCGCACACGGGTGAAGCGGTCGGTTTGACCCTGCCCTGAAACTCCGGCATCATCGCCGTGTAACAAAATTACATGCCCGCCCGGGCCGCGCGCGATGTCATTCGACCTTGTCTTCTTCGGTGGCACCGGCGACCTGACCTGGCGCAAGTTGATGCCGGCCCTGTTCCAGGCTTTCCGCCACGGCAAGCTGCCGTCAGGCGGCCGCCTGCTGGCGGTGGCGCGCGACGAGCGCAGCGACGAGCAGTACCGGGCCTTCATCAAGGAACGTTTTACCGAAGTCGAGCCCAGCAAGCGGCCCAGCGACGACGAGTTTTCGCGCTTCGCTGAAATGCTGCACTACCGGCGCATGGACCTGTCGCAGCCCGAGCATTACGCCGGGCTGAAGGCCTGGATCGACAAACGCGGCGCCGACGTGGCGGTGATGTTCCTGGCCACCAGCCCGCACCTGTTCCCGCAGATCTGTGCGCAACTGGGCAGCGTGGGCCTGAACGGGCCCAAGGTGCGTGTGGTGCTGGAAAAGCCGCTCGGCCACGACCTGAAGAGCGCGCAGGAAATCAACCGTGTGGTGCGAGAGTCCTTTGCCGAACACCAGGCCTTGCGCATCGACCACTACCTGGGCAAGGCGGCGGTGCAGAACCTGTCGGCGCTGCGCTTCGGCAATGCGCTGTTCGAACCCCTGTGGCGACGCGAGAGCATCGCCAACATCCAGATCACCCTGGCCGAGGCCCTGGGCGTGGGCACGCGCGGCGACTTCTACGACCGCACCGGCGCGCTGCGCGACATGATCCAGAACCATGCGCTTCAGTTGCTGACCATGATCGCGATGGAGCCGCCGTCCACCAACGACGCCGATGCCATCCGCGACGAGAAGCTCAAGGTATTGCGCTCGCTCAAGCCCTTCACGCCCGAGAGCGTGGCGCGCGACGTGGTGCGCGGCCAGTACAAGGCGGGCACAGTGGCCGGCAAGGCCGTTCCCGGCTACCTGGAGGAAGAAAAGGTACCGGCCAACAGCGCCTGCGAGACCTTCGTGGCCCTGCGCACCGAGGTGCAGAACTGGCGCTGGGCCGGCGTGCCCTTCTACCTGCGCACCGGCAAGCGGCTGGCGGCACGCGATTCGCAGATCGTCGTCAATTTCCGCGAGGTGCCGCACCCCATCTTCCCGGGCACGCGGCAGGCCAACAAGCTGGTCATCAAGCTGCAGCCCGAAGACGGGCTGGAACTGCATCTGCTGGCCGCCAAAGGCAGCGGCACCAGCGAAGTGCTGGCCCCGGTGTCGCTGGATCTGGACTTCGAGAAGGCCTTCCACAGCGAACGCGTGGGCGCCTACGAGCGGCTGCTGCTCGATGCCATCGCCGGGCGGCTGAACCTGTTCGTGCGCAGCGACGAGCAGGAGCAGGCCTGGCGCTGGGTGGAACCGGTGCTGGACGCCTGGTCGCACGACACCGTCGGCCCGCGCCCCTATGCCGCCGGCAGCTGGGGCCCGGCAGCCGCCAGCGCGCTGATCGCCCGCGACGGCTGCACCTGGGCCGAGGAGCAGTGACCGGCCTGCGGCGCCTTGGCAGCAGCCTGGGCGCGGCGCTGGGCCTGTTGTTGGGCCTGTCACTGGCGGGGCTGCTCGGCGCAGGGCCAGTGGCAGCAGCGACCCTGGCCGTCACGCCAGGGCAGGGCTTGGGCGACGCCCTGCGGCGTGCTGCCGATGGCGACGTGATCGAGCTTGCGGCTGGCGACTACCGCGGCCAGGTGGGTGTGATCGAACAGCGGCGGTTGACCTTGCGCGGTGTGGGTGGGCGCCCCGTGCTGCACGCTGCCGGCCGCCACGCCGAGGGCAAGGCCATCCTGGTTGTGCGCGATGGCGAGGTGCTGATCGAGAACATCGAGTTCCGCGGCAGCCGCGTGCCCGACGGCAACGGCGCCGGCATCCGTTTCGAGCGCGGGCGCCTCACAGTCGCGAACTGCGCCTTCTTCGACAACCAGAACGGCATCCTCACCGCCAACTTCAGCGACGCCGAACTCGTGGTGCGTGACAGCGAATTCGGCCAGGCACCGCAGGGCACGCAGTTGCCCCACCTGCTGTACGTGGGCCGCATCGCGCGCTTCACGCTCAGCGGCAGCCGCTTCAGCGGTGGCGCGCAAGGCCACCTGGTGAAGTCGCGCGCCGGAATCAGCGAGCTGCGCAACAACCGGCTCGTGGACGGCCCGGACGGACAGGCGGCCTACGAACTGGAGTTTCCCAACGGCGGCGCGGTGACGGTGGTGGGCAACGTCATCGGGCAGAGCGCCGGCACCAGCAACCCGGCGCTCATTGCCTACGGCGCCGAGGGCTACGGCACGGGAACGCACAGCCTGCAGGTCAGCGACAACACGCTGATCAACGAAGCCAGCCGTGCGGCCGTGTTCGTGCGCGTGCGCGACGCCCCGCGGCCGATCGCGCTGCGGGTGTTTGACAACCGCCTGTACGGCCCGGGCGACCCGGGCGCGGCGCTGCCGGCGCAGGGCAACCCGCAACTGCCGCTGTCGGCCCTGCCCGTGCCCGGCCGCTAGAACCACGCCGCATGCTCGAACGCATCCGCGCCTCCATCCCCGCCCTGCCACCGGCCGAACAGCGGGTGGCCAAGGTGCTGCTGGCCGATCCGCGCAGCTTCTCGATGCTGCCCGTGGGCGAGCTGGCCGTGCGCGCGCACGTCAGCAAGCCCACGGTGGTGCGCTTTTGCCGCAGCGTGGGCTATGACGGCCTGGCCGACTTCAAGCGCAAGCTGGCCGGCAGCGTCAACGAAGGCGTGCCCTTCGTGCACCGCTCGGTCGACGACGACGACAAGGCCGGCGACATCGTCGTCAAGGTCATCGACAACGCCGTGGCGGCGCTGCTGCGCTACCGCAATGCGGCGGCCAGCCAGTCGGTGGAACGCGCCATCGCGGCGCTGGCCGAGACCGGCCGGCAGTCAAACCAGGGCCGGCGCATCGAGTTCTACGGCGTCGGCAATTCCGGCATCGTGGCGCAGGACGCGCAGCACAAGTTCTTCCGCCTCGGTGTCACGGCCAACGCGGTCAGCGACGGGCATGTGCAGGTGATGAGTGCCACCATGCTGCAGCCTGGCGACTGCGCCGTGGTCATCAGCAATTCAGGCCGCAGCCGCGACCTGCTGGAGGTGGCCGACATCGCGCGGCGCAAGGGCGCCACGGTGATCGCCATCACGGCCAGCGGCTCACCCCTGGCGCGCGAGATGCAACAGGGCTCGCAGAACATCTTGCTGGCTGCGGATCACCCGGAAGACGCCGACCGCTACAGCCCCATGGTGTCGCGGCTGCTGCACCTGATGATCATCGACATCCTGACCACCGGCGTGGCCTTGCGCCTGGGATCAAGCCAGCTGCGCCCCTTGCTGCAGGAGATCAAGAAGAACCTGCGTGCGCGGCGCTACGTGGCTGGCGATGCGGCGGCTGCCAGCGGCAGCAGCGACTCGACGCCGTAGAGCCGCGCCAGGTCGGCCAGCTTGGCCGGCGCGCCGACGATCTCCAGCGTACCGCCGCCGGCCTGCGCCGCGCGGCGCGTGTGCAGCAGCAGGGCCACCAGCGAGGTGTCGAAGTGCTGCAACGCTGACGCGTCGATGCGCAAGCTGCCGCCGCCCGTGGGCCGGGCCGCGTCCAGCGCAGACAACAGCGTATCGGCTTCGGCCAGGGTGGCGATGGCAGGCAGTTGCACGGGCTTGGGCTCGGTTCAGGGCTTGGCAGCAGCTTTGTTGCGTTCGGTCAGCGTATTGATGAGACCGTCCACGCCGCCCTTGGTGATCTCGGTGGCGAACTGCGTGCGGTAGCTCTGCACCAGCCAAATGCCGCCCACGTTCACGTCGATGATCTTCCAGGCCTCGGCCAGCTTGTCCAGCCGGTAGTCGAGCTTGATGGGCTCGCCCTTGCCGCGCACTTCGCTTTGCACCACCACCTGGCTGCCCCCGGGCACGGGCACGGTCTTGGTGATCTCGACCGTCTGGTCCTTGATCTGCGTCAGCGCGCCGGCGTAGACCCGCACCAGCAGGGTCTTGAATTCGGCCTGCAGCCTGCTGCGTTGCTCGGGCGTGGCCGTGCGCCACTGCGGGCCCACGGCCGAGCGGGTCATGACCTCGAAGTTGACGTTCGGCATGACCTTGGCATCGACCAGGGCGATGATGCGGCCGACATCACCCGCCTGGATGGCCTTGTCTGCCTTGGCCGTGTCGATGACCTCGACGGCAATCTGGCGGATCAAGGCGTCGGGCGCGGGTTGGGCCAGCACCGGGCCCACTGCGGCCAGCGCCAGCAGCAGGGTGGATGCACGAAGAAGTCGATTCAGCACAGGATTCACCTTTCAGTCTGCGGGCGGCTTGCCCGCTGCCTGCATAACGCGCGAGCAGGCCTTGCGGTTCACTGGGCAGTCTTGGCGGGCGCCTTGGCGGCCGGCTTGACGTCGGGTTTGGGGGGCGCTTCGGCCGGCTCGTCGTCGAACGCGTCCAGCGGCGGTGCGCCGTCGAACTGGGCGTTGCGGCGGCGCGCGATGTAGCCGTCGCGCACGAAACCGTACTTGTCCAGCGCCACCTGGTCGATCAGCGCGGTGGCGCCCAGCAGGCTGGTGCGGATGCTGATCAGTTCGAGCCCCGACAAGGCATAGGCCGCGGCGTCGGTGTCGACCAGGCGGGTGTAGGACGCGCGCCGATCGGCCAGGAAGCCCGTCGCGTCGCGGACGGTCGACGGGCCGATCAGCGGCAACACCAGGTAGGGCCCGCTGGCCAAGCCCCAGGTGCCCAGGGTCTGGCCGAAGTCCTCGTAGCGACGTTCCAGTTTCATCTCGGTGGCCGGGTCGAGCAGCCCGCCCAGCCCGAACACCGTGTTGGTGAGCACGCGCATGCCCATCTCCAGCCCCGTCTGCACCTTGCCTTGCATCAGGTGGTTTGCCGCCGACCAGATGTCGCCGAGGTTGCCGAACACGTTGTCCACGCCAGCGCGCACCAGGCTGGGCACGACGTCGCGGTAGGTTTGAGCCAGGGGCTTGAGAATGGCGGCGTCAAGGTTTTCGTTGAAGGCAAAGACCTTGCGGTTCCAGTTCTCCCAGGGGTCTGGCGTGGCAGCGGCCGCGGGCGCTTTGGCCGCCCCCGACGCCGTCGGGGCCACGGTGGCGCAGCCGCTGGCCAGCGCGGCGACCAGCACCAGGGCCGGCATGAGAACGCTGCGCGTCATTTCTTCACTCCCGGGTCGGGCGCCGCGCCCGTCGGCGCCGCGGCGTCAGAGGCCTTGCCCGTGAGGAACTGGCCGATCAGGTTTTCAAGCACCACGGCCGATTGCGTCTGCGCGATGGTCTCGCCGGCGGCCAGGTTCTTGTCGTCACCGCCGGGCTCCAGACCGATGTACTGGTCGCCCAGGAGGCCCGAGGTCAGGATCTTTGCGGCCGAGTCCTTTGGGAAGACGAAGCCGCGCTCGATGTCCAGCGTGACCACGCCCTGGAAGGTCTTGCCGTCCAGCGAGATCGACTTCACGCGGCCCACCGTGACACCGGCCGCACGCACGGGCGCACGCGGCTTGAGACCACCGATGTTGTCGAAACGCGCCTGCACGCTGTAGGTGTCACCACCGCCCAGGCTGCCCAGGTTGGCGGCCTTGAGCGACAGGAACAGCAGCCCGCCCAGGCCCAGCAGCACGAACAGGCCGACCATCGTTTCCATGCCCTTCTTGCCCATCTTCTTGTCTCTCCAGAATTCAGTCGCAGCGCTTGGCTGCTTGTGCGGCCGACTCGGGTGGCCAGGTCACGGCGTCGAGAACATCAACGCCGTGAGGATGAAGTCCATGCCCAGGATCCACAGCGACGAGATCACCACGGTGCGGGTCGTCGCGTAGGCCACGCCTTCGGGGGTGGCTTCGGTCTCGTAGCCTTGGTACAGCGCGACGACCGTGCAGATGATGCCGAAGACAATGGACTTGACGATGCCGTTGCCGACATCCCGCCACACGTCGACGCGTGTCTGCATGATGGACCAGAAGTTGCCCGAGTCCACGCCAATCAATTGCACCGCCACCACCCAGGCGCCCAGGATGCCGATGGCCGAGAACAGGATGGCCAGCAACGGCATCGACACGATGCCACCGATCAATCGCGGGGCCAGCACGCGGGCCTTCGGGTCGATGGCCATCAGTTCCATGGCGGCAAGCTGCTCACCGGCCTTCATCAGGCCGATCTCGGCCGTCAGCGAAGTGCCGGCACGCCCTGCGAACAGCAGCCCGGCCACCACCGGGCCCAGTTCGCGCACCAATGCCAGGTTGACGATCAGCCCCAGGCTTTCGGCCGCGCCATAGGCCACCAGCGCGTAGTACATCTGCAAGGCCAGCACGAAGCCCACCGCCAGCCCCGAGGCCAGGATGATGACCAGCGAGCGGTTGCCGATGGCGTGGATCTGCGCCACCACCAGTCCGAAGCGGCGCAACGCGGCCGGCACGGCGCGCAGCAGATCAAGGAAGAAGAAGGCTGCATGGCCCCAGCCGCGGAACTGTTCCAGCGTGCCTGCGCCAAGCCGGGCGACGAAGCTCATGGCGCGGGTGCCCCTTGGACGGAAAGACCGAAGTCTGCGGCGATCGGTTGGGCCGGGTAGTGGAACTTGACCGGGCCGTCGGGTTCGCCGCGCACGAACTGGCGGGTTTCGGGGTCGGTCGAGGCCATCAGCTCGGCCGGCGTGCCCATGGCCACGATGCGGCCGCCGGTGGCCATCAGCACCACGTGGTCGCTGATGGCCATGCACTCGGGCACGTCGTGCGAGACGACGATGGAGGTCGCCCCCGTCACGTCATTCAACGTGCGGATGAGCTTGGCCGCCACGCCCATCGATATCAGGTCCAGACCCGCGAAGGGCTCGTCGTACATGATGAGTTCGGGGTCCAGCGCGATGGCGCGCGCCAGCGCCACACGGCGTGCCATGCCGCCGGAGACTTCCGAGATGCGCAGCGGCGCAGCGCCGCGCAGGCCGACCGCGTTGAGTTTCATCAGCACGATGTCGCGGATCACGTCCTCGGGCAATGCGGTGTGTTCGCGCAAGGGGAATGCGACGTTCTCGAACACCGTGAGGTCGGTGAACAAGGCGCCGAACTGGAACAGCATGCCCAGTCGCCGGCGCAGGCGGTACATCTGGGCCTTGTCGCGGTTGTTGACGGTCTCGCCGTCAAAGACGACACGGCCCTTGTCGGCTGCGTGCACGCCACCGATCAAGCGCATCAGCGTGGTCTTGCCGCACCCGGACCCGCCGAGCAAGGCCGTCACTTTGCCACGCGCAAAGTTCATCGAGATGTCGTTCAGGATCAGCCGGGTGTTGTTGTACCCAAAGCTGACGTTCTGGATCTCGATGAGGTTGTCGGACTTCAAGCGCGAAGGCCCGCGCAAGCGCCAGGCAGGTAGAACCACTGAGATTTATTCTCTCACGGGCGCTGCGACATCTAGGGTTACCCCGAAGGGCAGGGCAGCGACGCGGCATTACATGCGCCGCCCGCATCGCCCTGCCGCCTGGCAAGCGGACTACGTCAAGGTCGCCGCGGCGTCCTGCAGCACCTGGGCAGAGTGCTGCAGGGCGATCACCTCTTCAGGTGCCATTGCCGGCAGCAGCACCTCGTGGGCGCCGCCCCTGCCCACGACGGCCGGCAGAGACAGCGCGACGCCGTCGAGCTGCAGCGGCGTGTGGCCACCGCCGCCCAGCCTGCCGGCATGCACCCGAGAAACGGTCAGCACGCGGCGCTCGTCGCGCAGCAGTGCCCGCAACACGTTGGCCGTGACCAGACCGATGGCGTGGTTGGTGGCGCCCTTGCGGGCGATGATTTCGTAGGCCGCGCGGCGCACCTGCAGCGCAATGGCCGCTTCACGTTCGGCCGACCAGCCCGGCCAGTCGCGCAGCGGCACGCCGCCGACGGCGGCTTGCGACCACAGCACGACCTCGGAGTCGCCATGCTCGCCCACCACCTGGGCGTGCACGCTGCGCGGGTCCACGTTCAGCTCCAGGCCCAGCATCTGGCGCAGCCGGGCAGTGTCCAGCACGGTGCCCGTGCCCAGCACGCGCTCGGGCGGCAGGCCGCTGGCCTGCTGCATCACGCGGGTCAGCACGTCCAC
>JANNWL010000257.1:0-7306 GCA_031414735.1 Burkholderiales bacterium | reverse complement strand
CGTTGTAGGCGGGCTTGCTGCGCACGCTTTCCAGCCGTTCCTGCCACCAGCGCTTCTCGGCCGGGTCGGTGCAGTGCATGAACTCGACACCGACGGTGCTGCAGTAGGTCTCGCGCAGCGCCTGCACGATCTCGCGCAGCGTCATGTTCTCGGCCTTGCCGAAATACGTGTTGCCGGCCGAGAAGGTGATGTCCATGTCGGACTCGCTCAAGTCGTAGAAGGCCGGCTCGAGTTCAGGAATCTTCGGTCGCTCGGTGCGCTTGAGCGGGTCCAGATCGGCCCAGCGGCTGCCCAGGAAGCGGTAGGCGGCGATCAGGCTCTGCACGTGCACCTGCTTGCGCGCCACGGCCAGGTCGGCCGCGCTGGCCTTGAGCGCAAAGGCGTTGGCCTTGGCGCGCTGCGCGAAGGATTCGATCACCGGCGCATGGGCCACGTCGCGCGTGTCGCTGCCGTCCGTGGCGGGCACATGCTGGAGGTTGTCGAAGTAGGTGCGCCAGTTGTCGGGCACGCTGCCGGGGTTGTCGAGATAGGACTCGTACAACTCTTCGACGTATGGGGCGTTGCCACCGAACAGGTACGAGTTGGACCTGGTTTGCTGCATCATCTTTCGCTCACCTTGACGCCCCGGTTTCCGAGGCAAGAGATGGGTTGATCAACCTTCCGCGGCCCCGGCTTCACCGGGCAAGCGGACTAGCGACCCGCCTTGCTGTCTTGAAAAACACAAGCAAGGGGACGGGAAGGACCTGGGTTATGGAGAGTGGGCACTCTATCACCGTGCCTCACCCGCCCACGTTGCGAATTGGGCGGCACCTGACCCGCTAACTTGCTGACAGCTGCGCCAGAAAGTGACCAGACTGTGCCTTCCATGCCACACCCTGTCATCCACATCCACGCCCAGGCGCCGCCCAAGCCGCCCGAGGGCCGGGCGTGCAACGGCTGCGGCGTGTGCTGTGCGGCCGCGCCCTGCCCGCTGGGCATGTGGGTGTCTCGCAGACGGGCAGGCGCCTGCACGGCGCTGCGCTGGGACGAAGCCGGAGCCCACTACCGCTGCGGCGTGGTGGACGAACCCGGCCGCTGGCTGCCGTGGCTGCCAGCGGGGCTGGCGCGCCGGCTGGCGCTGCGCTGGATTGCCGCCGCCGACGGCTGCGATTCGGACCTGCAGACGGATTGAACAGTCGCTCGCCGGCAGGCCGTCCGGCGAAGTGCGTCAGACCAGCGCGGTGGCGCCCAGGCCCAACCGGGCGCGTGCCGCGCCGTACTCGCGGCGCAGGCGCGCGACCATCTCGACCGTCGGGACCACGGCCTTCACGGCACCGATCCCCTGGCCGCAGCCCCAGATGTCCTTCCAGGCCTTCTTGGCGCTGTCGCCACCGCCGAAGTTCATCTTCGTGGCGTCGCTCTCGGGCAGGTTGTCCGGGTCCATGCCGGCGTTGCGCACGCTGGGCTTGAGGTAGTTGCCGTGCACGCCGGTGAACAGGCTGCTGTAGACGATGTCGTCACTGTTGCTGTCGACGATGCACTGCTTGTAGGCATCCGACGCGCGCGCCTCCTCGGTGGCAATGAAGGCCGACCCCAGATACGCGAAGTCCGCGCCCATGGCCTGCGCGGCCAGCACGGCATCGCCCGTGGAGATCGAGCCGCTCAGCGCCAGCGGGCCGTTGAACCACTCGCGAATTTCCTGGATCAGCGCGAACGGGCTCTTCACGCCGGCATGCCCGCCCGCACCGGCGGCCACGGCGATGAGGCCGTCGGCGCCCTTCTCAATGGCCTTCCTGGCGAAGGCGTTGTTGATGATGTCGTGCAGCACCACGCCGCCCCAGCCGTGCACGGCTTCATTGATGTCGACACGCGCGCCCAGCGAGGTGATGACGATGGGCACCTTGTACTTGGCGCAGACCTGCATGTCGTGCTCCAGCCGGTCGTTCGTCTTGTGCACGATCTGGTTGATGGCGAAGGGCGCGGCCTTCTGGTTCGGGTGGTCGCGGTCCCAGGCGGCCAGCGTCTCGGTGATCTCGGCCAGCCACTCGTCGAGCTGCGAAGCCGGCCGCGCGTTGAGCGACGGCATGGAGCCCACCACGCCGGCCTGGCACTGCGCGATCACGAGCTTGGGGTTGCTGATGATGAACAGCGGCGCGCCGATGATGGGCAGCGGCAGGTGTTGCAGGACGGGGGGCAGGTTCGACATCAAAAGGACTCCAGGGCCAGCGCGGTGACGGACTCGGCGCCTTCGACGATGCTGTCGCGAAGGGCCGGGGCCTTGTTGAGGATGTGGTCGCCGTAAAAGCGCGCCGTGGTGATCTTGGCCTGCATGAAGGCGACGTCGACGCCCTCGGCAAGCCGTGTCTCGGCCACCAGCAAGGCACGCGCCATCTGCCAGCCCGCCATCAGCGTGCCGGCCAGCATCAGGAAGGGCACGCTGCCGGCGTACACGGCGTTGGGGCTGGTCTTGCCCTGCGCGGTGACGAAGTCCACCGTGTCCAGAAAGGCGCGCCGCGCTGCGGCCAGGCGGCGCGCCATGGCCACGCAGTCGACACTGCCGCGAACGCGCAGTTCACCCTCGGTGGCTTCGATTTGACCGGCGATGGCGCGCGCCACAGCACCGCCGTCGCGCCCGGTCTTGCGCCCAACGAGGTCATTGGCCTGGATGGCAGTGGTGCCTTCGTAGATGGTCAGGATCTTCGCGTCACGCAGGTACTGCGCGGCCCCGGTTTCCTCGATGAACCCCATGCCACCGTGCACCTGCACGCCCAGGCTGGCCACATCCAGCGACATCTCGGTGGACAGGCCCTTCACCAGCGGCACCATGAATTCGTAGAACGCGTGGTTCTCCTTGCGCACGGCCGCGTCGGGGTGGGCGTGCGCCGCGTCGAAGGCGCTGGCCGCCACCAGCGCCATGGCGCGGCAACCCTCGGTGTGGGCGCGCATGGTCATCAGCATGCGGCGCACGTCGGGGTGGTGGATGATGGCCACCGGCGCCCCGGCCGACCCGTCGACGGGCCTGCTCTGCACGCGGTCACGGGCATAGGCCACGGCATGCTGCGTGGCGCGTTCGGCCAGCGCAATGCCCTGCACGCCCACGCCGTAGCGGGCCGCGTTCATCATGATGAACATGTACTCCAGGCCACGGTTTTCGGCGCCGATGATCTCCGCCACTGCGCCGCCGTGGTCACCATACTGCAGCACTGCTGTGGGGCTGGCCTTGATGCCCAGCTTGTGCTCGATGCTGACGCAGTGCACGTCGTTGCGGGTGCCCGCAGTACCGTCCGCGTTCTGCAGCACCTTGGGGCAGATGAAGAGCGAGATGCCCTTCACGCCCTCGGGCGCGCCCACCACGCGGGCCAGCACGAGGTGGACGATGTTGTCCGCCATGTCGTGTTCGCCATAGGTGATGTAGATCTTGGTGCCGAAGAGCTTGTAGCTGCCGTCAGGCTGCGGCTCGGCGCGGGTGCGCACCAGCGACAGGTCGCTGCCGGCTTGCGGCTCGGTCAGGTTCATCGAGCCGGTCCACGTGCCGTCCAGCATCTTCGGGATGTAGCGCGCCTGCTGCTCGGGCGTGCCAGCCGTCAGCAGCGCCTCGATGGCGCCGTCGGTCAGCAACGGGCAGAGGGCAAAGCTCATGCAGGCGCTGTTGACCATCTCACTGCACGCAGCGTGGATCAGCTTGGGCAAGCCCTGCCCACCCACCGCCACCGGGTGCTGCAAGCCCTGCCAGCCGCCCTGCGCAAACTGGCGGAAGGCCGCCTTGAAACCGGGCGTCGTGGTCACGGTGCCGTCCTTGAAAGAAGAGGGGTACTTGTCACCCTCCCAGTTCAGCGGCGCCACCACGTCCTGGTTGAAGCGCGCCGACTCTTCCAACACCGCCGCAGCCGTGTCCAGGCCGGCGTCTTCGAACCCGGGCAACTGGGCCACAGCCTCCAGGCCGGCCAGTTCCTTCATGACGAACAGCATGTCCTTGACGGGGGCGGTGTAGCTCATGGTTTTGCCTTTCAGATGCAGAAAAAAAGGCGCCACGGTGGGCGCCTTGTTGGCGGGCGGCGGATCAGAGGCTGTTGACGAGTTCGGGCACGGCGGTGAACAGGTCGGCCTCGAGGCCGTAGTCGGCGACGCTGAAGATGGGTGCTTCTGCGTCCTTGTTGATGGCCACGATGACCTTGCTGTCCTTCATGCCGGCCAGGTGCTGGATGGCGCCGCTGATGCCGCAGGCGATGTACAGGCTGGGTGCCACGATCTTGCCGGTCTGCCCCACCTGCCAGTCGTTGGGCGCGTAGCCGGCGTCCACCGCCGCGCGGCTGGCGCCGAGTGCGGCGCCCAGCTTGTCGGCCAGGGGCGTGAGCACGCTGTCGAACTTCTCGCTGGAGCCCAGCGCACGGCCGCCGCTGACGATGATCTTGGCCGCAGTCAGCTCGGGCCGGTCGTTCTTGGCGATCTCGCTGCCGACGAAGATCGACAGGCCGCTGTCGGCAACGGCTGCCAAGGCTTCCACCACGGCGCTGCTACCGCTGGCTGCGGCGGCGTCGAAACCGGTCGTGCGCACGGTGATGACCTTGATCGCGTCGGTGCTCTGCACCGTGGCGATGGCGTTGCCGGCGTAGATCGGCCGCTCGAAGGTGTCCGGGCCGAGCACCTTCATCGCATCGCTGATCTGCGCGACGTCGAGCAGTGCCGCCACCCGCGGCGCGACGTTCTTGCCATGCGCCGTTGCCGGGAACAGCACGTGGCTGTAGTTGCGCGCCACGGCCAGCACTTGTGCCGCGACGTTCTCGGCCAGCTGTTCGGCCAGGCACGGCGCGTCTGCATGCAGCACCTTGGAAACGCCTGCGATCTGCGCCGCGGCCTGCGCCGCACCGGCCGCGTTGGCGCCCGCCACCAGCACATGCACTTCACCGCCGCATTGCAGCGCGGCGGTCACGGTATTGAGGGTGGCGCCCTTGAGGCTGCCGTGGTCATGTTCAGCAACAACGAGAGTCGTCATGTCAGATCACCTTGGCTTCGTTCTTGAGCTTGTCCACCAACGCGGCCACGTCGGCCACCTTGATGCCGGCGCCGCGCTTGGGCGGCTCGCTGACCTTGAGCGTGCGGATGCGGGGGGCCACATCGACACCGAGGTCCGACGGCTTGATGACTTCGAGCGTCTTCTTCTTGGCCTTCATGATGTTGGGCAGCGTCACATAGCGCGGCTCGTTCAGGCGCAGGTCGGCGGTGACGACAGCCGGCAGCTTCATGCGCACCGTCTCCATGCCGCCATCGACCTCGCGCGTCACCACGGCGTGCCCATCGGCGATCTCGACCTTGTTGGCGAAGGTGGCCTGCGCCATCCCAGTCAGCGCGGCAATCATCTGCCCGGTCTGGTTGCAGTCGTCGTCGATGGCCTGCTTGCCGATGATCAGCAGCCCGGGCTGTTCCCGATCGACCAGCGCCTTCAGCAACTTGGCCACGGCCAGCGGCTGCAGTTCGTCGGCGCACTCCACCAGGATGGCACGGTCGGCACCGATGGCCATGGCGGTGCGCAGGGTCTCCTGACACTGCGTGACGCCGCAGGACACGGCCACGATCTCGGTGACCACGCCCTTTTCCTTGAGCCGCACCGCCTCTTCGACAGCGATTTCGTCGAAGGGGTTCATGCTCATCTTGACGTTGGCAATGTCCACGCCCGTGCCGTCACTCTTGACCCGCACCTTGACGTTGTAGTCCACCACCCGCTTGACTGTGACCAGCACCTTCATCCCGCACGCTCCCAGGGTCTACTTACGTTTGCAAAGAGTGCCGCGATTCTAGGCGCCGCTCCCTCGTAAACCCCACTTCGGGGCGAAAGAATAGTACGGTCGTACTATTTTTCGGCGGTGGGCGCCGGCGGCTGGTCTGGCTGGTGGTGCCCGGAACGGGACTTGAACCCGTAAGCCCCTTTTGGAGGCGGCGGATTTTAAGTCCGCTGCGTATACCGATTTCGCCACCCGGGCGTCTGCGCATTATTGGCCGCTGCAGACGTGCAAACGGCTCCACGCGGGGAGCCGTTGAACAGACTGGAGGCGCGACCCGGAGTCGAACCGGGCTAGACGGATTTGCAATCCGTTGCATAACCGCTTTGCTATCGCGCCACGTTGTTGATGAAGAAAGGCTTCTCGGGACTTTCGCAGGCGCTTTAAAAATCCCGCTGCTCATCCACCCTTCAAAGCAAGCGGAATGATACCCGCTGGTGACACCGACACCCTCGACGAAGCGGCTCACCTTCTGGTCGTGCTGTGCCATGCCGATGCCACCGGGCCCCGGCGGTCCTGCGACCGGCGCGGTCATCGGCCGTGCATCTGGCCACGCGGCGGCGAAGTAGAAGCAGCGAGGGCCATTCAGACCTCGGTTTCCAGCAACCTGCCCCCAGCCCCGTAGCCGTTGCGCCCGTAGTGCCGGTGAAGTCGCAGGTCCTGGTCATCGGTCCACTGAACCACCGGGTCATACAGCGGAGCCTTCTTGATCGACTCACGGCTGAGGTCGATGGACACCGTCTGCTCAGACCAGTGCACGCCCGTGATCCAGGGCGGCGCGACCAGCACTTTCTGGCCCACCCACCAGTTGCTGGTGTCGACCACGAGGTAACGGACGGCCCAGGTCTCGTCGTCGACGAGGAAGCCCGAGACGTGGCCGATTTCGCCATCGGTGGCCTGGATGTGGTAACCCTTGACCGCCTTGCAGCTGCGCAGGTGCGGGTCGTCATTGCGGTGTCGGGCGCGCTCGTCGCGCAGGTAGATCTCGAGCTGCCGCTGACGCGTGACGCGGTCGGCGGCAAAGCCGACGAAGCCCGGCAGCATCGCGCCGGGGTACAGCCCCTCGCCCCACAAACCTTCACCGCCCCAGTAGGTTGGGTAGCCGTAGTAGCCCATGTACTGTTCTTCGTTCTGCCGCGACACCGGCTTGTCGGTGTCGATGTGCGGGCTGTTCCTGACCTGGTCCTGGGTGATGGACACGGGCAGCGTGCGTTCGACCCAGTCGGGCTGGTGCACCGAGATGGGCGACACCAGCACCTGGCGGCTGGCCAGCCAGGTTCCGGTTTCGACAACGAAGTAGCGCACCACCCAGGCGTCGTCGTCGAAGTAGAAGTCCTTGACTTGCCCGATCTCGCCGTCGGTGGCGTTGATCCTGTAGTTCTCCAGGTCTTGCAGGTTGCGCAGCATTTGGGGTTCCTTTTTTGAGGGGGATGGGGACTGGCTGGCACTGTGGCCGCCAGGCTGCGCGGGCGTCTGTTCGTTGGCGCACTGACATGCCACCACGCTTCGGTCAGGCGCTCGGCTTTGGCTTCGGGTGCCCTGTGAGGGCC
>JANNWL010000256.1:0-13038 GCA_031414735.1 Burkholderiales bacterium | reverse complement strand
CTGCATCTTGTAGCCGGCCACACTTTCAGTGCCGTCGGTGCTGGGCTTCGGTGCCTTTGCATCGGGGCCCTCGGCGCCTGGACTGGCCACCGGGCGCTTGGTGCTGCTGGGTGCGCCTTCGGCTTCGTTGCTGGCAGACGTGTGCGGCCCGGCGGGCTTCTTCGTCGTGGTGCGTGTGGCCATGTCGTCTCCTGGAGGTGGGGTGGCCGGTCGACTCAGGGGCGGCCTCGGAGGCCAGATTTACCCTGTGCGTGCCGACATTCGCAGCGACCGCGTCGGCAGGGGAAATCTAGGCTTCTGGCCAGCCTTCGCCACCCTTCAGCCTAGGGGCGGCAGACTTCAGATTAGGGGCTGCGTGCGGCCGTTCAGCCCTCAGCCCTCAGCCCACCACGCGCATCGACAGGTCGACGGCCCGCACGTCCTTGGTCAGCTTGCCCACCGAGATGCGGTCCACGCCCGTGGCAGCAATCTCGCGCAGCGTGTGCAGGTCCACCCCGCCCGAGGCTTCCAGCACGGCGCGGCCTGCGCTGCGGGCGTAGGCGCGGTGCAGGTTGGCCAGGCTGAAGTCGTCGAGCAGCACGTTCTGCGCGCCTGCAGTCAGGGCCTGGTCGAGCTCGTCCAGGCTTTCGACTTCGATCTGCACCGGCACACCCGCGTCGAGTTGTGCTGCCGCTTGCAGCGCCGCGGCGATGCCACCGGCCGCGGCGATGTGGTTCTCCTTGATCAAGATGCCGTCCCACAAGGCCATGCGCTGGTTGCGCCCGCCGCCCGTGCGCACCGCGTACTTCTGCGCCTGGCGCAGGCCGGGCAGGGTCTTGCGCGTGTCCAGCACGGCGCAGCCCCTGGGGTTGGGCGAGACGCCGGCGATCGCCTGCACGTACTGGCGTGTGAGCGTGGCCGTGGCCGACAGGGTTTGCAGGAAGTTCAGCGCCGGGCGCTCGGCGCTGAGCAGGGCGCGCGCGTCGGCCTCGATGTGGCAGACCTCGTCGCCCGCCACCACCTCGGCGCCCTCAGCGCGCGGCCAGTCGACCTGCGCGCGCGGGTCCAGCGTGCGCACGCAGGCGTCGAACCAGGGCCGGCCGCAAATGACCGCCGCTTCCTTGGCGACCACGCGGGCCTGCACGCGGCGCCCTGCGGGCACGAGCTGGGCGGTCCAGTCACCGCGGCCGATGTCCTCCATCAGGGCGTCGCGCACATTGCGGGCCAGCGCGTCGCGCAGGGTTTCGTTGTGTTCGTGCATGGCCAGTGTCCAGGGTTCTGGGCGGGCGACAGGCCCTGCCGGGGAAAGGCTTACTCGCCCCAGCGGGTGTCGGTCCGGGCGAGGAGGGTGTCGATGATTTCGAGGAACTCCGCCACCTCGAAGGGTTTGGTCACGTAACGCGCTGCGCCCAGCGTCAAGGCTTGCTCGGTGCGCGCCAGCGTGGCGTCGGCCGAGACCACGACCACCGGAATGTGGGCGATGGCGTCGTCCAGCTTCAAGTGCCGCAGCAATTCCAGGCCGCTGATGTCGGGCAGGTGCATGTCCAGCAGGATCAGGTCGGGCTGGCCTTCGCGCACCGCGCCCAGGCCGTCCAGGCCCAGGGTCGACTCGCTCAGCTCGATCTGTGGCCGCTGCGCCAGCACCCCGCGCATCACCTCGATATTCGTCGGGTTGTCTTCGATGTAGTGCACCAGCCGCCTTCGGTAGGGCGCCGCGGCGGTGCCGGCGGCGACGGCAGGTGGCGTGGCGGCGCTGTCGGCCATGGGCAAGGTCAGCGTGAAGATGGCGCCTGCGCCTTGCGGGCTGTCGGCCTGCAGCGTGCCGCCCATCAGTTCGGCCAGGCGGCGGCTGATGACCAGGCCGATGCCGGTGCCTTCGATGCTGCTGTTCTCGCGGCCGAGCCGGTTGTAGGGCTCGAACAGGGCCTGCAACTGCGTGGCGGACAGGCCCAGGCCCGTGTCGCTGACGGTGACTTCGACCTGCCGCCCCGCCACCTCGCGCGCCGACACGCGCACCGTGCCGCCGTCGCGGTTGTACTTGACGGCATTGCTCAGCAGGTTGGTCAGCACCTGGGTCAGCCGGGTCGCATCGACGCGCAGCGCGGGCAGCTCGGCGGGCAGGTCCACCACCACGTCGATGCCGCGCTGCGCGGCCAGCGTGGCCACCATGCCCTGGCTGGTGGCCACCAGTGGGGCCAGCGCCACCGACGCCAGCAGCAGTGTCTCCGCACCCGATTCGATGCGCGCCAGGTCCAGCGTCTCGTTGATCATCTCCAGCAAGTGCCAGCCCGCCCGCTGGATTTGCCGCGCCCATTCCTGTTGCTGGGGCTCCAGCTGCGGGCCGCCCCGCATGGACAGCAGTTGGGCGAAGCCCAGCATCGCGTTCAACGGGGTGCGCAGCTCGTGGCTCATGCGCGAGACGAACTCGCTCTTGGCCCGGCTGGCCGCCTCGGCGCGGTCGCGCGCGCGCTCGGCGTCGGCCAGGCGCAGGTGTTCGGTGATGTCTTCGACCACGCCGGCCAGGCGGTGCACGCGGCCGTCGGCATTGCGCAGCGCGCGCACCTGGGCCCGCACCCAGAAGGCGTGGCCATCGGCATGGCGCAGCTGCAGCCGGCGGTCGAAGCCGGTGTCGGGGTCGCGCAGCAGCCCGGCCCGGCCGTGACGCAGCAGGTCGGCTTCCTCTGGCACGGTGACTTCCAAGATCGAGCGGCCGCGCAGCGCGTCCTCCGGCATCCCCAGCATCGTCGACAGCTGCGGGTTGGTTTGCACGAGCGTGCCGTCGGGCGCCATGAACATCACGCCAATCGGCACCTGTTCGAACAGGCTGCGCAGCCGGGCTTCGCTTTCCGACAAGGCCAGCTGGACCGCGGAGCGTTCTTCGATTTCCTGCCGCAAACGGGTGGTGGCGATCTGCACGGCGCGCTCGGTGCGCCGGCTGTGTCCGGTGATGGTCAGCAAGAGCGCGCCCAGCAGGGCCGCCGCCGAAAGGCTGGTCAGCGAAGTCAGCGCGTACCGTTCATGCCCCGCCAAGGCCGCGCCGACGGGGGCTTCATCCAGCCGCAGCTGAAGTGGACGGTCGGCCAGCCACAGCGCGCGCTGGGTGTGCAGCACAGCGCCGGCCGGTGGGCTGCTTTCGCAGCCGACAGGGCCGGCGATGCGCGGGCGGGCGGTCGCCGGGTCGGGGTCCACCAGACACCAGCGCAGGGCGTTGTCGCCCGCAGCCTGCAGCATGTCCAAGGCGCGTTCGGCGCGCAGGCTCACGAACACCAGGCCGCGAAAGCCGGCCTGCCGTGCCGCCTCGTTCGCGGGCTGGCCTTCGAACAGCGCCTGGTACAGCACGACGCCGGTTTCGTCACTGGCGGATTGGGTCAGGCGGAATCCGGCCGACGCCGCCGGCGCGCCGCTGCGCCGGGTTGCCAGCAGGGCAGCACGGGCCGCGGGAATCGACAGCGCGTTGACGCCCAGGGCCGCGGCGTTGCCTTGCTGCGGTTCGATCAGCCGCACGGCCACCACGTCGGTGTCGGCCTGCAGGTCGGGCACGCCTTCGCGGTCGAAGACCCTGTAGCCGGCCAGACCCTGGCCACGCGCCGCCGCCTCGAACGCCGCCACGCCACTGCGCGCCACCCGAACGCTGTAGCCGGCCGCCTGCAGGCTCATCTCCGCCCGCAGCCACCAGGCGGCTGCGGCAGCCAGCTCGTTCTGGGTAAATTCGCCGCGCACCGACGCGGCGCTGTGCAGAGCCTGCAGCGCGAACAGCGGCGCTTGCAGCCGCGTCTGCACCTCATGGGTCAGCCGGTCGGCCTCGCGCTCGAAGGCGGATCGGCGGTTCGCTGCATCCGACAGGGCGAGCTGGTGCAGCGCCGCGGCCATCAGGGCCGTGACCAACAGCAAGGGCAGCGCCACGGTGCGCTGGCGCGGCCGCCAATCGGACCGCGGCTGGCCGATCAGGGTCAACGCGAGGGGCGCGGCGATCAACACGCCCAGGGTGTCGCCCGCCCACCAGGTCAGCCAGGTCGACAGCGCCTGCCCGGCTGTGATGGCGCCGCTGGCCAGCAACGCCGGCGTCGCCACGCTGGGGCTGACCAGGCAGGCGACCACGGCGCCGAACAGGCCAAAGGCCGCGATCTCGCGTGGCGAGTCCAGCAGCAGCGGGCCGCGTGCAAAGCGCCGTACCAGCGCTGCCCCCGCGGCGGCTTGCAGCATGGCGCCCACGCTGATCACCAGCGGCAGCACGACCAGGGTCGCGCCGGACTGCGACCGCAACATGCCCAGACCCAGGTTCACCGCCAGCGAGCCCAGCAGCACGCCAGGCAGCGCTGCCCGACCGAAGCACAGCACAGCGGCCAAAGCGATGCCGGCCGAGGGGTACAGGGGCGACGCGTAGCCGGGTGGCCCGGCCAGTGTCAAGGCCAGCGCGCCGACCAGCGCGTAGGCCAGCGCCGTGGCCGCAGCCACCCAGATCCCTGGCCGGCGAGGGCCGGCGCCACGAACCTCGGCTGCAGGGGTCATTGGCGCACTCTAAGCCACCCGCGCCACACGTGCGCTCTCGCACGCAAGGGAAAGCGCCAAACCGTCAGACGTTGAACAGAAAGTTCAGCACGTCACCGTCCTTGACGACGTATTCCTTGCCTTCGGCGCGCATCTTGCCGTGGTCCTTGGCGCCTTGTTCGCCCTTGAAGGCGATGAAGTCGTCGAAGGCGATGGTCTGCGCGCGGATGAAGCCGCGTTCGAAGTCGGTGTGGATGACGCCGGCGGCGTTGGGCGCCGTGTCGCCGATGTGGATCGTCCAGGCGCGCACTTCCTTCACGCCGGCGGTGAAATAGGTCTGCAGGCCCAGCAGCGAAAACGCGGCGCGGATGAGGCGGTTCAGGCCCGGTTCGTCCTGTCCCATTTCGTGCAGGAAGAGGGCCTTGTCCTCGTCTTCCATGTCGGCCAGTTCGGCCTCGGTCTTGGCGCAGATGGCCACCACCGGCGCGTTCTGCTTGGCGGCATATTCCTGCAAGCGCACGAGGAAGGGGTTGTTGGCGAAGCCGTCTTCGGCGATGTTGCCGACGAACATCGCCGGCTTGGCGGTGATCAGGCACAGCGGCTTCAGGATCGCCAGCTCTTCCTTGCTGAAGGCGATGCCGCGGACCGGCAGCGCCTGGTCGAGTGCGGCCTGGCATTTTTCCAGCACCTTGACCAGCGCCGCGGCTTCCTTGTCGTTGCCCGAGCGCGCGGCCTTCACGTAGCGGTGCAGGCTCTTCTCCACCGTGCTCAGGTCGGCCAGGCAGAGTTCGGTCTGGATGATCTCGATGTCGGAGATCGGGTCGACCTTGCCGGCGACGTGGATCACGTTGTCGTCCTCGAAGCAGCGCACGACGTTGACGATGGCGTCGGTCTCGCGGATGTGGCTCAGGAACTGGTTGCCCAGGCCCTCGCCCTTGCTGGCCCCGGCCACCAGCCCGGCGATATCTACGAACTCGACGATGGCCGGCACGATCTTCTCGGGCTTGACGATGGCCGCCAGCGCCGCCAGCCGCGGGTCAGGCAACTCCACCACGCCCACATTGGGCTCGATGGTGCAGAACGGGTAGTTCTCGGCGGCGATGCCGGCCTTGGTGAGGGCATTGAAAAGAGTCGACTTGCCGACGTTGGGCAAACCGACGATGCCGCATTTGAGAGACATGGGGAGGGCTTTCGGGAAAGGCGCAGAACCGGCGATTTTCCTACACTGCGGCGATGCACCCCACATTGCTCACATTGCGCCCGCAATCCAAGGACCTGGGCGGCGGCTTCACCGTGCGCCGCCTGCTGCCCGCGGTGGCGCAGAAGTCCGTCGGACCCTTCATCTTCTTCGACCACTTCGGCCCCATCAGCGCCGGCCCGGCTGACAACCACGACGTGCGCGCCCACCCGCACATCGGCCTGGCCACCGTCACGTATCTCTTCGAAGGCGCGATGCAGCACCGCGACTCGACCGGCGTGGTGCAGTGCATCGAGCCCGGTGCCATCAACTGGATGACGGCCGGCTGCGGCATCGTGCATTCAGAGCGCACGCCCGACGATCTGCGCGGCAGCACGCGCCGCAGCCACGGCCTGCAACTGTGGGCGGCGCTGCCCGGGGCCGACGAAGAAATGGCGCCGTCCTTCGCCCACACGCCTGCGGCGGACATCCCTGAGCTTGAGGTCGGCGGCGCCTTGGTTCGCGTGCTGGTCGGCAGCGCCTTTGACGCCACGTCGCCGGTGGCGGTGCGCTCGCCCACGCTGTACCTCGACATCGCCCTGCAAGCCGGCGACGCGCTGCCGCTGCCGCTGGCCACCGAGCGTGCCGTCTACGTCGTCGAAGGCGCCGTGCAGTTGGACGGCGAGCTGCTCGCGCTGCAGACCATGACCGTGCTGGCCACGGCCGACGAGCCGCTGCTGTCAGCCGACGGCCCAGCGCGTGTGGTGCTCATCGGTGGCGACCCGCTGGGCTTGCGCCACCTGTGGTGGAACTTCTGCTCCACGCGCAAGGACCGCCTCCGCCAGGCCGCAGACGACTGGGCCGCCGGCCGCTTCGACGCCGTGCCCGGTGAGACCGAGTTCATTCCCCTGCCAGAGAACCGCCCTCTGCCCTAGAAGGCCCAGGTCGCCCGCACCGCCTGGCCCGGGCGCAGGGTGTGCTCGACGCCCGACAGCACCACGGCGTTCATGCCGAAGGTCAGCGCGCCGTCCATGCGTGGGTCGGCGCGGAAGCCGGCCAGGGTGTCGCCGGGCTCGTTCGTGGCCTCGCCCGTGGCGGGGTCCACATTGGGCATGGTGCAGCGCGTGCAGGGCTTGACGAGCTTCAGCCGCACCAAGCCTTCGGCGGTGTCGATCTCGATCTCGTCGATGTGGTCTTCGTCCCAGGGCTGCAGGCCGTCCAGCACCAGGTTGGGCCGGAAGCGTTCCATGCCGACGGTTGCCTGGCCGCGTGCAGCCAGGCGCTGGTTCAGGTCGGCCAGTGACGCGCTGCCCGCAACCAGCAGCGGGAAGCCGTCGGCAAAGGCGTTCTCGGCCTGCACGGCGCCGGTCCAACGCGCTTCTGACAGCCGCGTTTCTTCGGGGTCGAAACGCACCAGCCGGGCCTTGCGGCCCAGGCAGTCGCTGAACCACTGCGCGGCCAGCGCGCCCATGTCGTAGGCCTTGACCACGTCGTCCCACACGCGCACCCGGGTCGGCGCCTCCACGGTGTCCAGACGGATGTGCAGGGCCAGCATGCCGGGCGCGCGCAGCACCATGTCGTGTGTGCGCAGCGTCGGCTGCACCAGGGCCAGCCGGGGCAGCTCGCGCTGCGTGAGCATCTCGCCTTGCTCGTCGGTGACCATCCAGGCGCGGTCGAGCTCCAGGCCGGTCTCGACCAGCAAGGCCTCGCCCGCGGCGATGCCGGCACAGGACTTGATGGGGTGGACAAACAGGGCCGACAGGCTTGTGGCCAGGGTGCTGGAGTTGTTCACGGACGGGGCCTCAGGGCATGGGCAGGAGCTCCGCATTGTGCCCGGGGGGTCTCCCTACAATCGGCCGCATGCAGTCTCTTGACATCCTTGTCCGCGGGTCCGGCGCCGTGGGCATGACGGCGGCCTTGGCCTTGGCACGGCAGGGTCTGCAGGTCGCTCTGGTCGAGCCCCCGCAAGCCAGCCCGGGCGGGCCTGATTTGCGCGCCTACGCACTCAACGCCGCCTCGGTGGCGTTGCTCGAACAACTCAAGGTCTGGTCGGCCTTGCCCGACGACGCCCGCACCCGGGTGCAGGACATGCGCATCGAAGGCGATGCGCCGGGCGCAGCACTGGACTTTTCCGCCTGGTCGCAGGGGGCTGCTGAACTGGCCTGGATCGTCGACGCGGCCGAGTTGGACCGCGCCTTGCGCGCCGCGGTGGGCTTTGCGCCGCACATCGGTGTGCTCACCGGCGCGCAGGCCGCCGCCGTGGTGGCGCCCTTGCAACTGCTGGCCGACGGCAAGGACTCGCTCGAGCGCCAGCGCCTGGGCGTGCAGATGCCTCGGCAGGCCTACGGCCAGCGCGCCATCGCCGCGCGGTTGCGCAGCGACCAGGCCCATGCCGGCCTGGCCCGACAGTGGTTTCGCAGCCCGGACGTGCTGGCCCTGCTGCCACTGGACCGGCCGCAGCCCGGCCACGGCCTGGGCCTGGTCTGGTCGCTGCCCGATGCCCGCGCCGACGCGTTGCTGGCACTGGACGACGCCGCCTTCGAATCGGCCCTGATGGACGCCACGGGCGGCGCGGCCGGCCGGCTCAGCCTGGCCAGCCCGCGTGCGCAATGGCCGCTGGCGCTGGCGCGCGCCGAGACGGTGTGCGGCCCGGGCTGGGCGCTGATCGGCGACGCCGCGCACACCGTGCACCCGCTGGCCGGCCAGGGCTTGAACCTGGGCCTGGCCGACGTGGCCGCGCTGGCGCAGGTGCTGGCCGAGCGTGAGCCCTGGCGCGCGCTGGGCGACGTCAAGCTGCTGCGCCGCTATGCCCGCGCCCGACTCACCGACACCTTGGTGATGGGCCGTGTCACCGACAGTCTGCTGCGCCTGTTTGCCAGCCCGCAGCCCTGGGTCAAGGAGCTGCGCAACCGCGGGCTGGGTCTGGTCAACCAGGCGCCCGCCCTCAAGAAGCTGCTGATCGGCCGCGCGCTGGGTCGCTGAGCTCGCTCTGTCTCTCCCTATTCCCCCGTTTCACTTCAGGATTGCCCATGAGTTTCATCCCCACTGGCTTGCGATTGCGATTGCGATTGCGCGGGCGCGCCGTGCTGGCCCTGGCCACCTGGCTGGTCTGCGGCGCGGCCTTCGCACAAGAAGCCGTGATACGCAAAAACCTGGCCGAGCGGCTGCCCACGCTGCCCAAGATCGACGAGATCCGGGCCACGCCTGTGGCCGGTGTGTTCGAGGTGCGCTTTGGCGGCACCGAGATCATCTACACCGACGCCACCGGCGACCACGTGTTTGCGGGCGCCGCACTCATCGAGACCAAGACGCGCACCGACCTGACCGAGGCCCGCATCAACAAGCTGCTGGCCATCGACTTCGACAAGCTGCCGCTGAAGGACGCGGTGGTCTTCAAGCAAGGCACGGGCGCGCGCAAGATGGCGATCTTTGCCGACCCCAACTGCGGCTTTTGCAAGCGCTTCGAGCGCGACATCGCCAGCATGAAGGACATCACGATCTACACCTTCGTGGTCCCCATCCTGGGCGCCGATTCGGCCACCAAGTCGCGCGACATCTGGTGCGCCAAGGACGCCGGCCGCGCGTGGCGCGCCTGGATGCTGGACAACGTCGTGCCGCCCAAGACAGCGGCGGCCTGCGACAGCGCGGCCATCGAACGCAACATGGAGTTCGCGAAGAAAAACCGCATCAACGGCACGCCGGTGACCTTGTTCCAGGACGGTTCGCGCAAGGTCGGCGCGCTGCCGCTGGAGGCCATCGAAAAGCAGTTGGCCGACGCCACCAAGAAGAACTGAAGCCCCAGGCGATGAAGAACGCCCTGCGCCTGGGTTACGCCGGCCTGCTGCCCTTCGTGGCCGGCGCCGTGCTGGTGTGGCTGGTGCGCCCCGAGGTGCATCCCTACGTGGCGCTGGCGCTGTCGGGCTATGCCGCGGTGATCCTGTCCTTCCTGGGCGGCATCCACTGGGGGCTGGCGATGCGCGAGCCGGCACCGCCGTTGCCCTGGCTGGTCTGGGGTGTGGTGCCGTCGCTGGTGGCCTGGCTGGCGATGCTGATGCCGGCGAATGCGGCGCTGGTGGTGTTCGGCCTGGCCTTGCTGGGCTGTTATGCGGTGGACCGCCGCCTGTATCCCAAGCAGGGTGTGGCGCATTGGTTGACGCTGCGGTTCCGGCTCAGCGCGGTGGCCGCAGCCTGCTGCTTTGTCGGGGCGGCGGGCAGCTAGGGTGGGTCCGCCATGGGCCCTGGCGGGCCGATGAGACGCCCGCTGGCCCTGGCTGCGCTGGCAGTGGCCGTGACAGGGCTCCATGGCTGGCTGGCGGTGCACTGGATGCCGGCGCGGCTGGGCGAGGGTGCGGCCGACGGGCGCCCCAAGCCCATCGAGGTGAGTTTCGTGCGCGATCTGGCGCCTGCCGCACCCCCTGCCGCGCCAGCGCCTGTCGCCCGCCCGCGTTCGGCCGTGTTTGCACCGCAACCCGCCGCGTCGGCGCCGCAGCCGCTGCAGCCCGAGACCGTGCAGTCCCGCCCCGTGGCGGCGGTCGACACGCCGGCCTGGCCCGAAGCGCCCACCGGCCCGGTGGTCCTGGCCGCGCCTGCTCCCGAACCGGCGGCATCGGCACCCCCGGCTTTCGAGTGGCCGCCCTCGACACGGCTGGACTACCAGCTGGTCGGCCACTTTCGCGGCCCGGTAGCGGGCCAGGCGCGTGTGGAATGGCTGCGCAGCGGCACGCGCTACCAGGTCAACCTGGAACTGACCGTGGGCCCGTCCTTCAGCCCGCTGGCCAGCCGGCGCATCAGCAGCGACGGCGAGATCACCCCCCAGGGCTTGCGCCCGCGCCGCTACGACGAAGAAACCCGCGCCGTGCTGCGCGACACGCGCCGCCTGAGCATCGCGCTCGACGCTGACAGCGTGCGCCTGCCCTCGGGCCGAGAGCTCCCGAGGCCGCCCGGCGTGCAGGACAGCGCCAGCCAGTTCGTGCAGTTGACCTGGCTCTTCACCACGCAACCGCAGCTCTTGCAGCCGGGCCAGGTGATTGCCTTCCCGCTGGCCTTGCCGCGCCAGATGGACCTGTGGACCTACGACGTGCTGGCCACGGAACAGGTCGCGACGCCCGCCGGCCCGGTGGATGCCGTGCACGTCAAACCGCGGCGTGAGGCCAAGGCCGGCGGCGACCTGACGGCCGAGGTCTGGTTTGCGCCCAGCCTGCAGTACCTGCCGGTGCGGCTGTTGATCCGGCAAGACGCCGAGACCTACATGGAACTGTCGCTGGAGCGCTTGCCGCAGCAGGCCGAACCGGGGCGCTAGTCGTTGTCCCGGCGCGCTCGACCTTCAGATGTCGCCAAAGCGCGCCGCAAAGCTCTCGGCAGCCTGGCGGCCGCGGGCGGCGCCGATGGTTTGCACGGCTGCCTGCAAGGCGGCGCGCAACTCGTCGACGTTGCGCGCGCGTTCCAGGCGCAGGGCTACGGACTCGGCCGCCGGCCCGAGCAGGTCGTTCACGGCGCGCACGGCCTCGCGCCGACGTGCCTGCAGGTCGGGTGCGGCAGGGGCGGGCGCCGCCGCGGTGGCGGGTGCGGGTGGGCGCAGCGGCGCGGCCGCCGACACGACCGCGGGCGCCGACGGGGCAGGTGCTGCGTCAATGGTCAGCACCTCGATGAATCCCTGCCCGGCCAGTGCATGCAGCGTCTCGGTGGCCTGTTGCTGGATCATGCTGGCGAGTTCGGCGTCGCTGCGCTTGCCGTCGACGAAGATCAACGCGCTGCGCATGCGCGGTGTGAGCCGGTGGGCGCGGGTCTCGATCTCGGCCACGCCCTTGGCGGTCTTGCGGTAGATGATGGCCATGCCGTCGATTGCTGCAGGTCCGCGGTGGGCGCGGCCTGGCAGGCATCAGGAAAGCCTGCAAGCTTAGCCCTGACCCGGCCCCTGTGGCACCCGGGTTTTCGCCGCGGTGCGCCCGTATAGTGCCTTGGTCCAACGCTGAAGAACCGCCATGACTGCTGCGACCGCCATTGCCGACCCCCTGATCCTGACCGAACTGCGGGGCGACACCGCGCGCCGCACGGCCCTCATCACCCTGAACCGCCCGAAGCAGTTGAACGCGCTGAACGACGCGCTGATGGACCAGCTGGGCGCCGCACTGCTGGCCTTTGATGCCGACGACGACGTGGGCTGCATCGTCATCACGGGCAGCGAAAAGGCCTTCGCTGCCGGGGCCGACATCGGCGCCATGGCGGGCTTCAGCTACATGGACGCTTATCTGGGCCAGTACATCACCCGCAACTGGGAAACGCTGCGCCAGGTGCGCAAGCCGGTGATTGCCGCGGTGGCCGGCTTTGCGCTGGGTGGCGGGTGTGAACTGGCGATGGCCTGCGACTTCATCATCGCCGCCGACACGGCGCGCTTCGGCCAGCCCGAGATCAAGCTGGGCATCATCCCCGGCGCCGGCGGCACGCAGCGCTTGCCGCGCGCCGTGGGCAAGGCCAAGGCCATGGACATGGCGCTCACCGCCCGCATGATGGACGCCGCCGAGGCCGAGCGCGCCGGGCTGGTGTCGCGCGTGGTGCCGGCCGACAAGTTGCTGGAAGAAGCCCTGGCCGCCGCCGCCGTGATCTGCAGCATGAGCGGCCCCAGCGTGATGCTGGCCAAGGAATGCGTGAACAAGGCCTTCGAAGGCGGGCTGACCGAGGGCGTGGGCTACGAGCGGCGGGTCTTCCATTCGCTGTTTGCCACCGACGACCAAAAGGAAGGCATGGCCGCCTTCGTGGCCAAGCGCAAGCCGGTGTTCAAGCACCGCTGAGGCGGGGGGCGCGTCTACGGCACCAGCCAGCGCGCCCCGTCGGTGTCAAAGCGCGCGCGGCGGTGGCCGTCGCGGTGCAGTTCCAGCCAGTCGGTCGACAGCACCCGCGCCCGCAGCACCGCAAAGTGGCCGCGCTCGGGCGGCGCAGAACGCACTGCTGCGTTGTCTTCGGACGGGTCCGGCGCCACCATTTCAACGCCCGGCGGCAGGGGCGACAGGTAGTCCTGCGCCGCAGGCGACAGCCGCAATTGCGCCCAGCGCGTGGCCACGGCCAGCCCGTCGGTGTCGGCCGACAGGACCACGCGCAGCCGCAACTGCCACGACAGCCGGCTTGACCACAGCACCAGCGTGCCCTGCGGTGCTGCCTGCACTTGCGCCAGCTTGCCCGCCCGCGCGTCGCTGAAGAACATCAGCGTGGCGGCTTCGGCGTCGACCTCCCGCAGCACCACCGTGCGGGCGTCGGCCGCGTCGCCGTCCAGCGTCGCCAGCACGGGGGTGCGCCAGCTGTGGTGCTTGTCGCGCGGGGCACGGGTCAACTCCTGCCACACGGCAGTACGGACCTCGGCCAGGGTGCTCGGACGCGGCGGGCTCATTGCGGGCATGGGG
>JANNWL010000255.1:0-3288 GCA_031414735.1 Burkholderiales bacterium | reverse complement strand
CATGGTCGTCATCGGCGCGGGTGCTGCCGGGCTGGTGACGAGCTACATCGCCGCCGCCGTCAAGGCCAAGGTGACCTTGATCGAAGGCCACAAGATGGGTGGCGACTGCCTCAACTACGGCTGCGTGCCGAGCAAGGCGCTCATCAAGACCGCCACGCTGGCACGCCAGATGCGCCACAGCACCGACTACGGCATCGCGCGTGCCGACTTCACGCTCGACTTCGCGCAGGTGATGGACCGCGTGGCGCGTGTGGTGCGTGACATCGAGCCGCACGACTCGGTCGAGCGCTACAACAGCCTGGGCGTGGACGTGCAGATCGGCCAGGCGCGCATCCTCGACCCCTGGCATGTGCAGATCACGGCCGAGGACGGCAGCGTGCAGGTGCTGTCCACGCGCAGCATCGTCATCGCCACCGGCGCGCGGCCCTTCGTGCCGCCGCTGCCCGGCATCGATGATGTGGGCTACCTCACCAGCGACACCCTGTGGGGTCTGCGCGAACAGCCCAAGCGCCTGGTGGTGCTGGGCGGCGGGCCCATCGGCTGCGAGCTGGCGCAATGCTTTGCGCGGCTGGGTTCTGCGGTGACGCAGGTGGAAATGGCGCCGCGCATCATGATCCGCGAGGACGAGGACGTGTCGGCGTATGCGAGAAAAGCACTGGAAGCCGATGGCGTGCAGGTGCTCACCGGCCACAAGGCGCTGCGCTGTGAAAAGGTCGGCGACGACAAGTTCATCGTCGTCGATGCCGGCGGCGTCGAAAAACGCATCGGCTTCGACGTGCTGCTGTGCGCCGTGGGCCGTGTGGCACGCCTGCAGGGTTTCGGACTGGAAGAGCTGGGCATCATCACCGACCCCAAGACCCAGCGCACCGTGCCCACCGACGAGTACCTGCAGACGATCTACCCCAACATCCTGGCCGCCGGTGACGTAGCCGGGCCCTTCCAGTTCACCCACACTGCCGCGCACCAGGCCTGGTATGCAGCGGTCAACGGACTCTTCGGCGGCTTCAAGCGTTTCAAGGTCGACTACCGCGTCATTCCCTGGGCCACCTTCATCGACCCCGAGGTGGCGCGCGTGGGCCTGAACGAGCAGGAGGCGCGCGAGAAGGGCATCGCGGTGGAGGTCACGCGCTACGGCATCGACGACCTCGACCGCGCCATCGCCGACAGCGCCGCGCACGGCTGGGTCAAGGTGCTGACCGAGCCCGGCAAGGACCGCATCCTGGGCGTCACCATCGTGGGCGTGCACGCGGGCGACCTGCTTGCCGAATTCGTGCTGGCCATGAAGCACGGGCTGGGGCTGAACAAGATCCTGGGCACCATCCACACCTACCCCACGCTGGCCGAGTCCAACAAGTACGTGGCCGGTGAATGGAAGCGTGCGCACCAGCCGCTGGGCCTGCTGCGCTGGGTGGCGCGGTTTCATGATTGGCGCCGTGGCTGAACGCGCGTCGCCGCGGTGGTCGCGGGCTGCAGGCGCACTGGGGGTGGCCATGGCGCTGGCGGCGGCCTCGGCCGCAGCGGTGGCCGCGCCTGCAGCCGAGCCGTGGCCGCCACTGGTGCAGGGGCCGGCGCAGGCCGGACAGGGTGACGCTCGACTCGGTCCGGGCTGGCGCGTGGTGGGCTGGCCCGACCAGCGCATGCCGCTCACCCGCTACTCGGCCGAGTCGGTGGACGGCCGGCTGGCGCTGCGCCTGGACGCCCGCGCGTCGTACGGCAATCTCGTGCATGCCGCGGCCGCACAGGCGCCGCCACGCACGGTCAGCTGGGCCTGGCGGCTGCAGCAACCGAACGCGGCTGCTGATCTGCGCTTGAAGTCGGGCGACGACGCCGCCGCCAAGGTTTGCCTGGGCTTCGACATGGCCTTGCAGCAGGTGCCCTTGGTCGAACGCACGCTGCTGCGCCTGGCCCGGTCGCGCAGTGCCGACGCGCTGCCTGCGGCCACGCTGTGCTGGGTTTGGGGCGGCCCTGAAGCGCCGGGAAGCGTCATCGCCAACGCCTACTCGCGGCGCGTGCGCTACATCGTGCTGCGCACGGCGGCCGACCCGTCGGGTCAGTGGTTTAACGAGACACGCGACATTGCGGCCGATTTCCGTCGTGCCTTCGGCGACGAGAGCCCCGACACCCCCGCGCTGATGACGGTGATCGTGGCCGCCGACGCCGACAACACGGGCGCCGCGACGGTCGCCCACGTGGCCGATTTGCGTTTCACCGAATGAAGCGCGTGCTGCTGCTCGGCGGCGGGCACGCCCATGTGCATGTGCTGCAGCAACTGGCCCAGCAGCCCATGGCCGGCGTGCAGGTGACGCTGGTAACGCCCTTCGAGCGGCAGATGTACTCGGGCATGGTGCCCGGCCTGGTCGCCGGCCACTACACCGCGCAGGACTGCGTCATTCCCTTGCGTCCGCTGGCGCTGGCTGCGGGCGCGGCCTTTGTGCAAGCCAGTGCCGTGCGCCTGGACACCGCCGCGCGCCGCGTCGAGCTCGACGACGGCAGCCTGCAGGGCTACGACCTGCTGTCGCTGGACACCGGCGCCGTCATGCACCGCGGCCGCCTGCCCGGCGCGGCCGAGCACGCGCTGTTCGTGCGGCCCATCGAAGACTTTGTGCAGCAGCTCGACGCCCTCTGGGCGCGTACCGCGCAGCGCCGGCTGAACCTGGTGCTGGTGGGTGCCGGTGCCGCGGGCGTCGAGCTGGCGCTGGCCCTGCAGCACCGCCTGGCCCGGGCCGGCCCGGGCGTGCAGGTGACGTTGGTGACAGGCGGGCCGGTGCCCCTGGCCGGCTACCCGCCGCCGGTGTTGTCACGCGTGCAACGTGCGCTCGCCCGGCACGGCGTGGCGGTGGTTCGACAAGGTGCCGTGGCCATCGAGGCCGATGCCATCGTGCTGGCCGACGGCAGCCGCCTGGACTGCGACGCCGCCGTGCTGGCCACCGGCGCCCAGGCGCCCGGCTGGCTGGCCGACAGCGGGCTGGCGCTGGACGCGCAGGGTTTCATCCTCACCACGGCCACCTTGCAGAGCTGTTCGCACCCCGAGGTCTTCGCCGTGGGCGACGTGGCCACGCGCAGCGACACGCCACACGCCAAGAGCGGCGTCTACGCCGTGCGCTCCGGCCCACCGCTGGCGCTGAACCTGCGCCAGGCGATCGCCGGCCTGCCCCTGCAGCCGCATGCGGCGCCAACGCGCACGTTGAATCTGGTGTCGTGCGGTGACCGCAGCGCCATCGCCGCCTGGGGCCCGTGGGCGGCGCAGGGTCGCTGGGTCTGGTGGCTGAAGGACCGCATCGACCGCGG
>JANNWL010000254.1:0-2314 GCA_031414735.1 Burkholderiales bacterium | reverse complement strand
GCGGCGAAGGGGATCAGCAGGTGCATCGCCCTGATTATCCGGGGCCGTCGCGCCGCACTGGCTTGTCTGTAGCATCGCCCGCCATGGACTTGCCTTATGAATGGCACATCGGGTGGCGCTACACCCGGGCGGGCCGCGCCGGGCGGCGCAACGGTTTCATCTCCTTCATCAGCGGCGTGTCCATGCTGGGCATCGCCCTGGGCGTGGCGGCGCTGATCATCGTGCTCAGCGTGATGAACGGCTTCCAGTCCGAGGTGCGTGACCGCATGCTCAGCGTCATCGCGCATATCGAAGTCTTCGATGCCTCCGGCAACGCGCTGCCGGACTGGCGCGCCACATCGGCGTTGGCGATGCGGAACCCGGCTGTCGTGGGTGCCGCGCCCTTCGTCGTCGCCCAGGCTTTGGTAGGCCGGGGCGACGAGCTTCGCGGTGCAGTCATCCGCGGCATCGACCCCGGCGAGGAAGGCAAGGTCACCGAACTGGCCCGCACCCAGGCACCGCTGCTGGCGCTGTTGCAGCCGGGCGAATGGAACATCGTGCTGGGCGGCGAGCTGGCGCGCATCCTGCGCGCGCGGCCTGGCGACAAGGTGACGGTGGTGTCGCCGAGCGGCCAGGTCACCCCGGCCGGCGTGGTGCCGCGACTGAAGCAGTTCACGCTGGTCGGCACCTTCGAGGCCGGGCACTATGAATACGACAGCGGCCTGGCGCTGATCCATGTCGACGACGCGGCGCGTCTGTTCCGTGTCGAAGGCCCCACCGGCGTGCAGCTGAAGCTGAAGAACGTGCAGGACGCGCGGCTGGAAGGCGCCCGCCTGCAGTCCAGCCTGGGCCCGGCGGTGACCGTGCGCGACTGGACACGCACCAACCGCAACTGGTTCGACGCGGTGCAGATCGAGAAGCGGCTGATGTTCATCATCCTGACGCTCATCGTCGCCGTGGCGGCCTTCAACCTCGTCAGCACGCTGGTCATGACGGTGACCGACAAGCGCGCCGACATCGCCATCCTGCGCACGCTGGGCGCCAGCCCGCGCTCCATCATGGGCATTTTCATGGTGCAGGGCGCGCTGGCCGGCGTCATCGGCACCTTCAGCGGCGTGGCGATGGGCTTGCTGGTGGCCTACAACGTCGACGTCATCGTGCCGGCCATCGAACGCGCGCTCGGCGTGGCCTTCCTGCCCGGCAGCATCTACGTCATCAGCCGCATGCCGAGCCAGCCGCTGGCGACGGACATCGTGCCCATCGTGGTCATCTCGCTGGTGTTGGCTTTCGTTGCCACGATCTACCCAAGCTGGCGCGCCAGCCGCGTGAATCCCGCCGAGGCACTGCGGTATGAATGACGCGACAACCCCGGTGCTCCGCGCCATCGACCTGCACAAGCGCTTCGTCGAAGGCCGTGGCGCCGATGCACTCGACGTCACCGTGCTGCGCGGCGTGAGCCTGGACGTGCAGCGCGGCGAGGCGCTGGCCGTGGTGGGCGTGTCGGGATCCGGCAAGAGCACGCTGCTGCACCTGCTGGGCGGGCTGGACGCGCCGACCTCGGGCCGCGTCGAGCTGATGGGCCGCGACTTCGCCAGCATCGGCGCTGCCGAGGCCGGCCTGTGGCGCAACCAGCACCTGGGCTTCGTCTACCAGTTTCACCACCTGCTGCCCGAGTTCAGCGCGCTCGACAACGTGGCCATGCCGCTGCGCATCCGCCGCATGCCGGCGGCGCAGGCGCGTGATGCCGCGCGCCAGGTGCTGGCCAGCGTGGGCCTGGCCGAGCGCACGGCGCACCACCCGGCGCAGTTGTCGGGCGGCGAACGCCAGCGCGTGGCCATCGCCCGGGCGCTGGTCGCCAACCCGGCCTGCGTGCTGGCGGACGAGCCCACCGGCAACCTCGACCGCGAAACCGCCGACGGCGTGTTCGAACTGATGCTGGCCCTGGCACGCGAACGCGGCACGGCCTTCGTGCTCGTCACGCACGACAGCGCCCTGGCCGCGCGCTGCCACCGCACGCTGACCTTGCAGCGCTGAGGGTGCAGCAGGCTTCCTACAATGTTGGAGTGCAGCCCAGACCCATCACCCACCTCACGAATGCCGACCTGCACAGCCACTCGAACGTGTCGGATGGCACCTTGGCCCCCGAAGACATCGCTGCCAGAGCACACGCCCAGGGCGTGGAACTCTGGTCGCTGACCGACCACGACGAGATCGGCGGCCAGCAGCGCGCCTGCGACGCCGCGCTGGCGCTGGGCATGGACTACCTGACGGGCACCGAGATCTCGGTCAGCTTCGCCGGCGAGACTGTGCACATCGTCGGCCTGGGATTCGACGC
>JANNWL010000253.1:0-3677 GCA_031414735.1 Burkholderiales bacterium | reverse complement strand
GGTGTACCTGGTGCTGCTGGCCATGCTGTCGCGGAGCTGAACGCGTGGCCCAGTCCGAAGGTGCTCGCACAGGTCAAGCTGTGGCCGGGCATGCCGCCACGCAGCTGCTGGCCTGGCGCCACCCGAAGGCGCGTGGCGCGGCGGGACGTTGCATCGGGCAGACCGACCTGCTGGTCGACGCACGCAAGGCCAAGCGCCTGGCCCACCGCATCCGCGCCGTGGCGCGGCGCGAAGGCCTGCCGCGCGCAGTGACGGTGTCCGCCCTGCGCCGCGCCCGCGAGGTGGGGCGCTGGCTGGTCCGCTGGGGCTGGCAGGTCCAGGTCGATGCGCGCTTGAATGAGCTCGACTTCGGCACCTGGGACGGCCTGCCCTGGAGCGACATCGCCTGGGGCGAGGTTCAGGCCTGGCAGGACGACCTGCTGCACCACGCGCCGGGCGGCGGTGAATCGCTGGCTGTGCTGGCTGCGCGGGTGCGATCGTTCCTGGCCGAACCGGCGCCGGCCGTGCGGCTGGTGGTCACGCACGGCGGCTGGCTCAACGCCTGGCGGCATGTGCCGGCGGGTGCGACGGCCTTGGCCGCCACCGACTGGCCGCCTGCGCCGCCGCACATGAGCCTGGTGCGCGGCACCGCGCAGGTCCGCCTCAGCCAGCGGGCGGCGCGCTTCGACCCGCCCTGATGACGATCCGTCGTGCTGTGCGTGCACCTCGTCGCAAGCGGGTGGTGCGGCGGGCGACGGATGCCGATCATTCATTCATCGCAACACACTTTCTCCCAAGGAGCCCAGCATGAACAAGACCCTCTTCCCGCGCGCCCTGTCACTGTCGCTTTCCGCCTTCTTCACGCTCAGCATGCTGGTGGGTATCGGTGTGCTGGCCGACACGAACGCACCGGCTTCGCAGCTGGCCGGCCACAGCACGGCAGCGCCCCGCGCCTGAGCCCGCGAGGAAAGCACGGCGGGTGGTCGTCGCCTGGCCCGCGATGTGGCTGGTTTCGCTGCGAATCATAAAATCGTCATTGACCCGCAAACCGCCCTGTCGCCTGCCGCGATCGAGGCCGAAGACGGGCAGACACGGGCCGCGTCGGCGCGGTGGTCGATTTCAGCGTGTTCGACGCGGGCGTGCCGCTCCAGCCACCAAGCCGGCGCGCTGGTCAAGTCCCGGTCCGGCCGAGCGAGCGCACCCACCAACCTGGGCGTCATGCTGCTGCCGGTGGCATCGCCCGGCGCAGCTGCCAGAGCCTGCTCGATCGCTTCGCCGACCCGATAAGGGCGGGGCAGTGTGGCGGTGTTCATGGGCATCCTTCGCGGAAGTGGGGTCGCGGGGCCAGACGGCGGCGGGCCTGTCATGCGCTCGACTTCGGGTGTTGCCCGAGCATCGCCGCCTTGACCAGGGTGATGCCGCGCGCGGTGACGTCGGCGCCGCTGCCGACATGCTCTTTCAGCATCACGGCGTGGTCCATCTTGTAGACGCGCCCGCCGGCCAGCACCACCGCGTCGGTGCGGCGCAACAAGGGCATGGCGCGGCTGCGTTGCAGGCTGCTGTCCACGCCGCGTCGGCGCCCGGGCAACTCGCATAGAGATTTCATGCACATGCTCCTGCCGCTGTCGCGACGAGGTTCGCGGCGGGTGCGCGGAGCTTGCACTCGACACGCACTCTCGGTGACCCACAGGCCCCACATTCCGGGCGGCGGGCCTTGGGGCGTGGGCGCGCTGCCACGTGGCGCCAATGCGACTGTGGCACCGGGCGATCTTTCTGAGGAGCCGTCGCACCGCCATCGGCCGCCGGCTCGCATTTCTCGCGCTTCGTACGGCGATGGAGAGCGCACAATGAACCCCGCGTGCTGCCATGGCGCGCAAGACAAGGCCGTCCGCGCCCAGGGCGGGAACCCTGCCGAGAAGCTGCACCACTGGGCGGCATCCTCTAGCGCAGCACGGGTCATGGACCTCTCCAAATCACCCACTGGCATCCAGGGTCTGGATGAACTGACAGGCGGCGGCCCGCCCAGCGGTCGCCCCACGCTGGTGTTCGGCAGCGCGGGCTGCGGCAAGACGCTGCTCAGCCTGGAGTTCCTGATCCACGGCGCGCTGCGTCTCTTCGGCGGGTTGAAGGACCACGGCGTCGCTCTGGCGCCGAGCGCGGCTGCGGCCTGCCGGTGCTGAAGTCGTGCGGCATGGCGCATGCCCAGCAGATTCGCGAGTACCTGCGGCGCCTGTGCGCCGGAGACCCGGACGAGCGCGACCGGCTGGAGGTGATCGACCGCTGCCAGCCGCCGGAACTGGCGCAGTGCGAACAGGTGGTGGCCCTGCCGGCGCTGATCAAGCGGCTGCCCGAGCCGCTGCGCTACATCGTCGGCGGCATGTCCAACACCGAGCGCGTGCTGGTCGGGCTGGACCCCGCGCCCAGAGCCCCCCGCGTGTCCCACGCGCCGCAGGCGACACCGTGAGCCGACCATGACCCAGCCGCCTGACGTGCCGCCCGCGCCCCAGCCGGCCAGCACCACGCTGGAGCGCGAGGCCGCCCAGACTGCGCAGGCCCTGGCCGCCGTCCGCGACAGCCCGGCCGCGCAGCACCTTCTGGAAGCCTGCGTGGCCAACCTGGACGACATCGTGCTCATCACCGAGGCCGAACCGTTCGACGAGCCCGGGCCGCGCATCGTCTTCGTCAACGAGGCCTTCACCCGGCGCACGGGTTACAGCCGCGCTGAAGTGCTGGGCCGCAGCCCGCGCTTTCTGCAGGGACCAAAGACCGACCGCGCTGAACTGCACCGTGTTGCCGGCGCGCTGAAGCGCTGGGAGTCGGTGCGCGTGGCGCTCATCAACTACGCCAAGGACGGGTCGGAGTTCTGGATCGAGATGCAGATCGCGCCAGTGGCCAACGCCGCGGGCTGGTTCACGCACTGGGTGGCCGTCGAGCGCGACATCACAGCGCGCAAGCGCAACGAGGCGGAACTGGAGAGTCACCGCCATCACCTGGAGGAAATGGTGGCCAGCCGCACCGCCGAACTCGCCGCGGCGCGCGCGCGGGCCGACGCCGCCAGCCGGGCCAAGAGCACTTTTTTGGCCAACATGAGCCACGAGATCCGCACGCCGATGAACGCCATCATCGGTCTCACGCACCTGTTGCGGCACGCCGCGCCGACACCCGAGCAGGCGCTGCGCCTGGGCAAGATCGACAGCGCCGCCACGCACCTGCTGGCGGTCATCAACGACATCCTCGACATCTCCAAGATCGAGGCCGGCAAGCTGGTGCTGGAGCACGAGAACTTCACACTCGGCGCGGTGCTCGACCACGTGCAATCGCTGGTCAGTGACGCGGCACGCGCCAAGGGCCTGACCATCGCGATCGACCGCGACGCTGTGCCGCTGTGGCTGCGCGGCGACGCCACGCGCTTGCGCCAGGCCTTGCTCAACTACGCCAGCAACGCGGTGAAATTCACCGCCAGCGGCACCGTCACCCTGCGTGCCACGCTGCTGGAAGACGGCGGCGACGGCCTGCTGGTGCGCTTCGAGGTGCAGGACACCGGCATCGGCATCGCGCCTGGGAAGATTGACGGCCTGTGGGCGGCTTTCGAGCAGGCGGATGCCTCGACAACGCGCAAGTACGGCGGCACCGGTCTCGGGCTGGCCATCACGCGGCGGCTGGCGGGGCTGATGGGCGGGCAGGCGGGTGCCGACAGC
>JANNWL010000252.1:0-4889 GCA_031414735.1 Burkholderiales bacterium | reverse complement strand
GGGCGGCATGGGCATCCTGGTGCTGGCGGTGGCCATCCTGCCGCTGCTGGGCGTGGGCGGCAGCCAGGTCTTCAAGGCCGAGACACCCGGTCCCATGAAGGACGAAAAGCTCACACCGCGCATTGCACAAACCGCGCGCGGTTTGTGGGCCGTGTACTTCGGCATCTCCGTGCTGTGCCTGCTGGCCTTGCGCGTGGCCGGCATGGGCTGGGCTGATGCTTTCATGCACATGTGCTCGACCATGGGCCTGGGCGGCTTCTCGTCGTATGACGCCAGCATTGGCCACTTCAATTCGCCGCTGATCGAAGCCGTGATCGTGTTCTTCATGCTGGTGGCTGGCGTCAATTTCGCGTTGTACTTCGTGGCCTGGCAGCGCCGCTCGCTGCGCAGCCTGTGGCGCAACACCGAGGTGCGGGCCTTCCTCGGCCTGATGGTCGCGTCGGTGCTGGGTGTGGCGCTGTTCCTGACGGCGCACGGCGTGTACCCGAGCTTTGCCGAATCACTGCGGCACGCGGCCTTCAACGTGGTCTCGGTGGCCACCACCACCGGGCTGGTGTCGGTCGACTACGCGCAGTGGCCGGTGTTTGCACCGGCGCTGATGCTCTTCCTGTGCTGCTTTGCCACCTGCGCGGGCAGCACCGGCGGCGGCATCAAGATGGTGCGTGCGCTGCTGTTGTTGCAGCAGGCCAAGCGCGAGTTCACGCGCATCCTGCACCCGCGTGCGGTGGCGCCCGTCACGCTGGGCGGCGGTGTGGTGGACGCGCGCGTGATGACCTCGGTATTGGCCTTCATGCTGATCTACGGCGCCGTGGTCATCGGCGCCACGCTGGCGCTGCTGGCCAGCGGCCTGGACATGGTCAGCGCCTTCTCTGCCGTCATCGCCTGCATCAACAACACCGGCCCCGGCCTGGGCGTGGTGGGGCCGGCCGGCAACTACCAGGGCCTGAGCGACTTCCAGACCTGGGTCTGCAGCGTCACCATGCTGCTCGGGCGGCTGGAGCTGTTTGCGGTGCTGGTGTTGTTCACGCCGGCGTTCTGGCGCAAGTGAGGCGTGCTGCCCCAGCGTAAGCGCCACTGCCGGCGGCGCGCGGCGGTGGGTATGCTGCAGGGTATGAAGAGCCCCATCGATTTCTACTTCGACTTCTCGTCGCCGTACTCGTACATCGCCAACGAGTGGCTGGACGCCCTGGCTGCACGCCACGGCCGCAGTGTGCGAAGGCACGCCATGCTGCTGGGCGCCACCTTCCAGGCCGCGGAGCTGAAGTCACCCGTGTCCTACCCGCTCAAGGGTGCGTACTCGGTGCGCGACTTCGACCGCTCGGCGCGCTTCGAGGGCGTGCCCTGCAGCCTGCCCAAAGTCTTCCCCATTCCCACCCAGAACGCTGCCCGCGTCTTCTGGTGGCTGGCCGAAACGCGCGGCGAACAAGCTGCCGCAGCCTGGGCGCAGGCCGGCTTGCGCGCGGTGTTCGTGCACGGCGTGGCGCTGAACCAGCTGGATGAGCTCAGGGCCCTGGCCACACAAGCCGGCATCAACGCCGACGAGGCCGAAGCCGTCTGGAACGACCCGGTGTGGAAAGCCCGGCTGAAGCGCGAAAACGACGAGGCCATTGCCGCCGGCATCTTCGGCGCGCCCTTCTTCGTCATCGACGGCGAACCCTTCTGGGGCAACGACCGCAAACCGCAGATCGAACGCTGGCTGGCCAGCGGCCCGTTCTGAGCCTTGGAGACCCCCCGATGCCCGCCCTGACATCCAAGCTCAACCCCCGCGCCGAAGACTTCAAGGCCAGCAGCCTGCAGATGAGGCAGCTCGTGGGCGATCTCAACGCCCGCCTGGCCACCATCGCCCAGGGCGGTGGCGCGGCGGCGCGCGCCAAGCATCTGGCCCGCGGCAAGCTGCTGCCGCGTGACCGCGTCGAGATGCTGCTCGACCCCGACACGCCGTTCCTGGAGATCGGCGCGCTGGCCGCGCTCGACCTCTACGACAACGTCGCGCCCGGCGCGGGTTTGATCTGCGGCATCGGCCGCGTCAGCGGTGTCGAATGCCTGATCGTCTGCAACGACGCCACCGTCAAGGGCGGCACCTACTACCCGATGACGGTGAAGAAGCACCTGCGCGCGCAGGAGATCGCGCAGCAGAACCGCTTGCCCTGCATCTACCTGGTGGACAGCGGCGGCGCCAACCTGCCGAACCAGGATGAAGTCTTCCCCGACCGTGACCACTTCGGCCGCATCTTTTACAACCAGGCGCAGATGTCGGCGCTGGGCATCCCGCAGATCGCGGTGGTGATGGGCTCGTGCACGGCAGGCGGCGCCTACGTCCCGGCGATGAGCGACGAGGCCATCATCGTCAAGAACCAGGGCACGATCTTCCTCGGCGGCCCGCCCTTGGTGAAGGCCGCTATCGGCGAGGTCGTGAGCGCCGAAGACCTGGGCGGCGGCGACGTGCACACGCGCCTGTCCGGCGTGGCCGACCACCTGGCCGAAAACGACATGCACGCCCTGGCCATCGCACGTGCCGCCATCGGCCACCTGAACTGGCGCAAACCGGAACAGATGAAGCTGACGGCACCGCGCGCGCCGCTGTTCGACGCCAGCGAACTGCACGGCATCATCCCGGCCGATTCGCGCAAGCCTTTCGATGTGCGCGAGATCATCGCCCGCGTCGTCGACGGCAGCGAGTTCGACGAGTTCAAGGCGCGCTACGGCGCCACGCTGGTCACCGGCTTCGCGCACATCGAAGGCATGCCGGTGGGCATCGTCGCCAACAACGGCATCCTGTTCAGCGAAAGCGCGCAGAAGGGCGCGCACTTCATCGAACTGTGCTGCCAGCGGCGCATTCCGCTGGTCTTCCTGCAGAACATCACCGGCTTCATGGTCGGGCGCAAGGTCGAGTCAGAAGGCATCGCCAAGCACGGCGCAAAGATGGTCACGGCCGTGGCCACGGCCACGGTGCCGAAGTTCACCGTCATCATCGGTGGCAGCTTTGGCGCCGGCAACTACGGCATGTGCGGCCGGGCGTACAGCCCGCGTTTCCTGTGGATGTGGCCCAACGCGCGCATCAGTGTGATGGGCGGCGAACAAGCCGCCAGCGTGCTGGCCACCGTCAAGCGCGACGGCATCGAGAGCCGGGGAGGCCAGTGGAGCGGGGAGGAAGAGTCCGCATTCAAGCAACCCATCCTCGAGCAATTCGCGCACCAGGCCCACCCCTACTACGCCAGCGCGCGTCTGTGGGACGACGGCGTCATCGACCCGGCCGACACGCGCCGCGTGCTGGCCCTGGGCTTGAGCGCCAGCCTGAACGCCCCCATCCCCGAGGCGCCGCGCTTTGGCGTTTTCCGCATGTAGTGTACGATGCACCCACATTGTCAACACAATACACATCATGCGCACCAACATTGATATCGACGACGAATTGATGGCCCAGGCCATGCGGGCCGGGCCCTACAAAACCAAAAAGGACGCCGTTGAGGCCGGCCTCAAGTTGCTGGCCCGGCAAGCGGCCTACCGCGAGATCCTCAAATGGGAGGGCAAGTTGAAGTGGGAAGGCGACGAGTCCATTGACTGGACCCAGCCCGAAAACTCTGCTGCCACGCCGGTGCTGGACGTCCAGGAGCCTGCGGCGCAATACAAGGCCAAAGCTGAGGCGGGGGCCAAGCGTGGTCGTCGCTGACTCGGGTGTCTGGATCGACTACTTCAATGCCCGCGCCAACCCGGCGCGCGACACGCTGCGCCGCTTGCTGTACGAAGGCGATACCCGCATCGTGGTGCCCGACCTGGTGCTGTTCGAGGTGCTGCGCGGCTTTCGTGACGAGCGCCAGCAGCGCCAGGCACGCAGCCTGATGATGAGCCTGGACCTGGCCGAGACCTCGGGTGTGGACCTGTGCCTGCAAGCCGCCCAGCATTACCGCGACCTGCGCAAGGCCGGCTACACCGTGCGCAGCGGCATCGACGTGCTGGTGGCCACCTTCTGCATCGAGAACGACTTCTTGCTGCTGCATGGCGACCGCGACTTCGAGCCCTTCGAGGCCCTGCGTGGTTTGCGTGGCTGGCGCCACTGAAGGCAAGCCATGGCCACCACGCTCGACATCCGCCGCCCCACACCTTTTGTAGTCGAGGTCTGGCTGAACCGCCCCGAGGTGCGCAACGCCTTCAACGACGGCGTCATCGCTGAACTGACCGCGGCCTTCGACCAGCTGGGGTCTGACCCCGACCTGCGCGCCATCGTTCTCGGCGGCCACGGCAAGGCCTTCTGCGCCGGCGCCGACCTGTCGTGGATGCGCGCCATGGCCGGCTACAGCTGGGAAGATAACCAGGCCGACGCCGCGCGCCTGGCGCACATGCTGTGGACGGTCTACCGCTGCCCGGTGCCGGTGGTGGGCCGTATCCATGGCGACTGCTATGCCGGCGGTGTAGGCCTGGCCGCGGTGTGTGACGTGCTCGTGGCTGCCGAGGGCGTGCACTTCTGCCTCAGCGAGGCGCGGCTGGGGCTGCTGCCGGCCACCATCGCGCCCTATGTCGTCAAGGCGCTGGGCGAGCAGGCCTCGCGCCGCTACTTCACCACTGCTGAGCGCTTCGACGCTGCGCGGGCCTTGGCCTTGGGCCTGGTGCATGAGGTCGTTGCGGCGGACGCCCTGGACGGCAAGGTCGCCGAAATCGTCGCCGCACTCGTGGCCAACGGACCGGCGGCGGTGCGCGCCTGCAAGCAGTTGGTGCAGGACGTGGCCGACCGGCCCATCGACGCCGCGCTGCGCGAAGACACGGCGCGCCGCATCGCCGACATCCGTTCCAGCGCCGAGGGGCGCGAAGGTGTGCAGGCCTTTCTCGACAAGCGCGAGCCGGGCTGGCGTTCAAACGGAGTGAATTAGCATGCAACGACCCCAAGCTCACTT
>JANNWL010000251.1:0-2516 GCA_031414735.1 Burkholderiales bacterium | reverse complement strand
CCTGAACATCGGCGAGCCCGATTTCACGGCCCCCGCGCTGGTGCGCGACGCCGCCGTGGCCTGCCTGGACCGCGGCGCCACGCAGTACACGCACGCCACCGGCCTGCCGGCACTGCAAAGGCGCATCGCCGCCTGGTACGGCACGCGTTTCGGGCTGGACATCGCGCCCGAACGCATCGTCATCACCGCCGGCGCGTCGGCCGCCTTGCAACTCGCCTGCCTGGCGCTGTTCGAACCCGGCGACGACGTGCTCATGCCCGACCCCAGCTACCCCTGCAACCGGCACTTCGTCGCCGCTGCCGGCGCCACCGCGCGGCTGCTGCCGGCTAGCGCCGCGGCGCGCTTCCAGCTCGACGCCGCATCGGTGGCCGCCGCCTGGGCCCCGGCCACGCGCGGCGTGCTGTTGGCGTCGCCCAGCAACCCCACGGGCACGTCGATTTCGCCGCAAGCCATGGCAGACATCGTGGCGGCCGTGCGCGCGCGCGGCGGCGTGACCATCGTCGACGAGATCTATCTCGGCCTGAGCTACGACGACACCTACAGCCACAGCGCGCTGGCGCTGGGCGAGGACGTGATCTCGATCAACAGCTTCAGCAAGTACTTCAGCATGACCGGCTGGCGGCTGGGCTGGATGGTGCTGCCCCCGGCGCTGGTGGGCGCGGTGGAGAAGCTGGCGCAGAACCTCTACATCTGCCCGTCGTCGCTGGCCCAGCACGCGGCGCTGGCCTGTTTCGAACCCGAGTCGCTGGCCGAGTTTGAGCGCCGCCGCGAAGAATTCCGCCGCCGCCGCGATTTCATCGTGCCCGCGCTGCAACGCCTGGGCTTCGGCGTGCCCGTGCCGCCCGACGGCGCCTTTTATGTCTGGGCCGACTGCAGCCGTTTTTTGGACACGCAGACGCTGGCCGCGCAGACCGGCGGCGCGGGGCCGGCCAACGCCTGGGACTTCTGCTTCGAGATGATGCGCCGCGCCCATGTGGCGTTGACGCCCGGGCGCGACTTCGGCCCGGCCCTGGCCGACCGCTTCGTGCGGCTGTCGTTCGCCCGCGCCCTGCCCGAGCTCCAAACCGCGGTGGCGCGGCTTGCGCGCGAGCTGAGCGGGACAGGGAACCTTCACACCGCGCCGCATTCCCACCCGCTGCTTGACGCCTGACATGACCACCGACCTCTCCATCACCACCCTTATCCTCCAGGCCAGCCTGGTGGTGCAACTCGTCATGGCCGGGCTGGTGTTCGTATCGCTGGCGAGCTGGACGGTGATCTTCGGCAAGGTCTTCGGCCTGAAGCGCGTGCGCCGCGGCAACGAAGACTTCGAGCGCGAATTCTGGTCCGGCAAGAGCCTGACCGAGATGAACCTGGCCGTCACCGGCAAGGTCGACACCTCACCCATGGAACGCATCTTTGCCAGCGGCATGCGCGAGTTTTTGAAGCTGCGCGAAAAGCGCCTGGAGGGCACCGTGCAACTCGACGGCGCGCGCCGCGCCATGCGCGCCAGCTACCAGCGTGAGCTGGATGTGGTGGAAAGCAACCTCAGCTTCCTGGCCAGCGTGGGCTCGGTGTCGCCCTATGTGGGCCTGTTCGGCACGGTGTGGGGGATCATGCATGCCTTCGTCGGCCTGTCGAACATGACGCAGGTGACGCTGGCCACCGTGGCGCCGGGCATCGCCGAGGCGCTGGTGGCCACCGCCATCGGCCTGTTCGCCGCCATCCCCGCGGTAGTGGCCTACAACCGCTTCGCGCGCGACATCGACCGCATCGCCATTCAGCTGGAAACCTTCATCGAGGAGTTCTCCAACATCCTGCAACGCAACGCCAGCCAGCCGGTGGCTGTGGCCGGGGCGCCCCGCTGATGGCGTCGCTGATGGGCCGCGGGGGCGGACGCAGGCGGCGTTCGATGAACGAGATCAACATGGTCCCGTTCATCGACGTGATGCTGGTGCTGCTGATCATCTTCATGGTCACCGCCCCGCTCATCACCACCGGTGTGGTCGACCTGCCCTCGGTGGGCAAGAGCCAGCAGCGGCCGCCCAGCGTGGTGGAGGTCATCGTCGGCACCGACGAGAAGCTGCGCGTGCGCACCGACAGCCAGGACCCCCTGCCCGTGACCTTGGCCCAGCTGGCTGCCCGCGTGCGCGAACGCCAGGCCGGCAATGCCGAGGTGCCGGTGGTCATCAGCGCCGACAAGAGCGTGCGTTACGAGAGCGTGGTGAAGGTCATGGACACGCTGCAGCGTGCGGGTGTGAAACGCGTCGGCCTGAGTGTGAAGCAGGCCGGCTGACGGCCAGCGCACTGCCTGCTTGCGCCATGGCCGCCGCCACGTTGACGCACGACGCCCTGCTGCCGCGCCCACCCGGCGGACTTGCGCCCGGCGCCACGCTGGCCTTGCTGGCCCACGCCGGCCTGCTGCTGGCGCTGAGCCAGGCCACCGACTGGCGCATGCAGAGTCCCGAGGTGGTCAGCGCCGAACTGTGGGCCGCTGTGCCGCAAGTGGCCGCGCCCCGGCCCGAGCCGGCGCCCGC
>JANNWL010000250.1:0-2038 GCA_031414735.1 Burkholderiales bacterium | reverse complement strand
CACCGCCAACGACTGCCCGCCGGTCTTCAACGTGCGCTTGTTCGACCGCCCCAACGTGCAGGACAGCATCCACCGCAGCAAGGCCGTGGGCGAGCCGCCGCTGCTGCTGCCGTTCTCGGTGTTCTTCGCCATCCGCGACGCGGTCTCGGCCGTGGGCGGGCACCGTGTCGACCCGCCATTGCAGGCCCCCGCCACGCCCGAGTCGGTGCTGCGCGCCATCACGGGGGTGCGCGCGGTGCTGCGCGGCGCATGACGCCCTCGGCGGTCCGCGCGACTGCGTTGCGCTGGCAGGCGACGGCCGACCCGGCCATCGTCGTCGAGGTGCTGACCACCCGCGGTTCCGTGCCGCGAGACGCCGGCACCCGGATGCTGGTGGCGGCCCACAAGGTGCTGGGCACCATCGGCGGTGGGCATCTCGAACTGCAAGCCATCGCCACGGCGCGCCAGCTGCTGGCGCAGGGCGGTGCGCCCCAGGACCTGGCGGTGGCCTTGGGGCCGAGCCTGGGCCAATGCTGTGGTGGCGCGTTGACGCTGCGCTTCACCGAACTCGCTGCCGTCGACTGGCAGCAGTGGCCGCTGCCGCCCGCGCTTTTCGACCTGCAGCTGTACGGAGCGGGCCATGTGGGCCGGGCCATCGTGCGCCTGCTGCGCGGCATCGACTGCCGGGTGCGCTGGATCGACGAGCGCGAGGACGAGTTTCCCAGCGAAAACTTCCCCGTACACATCGAACAGGTCTGCTCCGAGCCGGCTCAAGCTGAGGTGGCACAGGCGGCACCCGGCGCTTTCTATCTCGTACTGACCCACAGCCACGATCTCGACCTGGCCATCAGCCACGCCATCTTGAAGCGCGGGGACTTCGGTTTCTTCGGCCTCATCGGCAGCCAGACCAAGCGCGCGCGTTTCGAACACCGCTTGCTCGAACGCGGCGTGGCACCCGCCACCTTGGCGCGCATGGCCTGCCCCATCGGCCTGCCGAGCCTGCCCGGCAAGCAGCCCGAGGTGCTGGCGGTGTCGGTGGTGGCGCAACTGCTGATGCAGCAGACATCTGCCGTCTGAGCGCAGGCCCGGTTAGGCTTGTGGAAACATCACGAGGATTCCCATGGCCCTGACCCTCTCAAAGAACTCCTTCCACGGCCAACGCACGGGGCCGGTCGTCGTTGTCGTCATGGACGGCGTGGGCCTGGGCCCCGACTACGCCGGCAATGCCGTCAAGGCGGCGCGCAAACCGGTGCTGGACCATCTCATGGCGACCTGCCCGTGGACCCCGCTGGCGGCGCACGGCGTGGCCGTGGGCATGCCCAGCGACGCGGACATGGGCAACTCCGAGGTCGGCCACAACGCCATCGGCGCGGGCCGCGTCTTCGACCAGGGCGCCAAGCTGGTGGCCGAGGCCATCGCCGACGGCAAGATGTTCAGCGGCAAGGGCTGGAACGAGGTCGTCGGCAACTGCCTGGACAAGACCTCGACGCTGCACTTCATCGGCCTGTTCTCTGACGGCAACGTGCACAGCCACATCGACCACCTTAAGGCGATGGTCGGCGAGGCCAAGCAGCGCGGCGTGAAGAAGGTCGCCGTGCACGCACTGATCGATGGCCGCGATGTCGGCGAAACCAGCGCCCTGGACTACCTCGAACCCTTCGAGGCCTGGATCGCCCAGCTCGACCCCCACTACGGCATCGCCAGCGGCGGCGGCCGCATGTTCATCACCATGGACCGCTACCAGGCCGACTGGGACATGGTCGAGCGCGGCTGGAAGACCCACGTGCTCGCCGAGGGCCGGCAGTTCGCCAGCGCCAGCGCAGCGGTGAAGGCCTACCGCGCCGAGAAGCCCGGCGTCATCGACCAGGACCTGCCGGCCTTCGTCGTCGCGCGCGACGGCAAACCCTTCGCCGCCATCGTGGGCGGCGACAGCGTGGTCCTCTTCAATTTCCGCGGCGACCGTGCCATCGAGCTGACCCAGGCCTTCGTCGGCGAGGTGCCGTTTGCGCGGCACAAGGTGGATGTCTGCTTCGCCGGCATGATGACCTACGACGGCGAC
>JANNWL010000249.1:0-1502 GCA_031414735.1 Burkholderiales bacterium | reverse complement strand
ACGACGGCATGGCGGGCTGGACAGCAAGCGCAAAATGGGCCGCAGGCCCAGCGCTTGATGGCCAGCGCGCCATGCCGTTGGCGCTCCGCTTGAGCGAGGTGTTAGGCATCCGTGCGCGCCGCTTGCCCGAGGGTTGATTTTGCATGCCAGCGATTGTGCTTCCCGCGCAGCGCCACCACAAGAGCAGTCGCGGTAGTCCGCGTCTGCGGCGGCCGCTGCGTGCCTTGCATGGCGCTCCGCGTCTTGCAATGAGCGCTACGGTGTTGCCTGATTGCGCTGACATCTTGCACGCTGCGTGTTGAGTTGAATTGCTGCGCTGTTGTTCTCTTGGCTTCCATGTGCGCACATCCTTTCGATGAGTTGAGACATTGCTCAATCGTCTGCTATAGCCACGATTTCGTTCAATCTGAGTCAATTTGCCTCGACGCGTTTCCGACTCGCGGACGTTTGACGGCACCCGATTCATGGCTGGCAGCGGCTGATGACTTTCGATGACGCCAGTGCGTTTGGCGGCTTTCCCGCCTCGTGGCTGTTCCATCCACGCCGACAGGCGCACTTTCTGCTGGTCCACCGATACGCCATTTTTCGGATGCCTAACGTTCGCGCTAAGCGGTCGACAACGGCAGGACGCCAGGCCCGGGCTGGCGAAAATGTACCGCGTACCGCCAGACCGGGCCTGGTGGCCTGCCGTTGGCGCTCCGCTTGAGCGAGGGGTTAGGCCGCATGCGGAGCCTCCGCGATGCCAGCCAGTACAGCAGGCGCAATGATGCGGTGAGCGGGAGTCACCGGCAACATGTACAGGCGACCAAGCAGGTTCTTTACATGTACCACGGTTGTGAGTGTTACGTCCACGGCCTTGCCTCCTGGTAGCAGTTTTCGGTGGACGCTTAGAACAACGTTCAGGTGTTTGTCTCTGTCACCAAGCAGAACCTCGTCGAACGAGTCCTCGAACAGGGTGAAGATTCCGACACGGTCACCTGGCTTGTAGGCTTTTGGCCCTCCTGCAGCGTCGAGGTTGTCGAGTGCGCCCAGATTCTTCAAGCCTACCAGCTGAACGATTCGATTTCGGGCGCTCATTGCCATGTTCACCCAGCGAGGAGTCTTTTCTGCTGCGGCCAAGAAGTGCTCGAGCGCAGAACGTTCGACCTTCCCAGAAGTGATGCGCCAGGCGTCAACAAAGCTGGCGCCGTGAATGAGCTCGGCAGCTCGGCTGTTCAACGGAACTTCGGATTCACGTGGAGAGGGTTTCATGCGGCCTAACGTTCGAGCTAAGCGGGCGACGACGGCAGGCCGCCAGGCCCGGGCTGGCGAAAATGTACCGCGTACCGCCAGACCAGGCCTGGTGGCCTGCCGTTGGCGCTCCGCTTGAGCGAGGGGTTAGGAGTCGCTGGGCGCGGACTCGAGGAGTAGAAACCACTCATAGCTGATACAGCGGTGTCTCCAGCGCAAGTGTGAGAGGGTGGCAGGCGCCGCCATGTACTTTGGCCAAAGCATGCATAGAA
>JANNWL010000248.1:0-10622 GCA_031414735.1 Burkholderiales bacterium | reverse complement strand
CAGCACCCAGCGCGGCTTGGTCATGATGTTCAGCGCGTTGCCCAGCGACGGGATGACCGAGGCGCGCAGCTTGTTCTTCAGGTCCTTGTGGCGCTGGCCGATGACCTGCAGGTCCAGCGTCAGCACCATCGCGCTGCACTTCGCGTCCTTGCAGCGCTGGATCATGCGCGCCATCGCTTCGCGGTCGCGCATCATGTAGAGCTGGAACCAGAACGGCGTGCTGGTGGCTTCGGCCACGTCCTCGATCGAGCAGATGCTCATGGTCGACAGCGTGAACGGGATGCCGAATTTCTCTGCCGCACGTGCGGCGTGGATCTCGCCGTCGGCGTGCTGCATGCCCGTCATGCCCACGGGCGCGATGCACACCGGCATCTTGGTCTTCACCCCCACCATGGTGGTCGCCGTGCTGCGGTTTTCCATGTTGACCGCCACGCGCTGGCGCAGCTTGATCTTCTGGAAGTCCTCGCTGTTGGCGCGGTAGGTGCCTTCGGTCCAGCTGCCGCTGTCGGCGTAGTCGTAAAACATGCGCGGCACGCGCTTCTTGGCCAGGACGCGCAGGTCTTCGATGGTGGTGATGACGGGCATGGGGACAGCTCTCCTCGGAAGCGCTGATGCTAGCGAGATGTCTGCTGTGGCGGTTTGCCTGTTGTCAAACCCGCACCAGCGAACCTGCCCGCACGCCCAGCAGGCGCAGGCGGCGCTTCAGGTCGACGCGCTTCAGGCACAGGCCGGCGGCGTGGCGGATGGCCGTGGCGTCGGCCACGGGGGTGGGCAGCGTCAGGTCGCGCGTCACCGTCTTGAAGTCCTCGAAGCGCAGCTTGATGCCTATGGTGCGGCCGGCGTAACCCTTGCGCTGCAGGTCGGTGGCCACCTGTTCGGCCAGTTGGGTGAAGACGCGGGTCAGCTCGGCACGGTCGCGCACGGCGTGCAGGTCGCGGTCGAAGGTGGTCTCGCGGCTCATGGACACGGGCTCGCTGTGCGTCACGACGGGGCGGTCATCGATGCCGTGGGCGGCGTCGAACAGCCAGGCGCCGTAGGCGCGGCCGAAGTGTTCGGCAAGCCAGGGGCGATCGCGGCTGGCCAGGTCGCCCACCGTCAGCACGCCCAGCTTGTTCAGCTTGGCGGCGGCCTTGGGGCCGATGCCGTTGATCTTGCGCACGGCCAGCGGCCACACGCGCGTGGGCAGGTCGGCCTCGGTCAGCAGCGTCAGGCCGTCGGGCTTGTCGAGTTCGCTGGCGATCTTGCTCAGTAGCTTGTTGGGCGTGATGCCGATCGAGCAGCTCAGCCCCGTCACCCGGCGCACGTTGTTGCGGATGTCCTGCGCCACGGCGCGCACGCCACCAAAGGCGTCGTGGCCGACGGCGTCCTGCGCGCCGGGCACGTCGCTCAGGTCGATGTAGATCTCGTCGATGCCGCGGTCTTCGATGACGGGCGCCACCTCGGCCACGGCGGCCTTGAAGAGCCGGGAGCAATGCCGGTAGGCCTCGAAGTCCACCGGCAGCAGCACGGCGTCGGGCGCCAGCTGCGCTGCCTTCATGAGCCCCATGCCGGAATGCACGCCGTGGTCGCGCGCGGCGTAGGTGGCGGTGGTGATGACGCCGCGGCCGGTGTAATGGCGCAGCGTGGCGTAGCGCCGCGTGCCGTCGGCCAGCAACTCGGGCTCATGTCGCCGGCCACCGCCGATGACCACCGCACGGCCCTGCAGGTCGGGGTAGCGCAGCAGCTCCACCGACGCGTAGAAGGCGTCCATGTCGAGATGGGCGATCCAGCGGCGGCCGCTGGTCATGCCGTGTCCTGGCCGGTCAGGCGGCCAGCCGCACGCGGTGCCGTTGCACCTGCGCCAGCACCTGCACCGGCGCCGTGCCGCCCAGGATGTTGCGGGCATTGAGCGAGCCGCGCAGGCTCAGCACCGCGAAGACATCGGCGCCGATCGCCGGGTGCATGGCCTGCAGCGTGGTCAGCGGCAACGCGTCGAGTTGCACACCCTGGGCCAGCGCCTGCTTGACGGCGTGGGCCACGGCCTCGTGGGCGTCGCGGAAGGCCAGGCCCTTCTTCACAAGGTAGTCGGCCAGGTCGGTGGCGGTGGCGTAGCCCTTCAGCGCGGCGGCTTCCATCGCGGCCTTCTTCACTTCGATGCCGCCCACCATCTCGGCCATGATGCGCAGCGTGCCGGCAAGCGTGTCGACGGTGTCGAACAAGGGCTCCTTGTCTTCCTGGTTGTCCTTGTTGTAGGTCAGCGGCTGCCCCTTCATCAGTGTCAGCAGCGCCATCAGGTGGCCGATGACGCGGCCGCTCTTGCCGCGGGCCAGCTCGGCCACGTCGGGGTTGCGTTTCTGCGGCATGATGGACGAGCCCGTGCAGTAGCGGTCAGCCAGGTTGATGAAGCCGAAGTTCTGGCTCATCCACAGCACGATCTCTTCTGCCAGCCGCGACACATGCACCATGCAGATGCTGGCGAATGCGCTGAACTCGAGCGCGAAGTCGCGGTCGCTCACGGCGTCCAGGCTGTTCTGGCAGACGCCGTCGAAGCCCAGCAGGCGCGCCACGAGTTCGCGGTCCAGCGGGTAGCTGGTGCCGGCCAACGCGGCCGCGCCCAGCGGCAACTGGTTCACGCGCTTGCGCACATCCGCCAGGCGCTCGGCGTCGCGCGAAAACATCTCCACATAGGCCAGCAGGTGGTGGGCAAAGCTCACCGGCTGCGCCACCTGCAGGTGGGTAAAGCCGGGCATCACGGTATCGGTGTGGTGGGCGGCCAGCTCCACCAGGGCGCGCTGCATGCCCAGCAGCAGCGGCTGCAACTGGTCGATCTCGCCGCGCAGCCACAGGCGCACGTCGGTGGCCACCTGGTCGTTGCGGCTGCGGCCGGTGTGCAGTCGCTTGCCCGCGTCGCCGACCAGCGCAGTCAGGCGCGCCTCGATGTTCAGGTGCACGTCTTCCAGTTCCAGCGTCCACTCGAAGGCGCCGGACTCGACCTCGGCGCTGATCTGCGCCATGCCGCGTTCGATGTCGGCCCGGTCCTGCGCGCTGATCACGCCCTGCGCGGCCAGCATCTGCGCGTGGGCCAGGCTGCCTTCGATGTCGGCCCGCCACAGCCGCTGGTCGAAACCGACGCTGGCCGTGTAGCGCTGCACCAGCTCGCTCATGGGTTCGGTGAACAGGGCCGACCAGGCCTGGGACTTGTTGGCGAGCGGGTTGATTGACATGGTGGGCTGGGGCGCGACGGCGGTCGCAAGGGGCGGTGTGCAAAAGGTGAGTCCGTATTATCCGGCTCGACATGAACGCCCCCGCACCGAAGGCTTCGCCCGACTTCGAGCCCACGGCCAGCCGCCCGGCCAGCCTGTGGCCCGACAGCACGCGGTCGACCGAGACCCAGAGCACCAGTTTTTCGAACACCCGCTTCGATCCCGTGGCGGAGGAACGCGCGCGCATCCAGACCCAGGCTGCCGCGGCCTTCGACGTCTGCCACCCGGCGCTGGCCCTGCGCGCGGTGTTGTTGGTGCAGGGCGTGCTGGCACTCGTGGCCCTGGGCGGCGCCGACAACCTGGCCGACTGGGGCGCCCGCCTGGCGGCGCTGGCCTTCGGTGGCCTGGCCGGCACGCTGCTGTGGCTGGTGGCGGTGTGCGGCGCCCGCCGGCCGCTGCGCCAGCTGGGCGCGGCACCGCGCGCCGCCGTGGTGCTGGCGGTCGGCGCATTCGCCGCCCTGCTGGCCTGGGCGCCCTTGTGGTGGGCCGGACTGGCCCCGCTGGCGGGTGGCTTGCGCGTGGCGGCCGTGCTGCTGGCCGGAGCGGGCTTTGCGGCGCTGTTGTGGGCCTGGCTGGACATGCGCTCGCGCATCTGGCACCCGGCCAACGCCAGCGCGCGGCTGGCCGAGCTGCAGTCGCGCATCCAGCCTCACTTTCTCTTCAACGCCCTGAACACCGCGCTGGCCCTGGTGCGCGTGGACCCGGCGCGCGCCGAGAGCGTGCTGGAAGACCTGGCCCAGCTGTTCCGCACCGCGCTGGCCGACACCGGGGCCTCGGTGACGCTGGACGAAGAGATCGAACTGGCGCGCCGCTACCTGGCCATCGAGCAGATCCGCTTCGGCAAGCGGCTGCAGGTGGACTGGCAGATCGACACCTCAGACGCCCGCGTCGGCGCCGCCCGCGTGCCGCCGCTGGTGCTGCAGCCGCTGGTGGAAAACGCCGTGCGCCACGGTGTCGAGCCCTCGGCCCGCGGCGGTCGCGTGCGCGTGCAGGCGGCGGTGCAGCGCGGGCAGGTGGTGGTGCTGGTCAGCAACACGGTGAGTGACGAGCCCGGCAGCCCTGGCCACGGCATGGCGCTGCACAACGTGCGCGAACGCCTGCGCCTGCTGCACGACGTCGGTGCGCAGTGCGACGTGTGGCGCGAGCCCGGGCCCGACGGCGACATCTTCCACGCCCGCATCGTCTTGCCGACAGATTGAAAGGCTGAGCCCATGTCACCCCTGACCCGCGTGCTCATCGTCGACGACGAAGCCCTGGCGCGACTGCGCCTGCGCTCGCTCATCGACGGCATGCCCGAGGCCGGCGCCTTCATCGTCGGCGAGGCCAGCGACGCGGTGGAGGCCATGGCCTGGCTGCAGCGCGGCGGTGTCGACGCGCTGCTGCTGGACATCCGCATGCCCGGCGTGCACTCGGCGCAGGCCGGTCTGCGCCTGGCCACTGCCATCAAGGCGTTGCCACAGCCGCCGCTGGTGGTGTTCATCAGCGCCCACAACGAGCACGCACTGACGGCCTTCGATCTGGACGCCGTGGATTACCTGACCAAGCCCGTGCGGCGCGAACGCCTGGCTGCAGCGCTGCAGCGCGTGCAGCAGCGCCTGCGCCCGGCCACCGAGGCCGCCCCCGCCGGCCCGGCTTTGGTCGTCAACGACCGCGGCCGGGTATTGCGGGTGCCCTTCGCCGAGGTGCTGTACCTGAAGGCCGAGCAGAAGTACGTCACCCTGCGCACGGCCGAGCACAGCCATGTGGTGGACGAGTCGCTGTCCGAGCTGCACGCCCGGCTGGGCGAGGGCTTCATCCGCATCCACCGCAATGCGCTGGTGGCCGTCGGCGCGATCCGCGAACTGGCCTTGCGTGACGCCACCGACGCCGGCGATGACGGGGTCGAATTCACCGACACCTGCCAAAGCGGCTGGGCTGTGCGCGTGGCGCCACTGGACGAATGGCTGGCCGTGTCGCGACGGCATGTGGCGGCGGTGCGGGCGGCGATGGCGGTGTGTTGACTGCGTAGCCCTTGGTCGGGCGGGGTGCACATGTCAACGCATTCAGCGCCGCGCGCGTTGGGCGCAGGGCCTCCGCGAGCCGCACCCCACAACCCGATGCCATGACATGACCGTGCCCTCAACCATGCCCGAAACCTGCAGCCACGCACCGGCGCCAAAAGCGCCGGCCCATCTGGCGCCGCGCGCCAAACCTTCGATGACACTCGGCCGGCTGGCTGCAGTGGTACTGGCATCGATGACCTTGTCGGGCTGTGCGGTGAAACTGCCTGACAAGCTGTCCACGGCTCAGGGGGCGGTGATCACGCTTATCGACACGGCGGGGCAGGACGGCGGGGTTCAACTCATCGTCCTGACCATCGATGGGGCAGTGCCACCCAAGGCCGGGCCCTATCTCGACCCCTCGGTTGGTGGCCCTGCTGACCGCACCTATCCGGCCGGCACCGTCGTTTCGCGTCCGCCGCTGCGGCCGGCGCGCTGGAATTTCGCGGTTGATGCGGGCACGCGTGAACTGTCACTGGTGTTTGCCGTCCCGGGCAGGGACCTGCTCAATCTGTTGGCCGTGACGCGGGCACGCGGCAGCGACGCGACGGGCCTGCGCATCACGGTGCAGCCCGGTTGTGAATACCAGATCGCGGCTTCGCTGACGGTGGCAGGGGGCCGCGATCCACGCCCCGAGGTGCGCAACGTCCGGCCCATCCCGTCGCAGTTCGGACTGCCCGCTGCAGCCAACTGCCCGACATCGAGGGACGTGCCGGTGACCCTGGTCCGCAGCGCGGGCTGATGCGTTCCGGGGCGTGGCGCAGCGATGTGTCTGATTCGCCGCCGGCTGCTCCGGCACACCCGCGGCAACGCCATTTGCGGCCACTGCAGACCGCCAGTCACCCCGTGTTGCGCAACCCCGCAGCAATGCCGTTGATCGACAAGTGGATGCCACGCTGCAGCCTGTCCACGCCTTCCTGCCCCGAGCCTGACACATGAGGCCGGTTGCGGTAGCGGCGCAGCAGCTCGACCTGCAGGTGGTTCAGCGGGTCGAGATACGGAAACCTGTGCTCGATGGAACGCGCCAGCGCCGGGTTGGACTGCAGGCGCTGTGACTCGCCGGTGATCAACGTCAGCGCCGCGTTGGCGCGTTCCCACTCGGCCTTGATGGCGCTGAAGATGCGCCGGCCCAGCTTCTTGTCTTCCACCAGTTCGACATAGCGCGCGGCGATGCGCAGGTCGCTCTTGGCCAGCACCATGTCCAGGTTGCTCATCAGCGTGCGGAAGAAAGGCCACTGTTTGTGCATGCGCTGCAGCAGCTCGGTGCGTGCCGCGATGTCGGCGTCGGCGATGAAAGCCTCCACCGCGCTGCCGAAGCCGCACCAGCCGGGCAGGGCCATGCGGCACTGGCCCCAGGAAAAGCTCCAGGGGATGGCGCGCAGGTCTTCGATGGCGCGCGTGGCCTTGCGGGATGCGGGGCGCGACCCGATGTTGAGTTCGGCGATCTCGCGGATCGGCGTGGCGGCGAAGAAGTAGTCGGTGAAGCCCGGCGTGCCGTAGACCAGCTTGCGGTAGGCCGCGCAGCTGGTCTGGCTGAGCTGTTCGGCGGCGTCGAGGAAGGCCTTGGGCGCGCTCTTGGTGGGGTGCAGCAAGGTGGCCTCCAGCGTCGCGGCGACCAGGGTTTCCAGGTTGCGCCGGCCGATTTCGGCATTCGCGTACTTCGAGCCGATGACCTCGCCTTGCTCGGTCAGGCGGATCTGCCCGTTCACCGTGCCGGGCGGCTGCGCCAGGATGGCCTGGTAGCTGGGCCCGCCGCCGCGCCCCACCGTGCCGCCGCGGCCGTGGAACAGGCGCAAGGTGATGGGCTTGGGCTGCGCCGTGGCGAGTTCGGCGAACAAGGCCGCCAGCGCGATCTCGGCGCGGTACAGCTCCCAGTTGCTGGTGAAGAAGCCGCCGTCCTTGTTGCTGTCGCTGTAACCCAGCATCACGTCCTGCTCAGCCCCGCTGTCCAGCACCAGGTCGCGCACACCGGGCAGGGCGTAGAAGTCGCGCATGATGCGGTCGCTGCGCTGCAGGTCGCCGATGGTTTCGAACAGCGGCACGGTGATCAGGGCGCACCGCGCGTCCTGGCTCGGGGTGCCGATAGTCCCCACCAGCAAGCCGCATTCCTTCTGCAGCAGCAGCACTTCGAGCAGGTCGCTGACCTCTTCGGTGTGGCTGATGATGTAGTGGCGCAGCGCCTCGCGGCCGAACAGCCCCAGGGATTCGCGGGCGGTCTCGAAGATGTCCAGCTCGCCCTGCGCCAGTTCAGAGTAGGTCGCGCCACGCACCCGCAGCGGCCGCGGCTGGGCCAGCTGGGCCAGCAGACAGGCGCGCTTGTCGGCCTCGGCCAGGGCGCTGTAGTCGGGCACCACTGCCGCGGTGCGCAGCAACTCGTCGACGACGGCTTCGTGCTTGTCGCTGCTCTGGCGCAGGTCCAGCGTGGCCAGGTGAAAGCCGAACACCTGCACCGCGCGCATCAGTGGCGCCAGCCGCGGCCCCACCAGGGCGGCGGCGTGGTGCGACTTGAGCGACGCTTCGATGACTTGCAGGTCGGCCAGCAGATCCGCCGCCTGGGCATAGGGGGCCTGCGGCGCCACCGCATGGCGCAGCGCCTCGGTGCCGGTCAGCTGCTGCAGGCTGGCGGCCAGCCGCGCATACACGCCGATGAGTGCGCGGCGGTAGGGTTCGTCGGCGCGGTGCGGGTTGTGGTCGGGCGAGTGTTCGGCCAAGGCCTGCATGGCCGGCGTGACGGGCGCCAGCGTGCCCGACATCGACAGCTCGGCGCCGAGCAGGTGCACCTCCGTCAGGTAGAAGCGCAGCGCGACCTCGCACTGGCGTCGCAGCGCCTGGCGCAGCGTGGCCGCGCTGACGTTGGGGTTGCCGTCGCGGTCGCCGCCTATCCAATGCCCCATGCGCAGGAAGGGCGCTACTGCGTGGCCGGGCAGCGCGCGCTCGATCTCGCGGTACAGCCGCGGGATTTCGCGCAGAAAGGTCGCCTGGTAATACGACAGCGCGTTCTCGATCTCGTCCGACACCGGGAGTTTGGTGGTGCGCAGCATGCGCGTCTGCCAGAGCTGGGTGACGCGGGCGCTGATCAGCGCCTCGTTGTCCTGGCGCGTGTGCCCGGTGGCCAGTTCGTCACGCTCGGCGAGGTGGGTGGCCACGGCGCGCTCGGCGTCCAGGATGCTCTGCCGCTGCACCTCGGTGGGGTGGGCCGTGAGCACGGGCGAGATGTAGGCCACAGCCAGCGTGTGTGCGATGTCGGCGGCACGGTGGTCGGCGCGTTGCAGTCGTTCGAAAGCCACCGCGAGCGAGCCCTCCTGGTGTTCGCCCAAGCTTTCGTGCACGGCGCGGCGGCGCAGGTGGTGGCGGTCTTCGGCGATGTTGGCCAGGTGGCTGAAGTAGCTGAAGGCGCGGATCACGGTCACCGTCTGGTCCGCCGACAGGTTTTTCAGCAGGCGGTCGAGCACGCGCCCGGCGCTGGCGTCGGCCTTCAGGCGGTAGGCCACCGACAGCTGGCGCACCCGTTCGATGAGCTCGAAGGCTTCGGTGCCTTCCTGTTCGCGGATGACGTCGCCCAGGATGCGGCCCAGTAACCGGATGTCTTCTACCAGCGGCCGGTTCTTCGCGGCTGCGGTCTCCTTCGCAGCGGTGCTGTTGGCTTTGGCCGCTGCAGCGGGGGGCGTGCGGGGGCGGCGGGTGACGGGCATGGAGGGCTCCTGACGCTGTAACCAGATTACCAATTCTGAATGCAAGTGCCGTGCCCGCGGACCCTGTCGGCGCACCGATCCGGCTGGCGATAATCCGCAGCATGAGCACCCCCACCATCATCGCCACGCGCGAAAGCCGACTGGCCCTCTGGCAGGCCGAACATGTGCGCGACGCGCTGACCAGCCGCTTCGGCCTGCAGGTCGAACTGCTGGGCATGACGACCCGCGGCGACCAGATTCTTGACCGTGCCCTGTCGAAGGTCGGCGGCAAGGGCCTGTTCGTGAAGGAGCTTGAAACCGCCCTCGAAGAAGGCCGCGCCCACCTGGCCGTGCACTCGCTGAAGGATGTGCCCATGGACCTGCCCGAGGGCTTCGTGCTGGCCGCCATCTGGGAACGCGAGGACCCGCGCGACGCCTTCGTCTCCAACCAGTATGCGCATGTCGACGAGCTGCCCCGGGGCGCGGTGGTCGGCACGTCGAGCCTGCGCCGGGTGGTGCAGCTGATGGCCCGTCGGCCCGACCTGCAGATCGAGCCCCTGCGCGGCAACCTCGATACGCGGCTGCGCAAGCTCGACGAAGGGGGGTTTCACGCCATCGTGCTGGCAGCCGCCGGCTTGAAGCGCCTGGGCCTGGCGTCGCGCATCCGCAGTGTCTTCGAGCCCGAGCTCATGATTCCCGCAGCGGGGCAGGGCGCGCTGGGCATCGAGGTGCGCGAAGACGCCACCGAGCTGCGCGCCGTGTTGGCGCAAACCATCCACCGCCCCACCTTCCTGGCCGCCCACGCCGAGCGCGCCGTGTCGCGTGCACTGGGCGGCAGTTGCAGCATGCCGTTGGCTGCGCACGCGGTGTGGCAGGGCGACACGCTGTTTTTGCGCGCGGCTTTGGGTGACTCGGAGGACGTGCGCCGGCCTTTGCTGCACACCGCGGTGAACGGCGTGCCGACCGACGAGGCCTCGGCCCGCGCCCTGGGCGAGCAGGCGGCTGCGCAGTTGCGTGCTGCCGGCGCCGGTGGCTACCTGCCCGCCGCCTGAGCACCGTATGGGCACGTCGTGGGCATGGCCGGCGTGGCGCTGCGCTTGATCGTCACGCGGCCGGCCGCCCAGGCGGCTGACTGGGTGCGGCAACTGGCCGCGCTGGGTCTGCAGGCGCAAGCCTTGCCCCTGTTGGGCATCGAGCCGGTGGACGACACCGCACCGCTGCGGGCCGCCTGGCAAGCCCTGCCGTCCTGCAAGCTGGTGGTGTTCGTCAGCCCGAATGCCGTGCAGCACTTCTTTGCCGCGGCCCCGGGCGCTGCCTGGCCACCGTCGGTGCTGGCGGGGTCGACCGGGCCCGGGACCACGCGGGCCCTGCGTCAGGCCGGCGTGGCCGCAGCGCAGATCGTCGAGCCGGACGCCGAGGCCGCGCAGTTCGACACCGAGGCGCTGTGGTCGCGCCTGCAGGCCATGGCCTGGACGGCCGAGCGCGTGCAGGTGGTGCGCGGCGAGGGCGGCCGCGACTGGCTGGCCGACGTGCTGCGCCGGCACGGCGCCCAGGTCGACTTCATTGCGGCCTACCGGCGCACGCCGCCGCGGCTGGACGCCGCCGGCCGCGCGCTGTTGGCCGACGCCTGCAGCCAGCCGGCGCAGCACCTGTGGCTGTTCAGCAGCAGC
>JANNWL010000247.1:0-15661 GCA_031414735.1 Burkholderiales bacterium | reverse complement strand
GAAGCCTTTCACCTCGCCCGCGAACCGGCAGGCGAAGGCCGAGGCGTCGAACTTGGTGATGTCGGCAATGCCCGACCGGCCGGCCACCAGGTTGGCCCAGCCTTCTTCCACCGTGTTGCCGACAGGGCTGATCAGCCCCAGGCCGGTGACGACGACCCTTCTGCGGGCCACGTCAGGCCTTCTGGTGGTTCACCGCGTAGTCGATGGCCAACTGCACCGTCGTGATCTTCTCGGCTTCTTCGTCGGGGATCTCGATGCTGAACTCGTCTTCGAGTGCCATCACCAGCTCCACCGTGTCGAGCGAATCGGCACCGAGGTCGGCCACGAAGGCCTTCTCGTTGGTGACGTCGGCTTCGGGTACGCCGAGCTGCTCGGCAATGATCTTCTTGACACGCGCTTCAATATCGCTCATGACTCCTCCGGGAGTGGTTCTGGTAGACAGCCCGCGATTCTACGGGCCGGGACGGTTGCGGATTCTTGCAGAGGCTACAGCTGCAACCTGGCCTCAACCCATGTACATGCCACCATTGACATGCAGCTCGGTGCCGGTGATGTAAGCCGCCTGCGGGCTGGCCAGGAAAGCCACGGCGTGGGCCACTTCTTCCGGGCTGCCCAGCCGGCCCAGCGGAATGCTGGCCAGCAAGGCGGCCTTGGCCGTTTCGGGCAGGCCGGCCGTCATGTCGGTCGCGATGAAGCCCGGCGCCACGCAGTTGACGGTGATGTTCCTGCTGCCGAGTTCACGGGCCAGGGCGCGCGTCATGCCGGCGACGCCGGCCTTGGCTGCGGCGTAGTTGGCCTGGCCGGCATTGCCGCTGGCGCCCACCACCGAAGTGATATTGATGATGCGGCCGTAGCGCTGCTTCATCATCGGCCGCATCACGGCGCGTGAGGTGCGGAACACCGCCTTCAGGTTGGTGTCGAGCACGGCGTCCCAGTCTTCGTCCTTCAGGCGCATGGACAGCATGTCGCGCGTGATGCCGGCGTTGTTGACCAGCACATGCAGGCCGCCGGCATCCTTGACGATGGCGGCAACCGTGGCTTCGACCGCGGCGCCGTCGGTCACGTCCAGCGCCACACCGCGGCAGCCCGGCCAGGCGGCCAGGGCGTCGGTGATGGCGGCCGCGCCGGCGTCCGACGTGGCCGTGCCAACGACCCGCATGCCTGCTGTGGCCAGCGCCGTGGCGATGGCCCGCCCGATGCCGCGCGAGGCGCCAGTGACCAGTGCGACATGTGACTCGCTCATACCAGCAATCCCTTGGTTTCAGCCAGACTGGCGGGGTCGTGCACGGCGCCGGACACCAGCTCGGTGTCGATGCGCCGGGCCAGATTGGCCAGCACCTTGCCTGGCCCGCATTCGAAGATGTGATTCAGCCCGCGGGCACGCAAGGCCTGCATCACCTCGACCCAGCGCACCGGTCCGCAGGCCTGGCGTGCCAGCGCGTCGCGCAGCGCCTCGGGCTCGGTCTGCACGGCCACGTCGATGTTGTTGATGACCGGAATCCGCGGCGCTGAAATGCGCACGGCCGCCAGTCGCACGCGCAAGGCGTCGGCGGCGGGATTCATCAGCGATGAATGAAATGGCGCCGACACGGCCAACAGCAGCGTCCGCTTGGCGCCCTGCGCCTTGAGCGCCTCGCAGGCCAGGTCGACGCCCGCCTTGCTGCCGGAGATGACAGTCTGTTTGGGGTCGTTGAAGTTGGCGGGGGCTACGAGCTCGCCGCTCTGCGCCGCCACGTCGGCACACACCGCGCGCACGGTCGCTGCGTCCAGCCCGAGGATGGCCGCCATGGCCCCGGCCCCCAACGGCACGGCCTGCTGCATGGCCTGCGCGCGAAAACGCACCAGCGGCAGGGCGTCGGCCAGTTCCAGAGCGCCGGCCGCCACCAGGGCGCTGTACTCGCCCAGGGAGTGGCCGGCCACTGCCGCCGGCTCGGGCCCGCCCTCGGCGCGCCAGGCTCGGTAGCAGGCGATGCCGGCAACCAGCATCACCGGCTGGGTATTGGTCGTGAGTTCGAGCGCTTCCTTCGGGCCCACGTGGATGAGGCGGGCCAGGTCCTGGTCCAGCACATCCGACGCCTCGGCCAGCGTCTGGCGCACGGCGGGGTGGTCGCCCCAGGCGTCGAGCATGCCGACCGATTGCGAGCCCTGGCCGGGGAAGACAAATGCGAACGCGGTCATGGCAGGGACATCGGCTGGAAGGGATGGAAACAGGTCACGAGCGGCGGGGCAGTCGCCCGGCTCAGTAGTCGAGCAGCACGGCGCCCCAGGCAAAGCCCCCGCCCACGCCTTCGAGCATGACGGTGTCGCCGGGCTGGATGCGGCCGCTGCGCACGGCCACGTCCAGCGCCAGCGGCACCGATGCAGCCGAGGTGTTGCCGTGCTCGTCGACCGTGGCGATGAGCTTGTCCAGCGGCATCTTCAGCTTGCGCGCCGTGCCCTGCATGATGCGGATGTTGGCCTGGTGCGGCACCAGCCAGTCCAGGTCGGACTCGCTGCGCCCGGCCTTCTCAAGCACGGTGCGCGCCGCACTTTCGAGCACATTGACGGCCAGCTTGAAGACCGCCGGCCCGTCCATCTTGAGCAGCGGGTCACCGGTTACCTGGCCGCCCGCCACCGTGCCGGGCACGCACAGCAGGCCGACATGGCGGCCATCGGCATGCAGGTCGGTGGCCAGGATGCCGGGCACGTCGCTGGCCTCCAGCACCACAGCGCCGGCGCCGTCGCCGAACAGCACGCAGGTGGTGCGGTCGTTGAAATCGAGGATGCGCGAGAAGATCTCCGAGCCCACGACCAGCGCACAGCGCGCGCTGCCGCTGCGCACCAGGGCGTCGGCCACCGTCAGCGCATAGACGAAGCCTGAGCACACGGCCTGCAGGTCGAAGGCAGCACAGCCATTTGCGCCCAGCTTGTGCTGCAGGATGCAGGCGGTGGACGGGAAGACCATGTCCGGTGTCGACGTGGCGACGATGATCAGATCGACTTCCTGGGCGCTGCGCCCGGCGGCCTGCAGCGCTTGCTCGCAGGCCTGCAGGGCCAGGTCGCTGCAATTCACGTCATCGGCGGCGAAGTGGCGGGCGCGGATGCCGGTGCGCTCGACGATCCAGTCGTCAGTCGTTTCCACGCCGCGCCGGGCCAGCAGGTCGACCATGTCGGCGTTGCTCAACCTGCGGGGCGGCAGGTGGCTGCCAGTGCCCGTGATGCGCGAGAAGCGAGGAGGTGTCATGCAGCGTGTTGCGAGACCGGCTCGACGCCGGCAGCCGCGCCCGGTGTCGGGGCGGGATTGGGGGCAATACGGTCGTGCACGCGGTCGAGAAGGCGGTTTCGGGCCGCATCATAAGCGCGGGCCAGCGCCTGCTCGAAGGCGTAGGCGTCTGCGCCGCCATGGCTCTTGAAGACCAGGCCGCGCAGCCCCAGCAAGGCCGCGCCGTTGTAGCGGCGCGGGTCGACACGGGCCTTGAAGCGCTTGAGCACCGGCATGGCGGCCAGGGCCGCCAATTTGCTGAACGGGCCGCGGGTGAATTCCTGGCGGATGAACTCACCCATCATCGACGCCAGGCCTTCCGAGGTCTTGAGCAGCACGTTGCCGACGAAACCGTCGCACACCACCACGTCGACCGTGCCCTTGAAGATGTCGTTGCCTTCCACGTTGCCGTGGAAGTTGATCTGGCCCGCCTCGCCTGCCGCGCGCAGCAACTCGCCAGCGCGCTTGATCGTCTCGCTGCCCTTGATGACTTCTTCGCCGATGTTCAGCAGGCCGACGGTGGGGTCGTCCTTGCCCTCGACAGCCGACACCAGCGCGCTGCCCATGACGGCGAACTGCAGCAGGTGTTCCGGCGTGCAGTCGACATTGGCGCCCAGGTCCAGCACGGTCGTGTAGCCCCCTTGGCGGTGCGGCATGACGGTGGCGATGGCCGGGCGGTCGATGCCGTCCAGCGTCTTCAGCAGGTAGCGCGCCACGGCCATCAGCGCGCCGGTGTTGCCGGCCGATACGCAGGCGTGGGCAGCAGCCTCGTGGCTGCCGTCCGCCTTGAGCTGGGCCAGCGCGACGCGCATCGATGAATCGCGCTTGCGGCGCAAGGCGACCTCAACGGCATCGTCCATGGCCACGACTTCAGTCGCGACGACGACCCGGCAACGTGGCCAGGACTGCGCGGCGCTCAGCGCGTCTGCAGTGCCGACGAGCACCAGTTCCGCGTGCGGATGGCCCGCCAGGAACGCGCGGCAAGCAGGCAGCGTGACCGGTACGCCATGGTCACCGCCCATGCAGTCGACCGCGATACGCACCGTGTCCAGCGGCGGGTGAACAGGATGCGCTGACACAGCAGGTCTGGTGAGCACTTGGCGCGCCGTCAGGCGGGCGCCAGAGTCACGCCGAAAATCGGTTCAGGGCCGGCGACACGGTACGCGCGCCACTGCAGCCCGTCACGCTCACGCGTCGGCTTTGGTCTTCAGGACCTTGCGGCCCCGGTAAAAACCCGTCGGGCTGATGTGGTGCCGCATGTGCACCTCGCCCGTGGTGGGCTCGATACCGATGCCGGGCGCGGCCACGGCATTGTGCGAGCGGTGCATACCGCGCTTGGACGGCGACTTCTTGTTCTGCTGAACAGCCATGGGAGTTCTCCTGAGAGGCGGTGCGAGGGCGATGCGGCTGCCGGGTCGGGCCAGAAAACCTGGCGACAGACTCGGCAACACCCGCAGGACGCGGGCATGTCAGCGACTCTCGGCAAAGCCCGCGACTATACCATTCAGGCAAGGGCGCCCACGGGCCGGATGCCTCCGGCAGTTCAATCAGCGGCGGGTTTGGCGCGCCACGAGGCCAGCGCCGCAAACGGGTGGGGACGCGCTTCGTCGGCCCGCAGCGGCGCGGTGGTCGCGGACGGGTCCAGCGGCTGGGGGCAGGTGCCGTGCCGCGGCACCAGGGGCAGCGCCAGGATGAGTTCATCCTCGAGCAGACTGAAGACATCCAGTCGGGCGACCAACGCCAGCACATCGTCCTCGCTCTCTTCGTCCAGCCGCGCGGCCTCGTCTTCGCCGGCCACGAAGCGCAGGTGCTGGTCCACCCGCAGCGCCTCGTTCAGCGGCTGCAGGCAGCGCTGGCACTCCAGCCGCGCGACGGTTTCGCCCTGGATGTGCAGCCAGACTTCGGGTTCACCGCCGGGCACCGGGCGCTGCTGCCCCACCGCCCGCCACTGCACCGGCGGCGCCGGCAGGTCGGCCAGCGGCGGCATCAAGCTGGCCGCAAGCCGCGTGAAGCGGTCCTGCGGCCAGAGCCCTTCGAGCACGGCGCCGTCGCGTGCGAATCGGCGCACGTCCAGCTTGTGGGGGTCTGCGGCGCGTTCGGTCATGAACCACCTCGGTGGCCCAGCGCGGCGACCGCCTTCGCGCCGGAATTGGAGGATCTGAACGACGTGTACATGGCCGCGGCAGTGTAGCGGCGGGCCGATGGGACAATTCGCCGCATGACCAAGCCCCTGCTGATCCTGGCTTCGACCTCGCGGTACCGGCGTGAATTGCTGGGGCGGCTGCGCCTGCCGTTCGAGGTGATTTCGCCCGAAGTCGACGAGACCGCCCTGCCCGATGAAGCACCCGCCGCGTTGGCCGGACGGCTGGCGCGCGCCAAGGCCCACGCCGTGGCGGCCCTGCACCCGGGCGCGGTGGTGATCGGGTCGGACCAGGTCTGCGATCTACAAGGCCAGGCCCTTGGAAAACCGGGCAACCACGCCAACGCCACCCGTCAACTGCGCCAGCTCAGCGGCCACACCGCCGTCTTCCACACCGCAGTGGCCGTGGTCCAGGCCAGCACCCATTTCGAGAAATCGGCGCTGGCGACAGTTCGGGTGGGCTTTCGCGAGCTGTCGGACCTGGACATCGCCCGTTACCTGGACCTCGACCAGCCCTACGACTGCGCCGGCAGTGCCAAGTGCGAGACCCTGGGCATCACGCTGCTCGAATCCATCGAATCCGACGACCCCACGGCGCTGATCGGCCTGCCGTTGATCCACACGGCGCGCTTGCTGCGGCTGGCCGGCATCGACCCCCTATCACCATGACTTCGCCATGAAGCCCGGCACCCTGGTGCTGGTGCCCAACACGCTGGACCTGGGCGAACAGGCCGTGCCCCTGGGCGCCGTGCTGGCACACGAGGTGATCTGCCGCGCCGCGTCGCTGGCGCACTGGGCGGTGGAAGACGCCCGCAGCGCGCGGGCCTTCCTCAAACGCGTCGACGCGCTGGTGGCGCTGGCGCAGCCGCTGCAAGGCACCGCCATCACCGAGCTGCCCAAGGCGCGCAAAGGCAGCCGCGAGGCGGTGTCCGCCGCCGAGTGGCACGCCCTGCTGGCCCCCGCGCTGGCCGGGCACGACCTGGGCCTGCTCTCGGAAGCCGGGCTGCCCGCCGTGGCCGACCCCGGCGCCGCGCTGGTGCAGGCCGCGCACGCCGCGGGTGTGCCCGTGCTGCCGCTGCCCGGCGCCAGTGCGCTGCTGCTGGCGCTGGCGGCCAGCGGGCTGAACGGCCAGAGCTTTGCCTTCCTGGGCTACCTGCCGCAAGAGCCCGCCGCCCGCGCCGTGCGCATCCGCGAACTGGAGTTGCTGTCACGACGCCACGCGCAGACGCAACTGGTCATCGAGACGCCCTACCGCAACGCCGCCCTGCTGGCGGCCCTGGTGGCGACCTTGTCGCCCACCACGCGGCTGTCGGTCAGCTGTGGCTTGACATTGCCCGGCGGCTGGACCCGCAGCGACAGCGTGGCCCGCTGGCGCGCCGCCCCTGTCGACCTGCCCGACCGCGCACCGGCGGTGTTTGCCTGGCTGGCCTGAACGACGCCGGTCAGCCGCCGCCCAGCAGCGAGGCGACCTTCTTCTTCGGCCGGATGTTGGGCGACAGCGGGCCACGCACCACGGGCGCAGCGCCCGCGGCCGGCGCGGCAGCAGCACCCTTTTCCCAGCTGGCGGCCGCTTCCGTGCGCGTTGGCTCGTAGGGCCGGTCGAAGAAGGGGTCGGCGGGCGGCGAACTGCGCCGCGGGCGTTCGGGCGGGCGTTCGTGGGCCCGCTCGGGCGCACGCTCGGGGGCGCGGTCGGCGGAGCGTTCGATCACACGCTCGGCAGCCTGGCGCGACGAGACCTCGTCTCGCGCATCGGTCCCCGGCTCGCTAGGTACTTCAGTGGCTTCATCGTCCGGCCGCCGGCGCGGCGCGCGGCGCATGCGCTCGTCGTCCAGCTCGATGGGCTCGAGGTCGATCGTCTTCTTGATCAGCTTCTCGATGTCGCCGACCAGACGCGTGTCATCACGCGTCACCAGCGTCACGGCCAGGCCCGAGGCGCCGGCGCGGCCGGTGCGGCCGATGCGGTGCACGTAGTCCTCGGCATTGAAGGGAACGTCAAAGTTGAAGACCGCCGGCAGGTCGGCAATGTCCAGCCCGCGCGCGGCCACGTCGGTGGCCACCAGCAGGTCGACCTCACCGGCCTTGAATGCGGCCAGCGCCTTCAGCCGCTCGTCCTGGCTCTTGTCGCCATGCAGCGCCTGCGTGCGCAGGCCGTCACGTTCGAACGACCGCGCCAGGCGGGCGCAGCCGAGCTTGGAGTTGACGAACACCAACGACTGCGTCAGGCCGCGGGTCTTGATGAGGTGCAGGATGACGCGCCGCTTGTCGTCGTCGGTGGTGGCGTAGAAGCGCTGTTCCACGTTGGTGGCCGTGGCGTTGGGCCGGGCCACTTCCACCAGCACCGGATCTTGCAGGTAGCTGCTGGCCAGCTTCTTGATCTCAGGCGAGAACGTGGCCGAAAACAACAGCGTCTGCCGCGCCTTGGGCAGGTAGGACAGGATGCGCTGCAGGTCGGGCAGGAAGCCGATGTCCAGCATGCGGTCGGCTTCGTCGAGCACCACGTACTCGACGTGATTCAGGATGGCGTTCTTGGCCTCGATGTGGTCGAGCAAGCGGCCCGGCGTGGCGATGAGCACCTCGACCCCACCCTTGAGCACCAGCGTCTGCGGCTTCATGTCGATGCCGCCGAAGACCACGGTCGAGCGCAGCTGTGTGTGCTTGGCGTAGGCCTTGACGTTGTTGGCCACCTGGTCGGCCAGTTCACGCGTGGGCGCGAGCACCAGTGCGCGCACCGGGTGGCGTGCCGGCGACATGCTGGCGTTTTCGTGTCGCAGCATCTTCTGCAGCAGCGGGATGGTGAAGGCCGCCGTCTTGCCCGTGCCCGTCTGCGCCGCCCCCATCACGTCGCGCCCGGCGAGCACGATGGGGATGGCCTTGGCCTGGATCGGCGTCATGCCCGTGTAGCCCGAATCGGCCACGGCACGCAGCAGTTTCGGGTCCAGGGGCAGGGTGTTGAAGAGCGGCGGGGGCAGCTCGGCGGCGTCGGGCGCGGCTTCGGGGTGGGTGTCGGTCATGTGCGCCGATTATCGCTGCCCCGCAGCGGCATGGGCCGGGTGGCCAGCCGGCGCAGCCAGCGCGGCGACCGGAAGCGCACGATGCTCCAGTACAAGGCCACGTAGCTGAACGCGAACAGCGCCAGCATGCCCGCCAGGACTGCAGAGTTGTTCCAGAACAGCACCGCCGGCACCACGGACAGCATGCACAGGGCCCACAAGAAGGGCGAAGTCATCGAATTGCGACGGATCAACGCCTTGGCGCTGCGGTCGCCCACGGCCCAGCGCAAAACGCGGCGGTAGATCAAGGAATGGAGGTGGATGCCGTCCGGCATGCTCGGCGGCACGGCGCGCAGGAAGCGCCGTCTGTAGATGGAAAAAAGCGTCTCGAAGACCGGGTAGACGCAGACCAGCAGCGGGAACAGCGGCGACACGTCGGGGTTGCGTACAAGCAACAGAATCGACAGTTCGGCGACGTAGAAACCCAGGAAGTACGCCCCACCGTCCCCCAGAAAGATCATGCCGCTGGGGAAGTTCCAGACAAAGAAGCCGAGCACCGCGCCGATCCCGAGCAAGGCCAGCGACCCCACCAGCGGGTCGCCTACCTGAAACGCCACGTACGCGATAGCCGCCAGCATGATGACCACGCACATCGATGCCAGGCCGTTGAAGCCGTCGATGATGTTGACCGAATTGGCTATGCCCGCTACGGCCAGCAAGGTGGCAACGAAGGCCCCTGCGCTGATGGCCAGCAGCCAGTCAAGCCCGGGAATGTCGCTGCGCGTGATTTGCGCGCCCAGGATCCAGAACGCCAGCGCCGCCGACACCACCGTGGCCAGCAGGCGCTGCGACGGGCTGACCCGCTTGGTCAAGTCTTCGACGAGCCCGGCAACGAATGCCGGCAGCGAGCAGGCCAACAACAGCAAGGCCAAAGGCTCGAAAGCGGCACCCATCCAGGTCAGAAGGGCCGCCCCGGCCAGCATGCCCGCGAAGATGCCCACGCCGCCGACCCGAGGTACCGCATGGGCATGAAACTTCTGCGGGCCCGAAACGTCGTGGTCCAGCGCCAGACTGCCGACGCGGCCCAGGCGGTGGACGACCCAGCCCGTCAGCGCGACCGACACGAAGAAGGAAAGGATCAGGGATTGCACGGGGGGGGAGTTTAGTCGGTCGCTGATAACCGGCGATGAGTCTGCCGGCAGGGTGCCAGGCTGCCCGCCGATCGGGTCATGCGATCCGTGCCACTAGAATTAGCGGCTGTTTTCAGCGGTTGCAGTTTGCGGCCAAGCACCCCGACATGCTCAATCGGAAGTTCACGTTGTCTCGCCAGACTGCCCTTGGTTGCGTTCTTGGGGTGCTCGTTTGGGCAGTCTCGCTTGCACCGAAAGACGTTTTCGCCCAAAGCGCGGCGCCGCAAACCCCGGTCGGCGAACAAGCGGCCGCGCCAGGCGGGCCGATGCGGCTGCGTCAGTCGAATGCCGAAACAGCCAGTCCGCCGGTCGCTGCGCCAAACGCCGGCACTGCAACCGCAACGGGCCCTGCATTGCCTGTCCGAGCTGGTGAATTCGAGACCTTTGTCGGCCTGCCCCGCTTCGGATCAGACCTGGTCAACGAACTGGCCGCCGGCGCTGCCGACTTCAGCCCCGTCGTGCCACCCGAGTACATCGTGCAAGGCGGCGACGAGTTGCAGCTGACGATCTGGGGTTCGGTCGATGCCGACCTCCGGCTGGTCGTGGACCGCTCCGGGCGCATTTCGATTCCCCGCGTCGGCCCGGTGATGGTGGCTGGTTTGCGCTTCGGCGATCTTCAAGACGTGTTGACACGGCGGGTCGGGCAGACCTTCAAGAACTTCGAGCTCAGCGTCAGCCTGGGGCGCTTGCGCGGCGTTCGCGTCTACGTCACGGGATTCGTTCAGCGCCCTGGGGCGTATTCGGTAGCCGGCCTGTCCACGGTCATGAACGTGGTGATGCGCGCTGGTGGGCCGGCTGCGGCAGGCAGCTTCCGCCAGATCGAACTGCGGCGCGGCGGCAAGCTGGCTGGCAACTTCGACCTCTACGACCTGCTGTTGCGCGGCGACCGAAGCGGCGACCGCTTGGTGCAACCCGACGACGTCATCCACGTCTTGCCGGCCGGCACGCAAGTGGCGCTGCGTGGCAGCGTCAACAAGCCGGCCGTGTACGAACTCAGAACAGGTGAGCCACTGAGCGAACTGATCCGCATGGCGGGCGGCTTTTCGCCCGTGGCTGACCGCACCCGCGTGGCGCTCGAGCGGCTGGACAACCGCAATGCCCAACGCGTCGTGCAATTGCAATTGCCTGAGCAGGACACCGCGCCGCTGGTGAGCGGTGACGTGGTCCGCGTGTTCAGCGTCGTGGATGCGGGCTTGTCGGTGCAGCGCCAGAACAAGCGGGTGCGTGTCGACGGCGAGGTTCTGCAACCCGGCGAGTACGTGTTGCCCGCCGAGAGCAGCCTGTCCGATGCGCTGCGCGCCGCAGGGGGCCTGACGCCCGCGGCGTATCTGTTTGCCACGGTGTTTCAGCGCGACAGCGTGCGCGCATCACAGCAAGAGAACCTGGACCGCGCGCTGCGTGACATGGAAACCGAGCTCGTTCGCGAGTCCACCACGCAGCGCGTGTCCACCGCCGAGGAGGCCGCCGGGGCAGCTGCCCGGACCAGTGCCAACAGCCGCCTGATCGAAAGACTGCGCAGCCTGCAGCCGACGGGACGCATGGTCTTTCAGATCGCACCCGATGCCGCCGAACTGCCCGACATCCGCCTTGAAGACGGCGACAAGCTCGCCATACCCCCCAGGCCCAGCACGGTGGGTGTGTTCGGCAGTGTGTTCAACACCGGCAGTTATCTCTACAGCCCAGCGCGCACCGTCGACGATTACCTGCGCCTGGCCGGCGGCCCGACGAAGGGCGCCGACGAAGGCAGCGTGTTCGTGGTGCGTGTCAATGGCCAGGTGGTGAGCAGCCGACAACAGGCGGGCGGCTCTTGGTTCAGTCGCGGCAACCAGATTGCAGGCATACGTGCCGAGCCTGGCGACACGGTCTTCGTTCCCGAAGAACTCAACAAGTCGACGTTCCTCCAGACGGCCAAGGACTGGACGCAGATCGTGTTCCAGCTGGGCGTCGGGGTGGCGGGTTTCAATACGCTGGTGCGCTGACTTCCCGATGGCAGAGGACTCCGTGGAACAGACTTCCCGTGGCTCGGCCACCGCCGCCGCTGGCTCAAATTACGGTGATGACGACGGTATAGCGATCATCGACATTGCGCGACTGTGGGTGTCTCGCTGGAAGCTTCTGGTGTTGGGGCCCCTCGCCGCAGGTCTGTTGGCATTGGGCATCACTTATCTGATTCCACCGACCTACACCGCCATGACCACCTTCCTACCGCCGCAGCAAAGCCAAAGCGCCGCGGCCTCGGCCTTGGCATCCCTGGGGCCGCTGGCCGGCTTGGCAGGTGGTGCTGCAGGTGTCAAAAGTGCGGGCGAACAGTATCTGGCCCTGATGCAGAGCGTGACCGTGTCGGACAGGCTCATCGAAGAGTTCAAACTGATGGAGATTTACGGCCGCAAGTTTCGCGCCGAAACCCGCAGCCTGCTCAGCCAGAAGGTGCGATTCGCTCTCGGCAAAAAGGATGGCCTCATCACGGTCGAGGTCGATGACAACAACCCCCAGCGAGCTGCAGACATGGCCAACCGCTATGTCGATGAGTTGCGCCGCATCACCGCCACGTTGGCAGTGACCGAAGCGCAACAGAGGCGACTGTTCTTTGAACAGCAGCTGAAGCTGGGCCGCGACCGACTTGTGCAAGCCCAGCAGGCCTTGCAGTCCAGCGGGTTCAATCTGAGCGCCCTGAAAGCAGAACCCAAGGCTGCAGCCGAAGGCTACGCAAAGATGAAGGCAGACATCACGGTTGCCGAAGTGCGTTTGCAGACGCTGCGCGGGACCTTGACAGACACCGCGCCCGAGGTGCGTCAGCAGCAGATCTCGCTCAACGCGATGCGGGAGCAATTGGCCAAGGTCGAGGCAGCAACGCAGGCACCGGGGGGGCCAGACTACGTCAGCCGCTACCGCGACTTCAAATACCAGGAAGCGCTGTTCGAGGTTTATGCCCGGCAATTCGAATTGGCCCGGGTGGACGAGAGCCGAGAGGGCGCGTTGATCCAGGTGATCGACGTTGCCACACCGCCCGAGCTGAAGAGCAGTCCCAAACGCGGGATGATCGCCGTGAGCACGACGGCGGGCTTCGCGGTGCTGCTGGCACTTTGGGTTTTGCTGCGTGCTTCAATGCAGGGCCACCTGCGCAGCAAGAGCCCCGACAGCGACGCCCTTGCGCCGCTGGTTTGAAGCCCCGACATGCGTCACCGTTGCGCGCGAGGCCGCAGCCCACATTGCCGAACCTGCACTTCATGATCAAGAAGCACAGCCTGCTGTTGCGCTGCCTGTCGGAAGCAGGCGTCGCATGAAGACGATCGGACTGATCCCTGCCCGCGGCGGCTCCAAGGGCATTCCGGGCAAGAACATCAAACCCATCGCTGGCAAACCCTTGATCGCATGGACCATCGAGGCTGCGCTGCGTTCAGCCCTGCTGGATGCGGTGGTCGTCAGCACCGATGACGCCGAGATCGCCGCTGTCGCGCGTCAGGCTGGCGCGATGGTGCCCTTTCTTCGGCCCGCCGCATTGGCGCAGGACAGCACGCCCGGTATCGACCCCGTGTTGCATGCCCTCGGTCTCTTGCCCGAATTTACCGCTGTGCTGCTGCTGCAACCCACGTCGCCACTGCGCTCTACAGGTGACATCGACGCCTGCTTGCAACTGGCCAAGAACCGCCAGGCCCGATCGGTGGTGTCGGTGAGCGAGCCCGACACGCATCCGTACTGGACTTACCGTTTGGGCGACGACCAGTCGCTGCAGCGTTTTGTTGACGCGGCGCCCGTGGCCAGGCGGCAGGACTTGCCGCCAGTTTTTGCGCTCAACGGCGCGTTGTACTACGCCCAGTCCGATTGGCTGCGCCAGAGCAAGCGCCTGGTTGGCGCCGAGACCGTTGCCTATGTGATGCCGCGCGAGCGCTCGGTTGACATAGACAACCTGCTGGATTGGCGATTGGCAGAACTTTTGCTGAAAGAGTCGACGTGACAAAGAAAATCCTCGTGACCGGAGCCGACGGTTTCATCGGGTCGCATCTGACTGAGGCCCTGGTGCGTGCTGGCCACGATGTGCGCGCCTTCGTTCTCTACAACTCCTTCAATTCCTGGGGCTGGCTGGACCGTTGCGCCGCCGACGTGAAGGGTCGCTTCGAGGTCTTCGCCGGCGATGTGCGCGACCCCAACGGCGTGCGTACCGCCATGAAGGATTGCGACGCCGTCCTCCACCTGGCCGCACTCATCGCCATCCCCTACTCCTACCACTCGCCCGATACCTACGTCGACACCAACATCAAGGGCACGCTCAACATCGTTCAGGCTGCGCGTGATCTGGGCGTGCGCCGGGTGGTGCAGACCTCCACCAGCGAGGTCTATGGCACAGCGCGCTTCGTGCCCATCACAGAAGATCACCCGCTGCAGGGCCAATCTCCCTACTCGGCCAGCAAGATCGGCGCCGATCAGATCGCCATGTCGTTCCAGGCCTCGTTCGGCACACCAGTCACGCTGCTGCGCCCGTTCAATACTTACGGGCCGCGCCAGTCGGCCCGCGCGGTGATCCCGACCATCATCACCCAGATTGCTGCGGGCCAGCGTCGCATCAAGCTGGGCGCCGTGCTCCCGACGCGGGACTTCAATTTCGTCAGCGACACGGTCGCCGGTTTCATCGCCGCTCTGCACGCCGAGCGCGCCGTGGGCGAGGTGATCAACCTGGGCAGCAACTTCGAGATTTCAATCGGCGACACGGCTCGCGCCATCGCAGAAGTGATGGGCGTGCAGATCGAGATCGTCACCGACGAACAGCGCCTGCGACCTGACGGGAGCGAGGTCGAGCGGCTGTGGGCCAGCAACGCCAAGGCGCGTGAGTTGCTGGGCTGGCAGCCCGCCTATGGCGGTCGCGACGGCTTCCTCCGCGGCCTTGCCGAGACGGTTGCCTGGTTCCGCGACCCCGCTCATCTGGCGACGTACAAGGCCGACATCTACAACCTGTGACAACCATGCCGAATCCTCATGATTTGCCGCAAGCCATAGTCCGGGCCATTTCTGACGTCATCGGCACCGCCCCGGCCGCGCTGCACGAACCGCGATTCCGCGGCAATGAGTGGGCCTATCTGAAGGAATGCCTCGACTCCACCTTTGTCTCGTCGGTGGGAAAGTTTGTCGACCGCTTCGAGGCCGAGCTGGCCGCCTACACGGGCGCGAAACGGGCCGTCGCGGTGGTCAACGGCACCGCGGCGTTGCACGTGGCACTGCGCCTGGCAGGGGTGGAGCCGGGTGACGAGGTCTTGCTTCCAGCGCTGACCTTCATTGCAAGCGCCAACGCGGTGGCTTATTGCAATGCCACGCCGCACTTTGTTGACAGCGAGGCCAGGTCGCTCGGCATGGACACGCTGGCCCTGCGCGCCCACTTGCGCGACAACACCGAGCAACGGGGCGGCCTGTGCATACATCGTCACACAGGCAAGGTCATCCGCGCGATGGTGCCGATGCACACCTTTGGCCACCCTGTCGATATCGATGCGCTGCTGGCGGTGGCGCACGACCATGGTCTGAAGTTGGTCGAGGACGCTGCAGAGTCGCTGGGCAGCACGGTGGGCGGACGCCACACCGGCACCTTTGGCCAGACCGGCACGCTCAGCTTCAATGGCAACAAGACCATCACCACCGGTGGTGGCGGGGCGATCCTGACCAACGACCTGGAACTGGGTGCGCGGGCCAAGCACCTCACGACCACCGCCAAGCTGCCACACCGCTGGGCCTTCAACCACGACGAAGTGGGCTACAACTACCGACTGCCCAATCTCAACGCCGCGCTGGGCTGCGCGCAACTCGAGCAACTGCCGCAATTCCTGGCCGAAAAGCGGCGCCTGTTCGAGTGCTACCGGGCGCGGTTTGAGGGGATGCGCGGCGTGCGGCTGGTGGCGGAACCAGCCGGCTGTCGCAGCAACTACTGGCTGCAGGCCCTGCTGCTGGACGAGGCCGTCGCCGACCAGCGCGATGCCGTGCTGACCGCCACCAACGCGCAGGGACAGATGACCCGCCCGGTGTGGACGCTGATGCATCGGCTGGAACCCTATGGCCGGGCTCCGCGGGCGCCGCTGCCGGTGGCCGAGTCGTTGGAGCGGCGGTTGATCAACAT
>JANNWL010000246.1:0-1652 GCA_031414735.1 Burkholderiales bacterium | reverse complement strand
GCCGACCAACTACGCCGGGCAGGCAGACACGGAGACCGCCGCCTTGCTGCACGTGCTGACGACGCCGCTGCCTGTGCCGGCCGTGCCGGCCACTGCGCGCAGCCTCTACTGAAGCGCCAGGCCGCGGGCCTGCGCCCACTGCCGCACCGCCAGCGCCGCCGAGGTGCGCGCCGGTGCCGGCAGGAAGGAATGCTCGGCCGCCTGCACGGCCATCTGCAGCAGGTCGGTCTCGGACAGCGGCGTGTGGGCCAGCAGCGCCGCGGCCTCTTCAGCCAGCGAGATGCAGCTCATCAGCCGGTTGTCGGTGTGGTACGACAGGCTCACGCCGGCCCGCCACAGCGCGGTGATGGGATGGCTGGCGACGGAGCGGGCCGCGCCGGTGTGCACGTTGCTGGTGGGGCAGACCTCCAGGTGCAGGCCGAGCTCGCGCGCTTCGGCCAGCAGGTCGGCACCGGCCGGGTCGTGCAAGGCATCCACCAGATGCACGCCGTGGCCGATGCGGCGGGCGCCCAGACGGCCGGCTTCGAGCACGCGCACCGCGGCGTCGGCCTCGCCGGCGTGCAGAGTGATCGCCAGTCCGGCCTCGCGCACCAGGTGCAGGGCGGCCACATGGTCGGCCGGCGGGTGGCCGAACTCGGCACCGGCCAGGTCGAAGCCGACGACACCTTGGCCCTGGTACTTCAGCGCCAACCGTGCGGCACGCAAGGTTTCCTCGGCCGGCAGGTGGCGCATGGCGCAGACGATGAGGCCGCTGCCCGTGCCCAGCGGCAGCGGGCTGCGGTCCAGGCCGGCCAGCAGCGCTTCCACGGCGGCCTCACCGGACACGCCGTGGCTTTCGAAGAGCAGCGGCGCGATGCGGAACTCGGCCAGCAGCGCACCGTCGGCGTGCGCGTCCTCGGCGGCCTCGCAGGCCACGCGATCCATGGCCGACACGCTGGACATGGCCTCCACCGTCAGCGCAAAGCCTTCGAGATACTTTCCCAGGCTGCCCGCGTGGGCATTCGCGTCGAACCAGGCTGCCAGCGCAGGCACGTCGTGCTGGGGCGGCTCCATCCCCCGCTCGCGCAGCAATTCCAGTAGCGTGGCCACACGCAGGCCGCCGTCCAGATGTTCGTGGAGCAGCACCTTGGGCAGGGCGCGGGCACGGGTCAGCAAAGCGTCGGGTTCGGTCATGGCGTGATGCTAGGGCCAACCGGTGAAGACCCGTAGTGAAGACCTGTACGCAGCCGCGGCGCGGGTCTTGCTATCCTGCCCGGCATTCATCACTGAATCGTTCAAGCGCCCACGCCATGCTGCCCACCCTGTTTCGCCGTGCCCTTTCTGCCACCGTGTTGGCGCTGGGGCTGTCCAGCCTGGCTGTTCTGGCCCAGGCCCAGCCCGCGGTCATCTACGACATGGGCGGCAAGTTCGACAAGAGCTTCAACCAGGCCGGCTTCGACGGCGCCGAACGGTGGAAGAAGGAGACCGGCAAGCCCTACCTCGAATTCGAGATCTCCAACCCCACGCAGCGTGAACAGGCCATGCGGCGCATGGCCGAGCGCGGCGCCAACCCCATCGTGGCCATCGGCTTTTCGATGGGCAGCAGCCTGGAAAAAGTCGCCAAGGACTTCCCCAAGACGCAGTTCGCCATCATCGACGCCATGGTCAGGCTG
>JANNWL010000245.1:0-32633 GCA_031414735.1 Burkholderiales bacterium | reverse complement strand
GTCCTGGCCTTCCGACAGGAAGGTGTCGGCGGGCAGCAGCGCCAGTTCTGGCGCCAGGTGCTGGCGATGCAGGTAGGGCGTGCCGACTTCGGCCAGGCCCATGCCCAGTTCGCGCGACAGAAAGCGCGCCAGGGGCACTTCAAGCTGCGAGTCGGGAAAGAAGAAGATGCGCTTGCCTTGCAGCTGGGCACGGTGGCGGGCCAGCGCGCGTTCTGCGCGTTCGTGCTTGGGCGCCACGGCCGCCTCGAAACGATCGGCCGGCACGTTGAAGGCGTCGGCCGCGGCCTTGAGCCAGGCGGTGGTGCCTTCGGCGCCCAGCGGGAAGGGGGCAGACAGCCGCTGCGCGCCACGCTCTTCCAGCGCCCGTGCGGTGTCGGCCAGGAAAGGCTGAGCCAGCAGAAATTTCGTGCCTGGGCCGACAGGCGCCAGGTCGGCCGCATGGCGTGGCGGGAAAAAGCGCACGGGGCCCAGGCCGAACTCGTCGAACAGGCGCCGGAACTGGTCTTCCACGACATCGGCCAGCGCGCCCACCACCAGCAGGCCGGGGGCGTCGGTGGCGGCCATTTCGGGCACCAGCGAGGCCAGGCAGGCGTCTTCGCCCTGCGTGAAGGTCGTCTCGATGCCGCTGCCCGAGTAGTTGAGGATGCGCACCGACGGCGAAAACGTCTTCGACAGGCGGGACGCGGCGCGCGACAGATCGAGCTTGATGACCTCCGACGGGCACGAACCCACCAGGAACAGCAGCTTGATGTCAGGCCGGCGTGACAGCAGCCGGGCCACGACCTTGTCGAGTTCTTCGTTCGCGTCGGCCAGGCCGGCGAGGTCGCGCTCGTCGATGATGGCGGTGGCAAAGCGCGGCTCGGCAAAGATCATCACGCCCGCGGCCGACTGCAGCAGGTGGGCGCAGGTGCGCGAGCCGATGACCAGGAAAAACGCGTCCTGGATCTTGCGGTGCAGCCAGATGATGCCGGTCAGGCCGCAGAACACCTCGCGCTGGCCGCGCTCGCGCAGCACCGGGGCGTCGGCGCAGCCTTCGGCGGCGACGGGGTGGATGTCGATCACCGCGTTCATGCTGCGGCCCCGGCCAAGGCGGCGCCGCGGGCGGCCTGCAGCCGCGCCATGCGCAGCTTCCAGATGAACTGGCCGGCGTTGATGACATAGGTGGCATAGGCCGCCAGCGCCAGCAGCATTTGCTGCCGAGGGGTGAGCGCGCCGGTCACCAGGGCGACCAGGTAGGCCGTGTGCAGCGCCAGCACCAGCATGCTGAACACGTCTTCCCAGTAAAAGGCCGGCGCGAACAGCCACACGCCGAAGACGTCCTTTTCCCAGATGCAGCCGGTGACCATGATGGTGTAGAGCGTCAGCGTCTTGGCCACCACCGAGATCGTTGCCGCATCATGGCCAACGCCTGTGACCAGGAAGCGCAGCACCAAGGCCAGGCTGACCAGGAACACCAGGAACTGGATGGGGGCCAGCACTCCTTGCACCAGCGTCCACACCGAGGCGTCGCGCCGGAGTCGTTCGCTGGGTGTGTACAGCCCGACGGGCGCCTGCGGGCCGGCGGCGGCCAGCGGCCGAGGGGCGGAAAAAGAGACGGGACCTGTCATGCAGCGAATCTAGAGGCAGCCCCCGAAGATGTCAACCCGGGTTGACGACAGGCTGGGTTGACACTACGCTTCACACATCGCCGGGTTAACGCAGGGTTGACCCGAGTCTCAGCCACCATAAAGTCAGGAGGAGCCCGTGACGTCCGTCATGCACAGCAAGCACCAGCCGCTGGACATGCCCGTAGGTCGTCTGCGGGCGGGCAGTCCGAGGGGCATTTATGGCGTGAGCGGTGGGGGGGTACTGCCCCCGGACCGCAGCGACGCGAGGAGATACGGCGTGAATCGACTGAACCAGTCTTCGGCCAACAGTGATTTGCGCGGCAGCGAAGACTGCCTTGAGTTCCCCGACGATCCAGCCGCCCCGTTCTTGCCCGAGGCGCCTGCGCCCACGGCGCGCGAGCGCATGGCGAGCATCGTCAGGACCATCGAGCAGGACATCATTCCTCGCCTGGTGCAGGCCCATCGGCCGGCCCTGCAGTCGGTGCCGGTCACCGTCCCTGTGCGGGTAGCACAGGCTGACGTGCTCAGTTTTGTGCAAGCCGTGCTGGCCCCCGACGACAGCGGCTGGCAGGCATTGACCGACCGCCTGCAGGCTGAGGGCATGGCGGTGGGTGACCTCTATCTGCAGCTGCTCGCCCCGGCCGCGCAGGAACTCGGCCGCATGTGGGACGAGGACCTGTGCTCCTTCACCGACGTGACCGTGGCCGTGGGCCGCGTTCAGCGTGTGCTGCGGGCCCTGAGCCCCGCCTTCGGGCATGAGGTGGACCACCCGCAAAACGGCCGCCGCGTGCTGTTGGTGCCGGCGCCGGGTGAGCAGCACACATTGGGCCTGGCCATGGTGGCGGAGTTCTTCCGCCGCGCTGGCTGGGAGGTCGTGGGCGACAGCGAATCGCGCACGGCCGACCCTGCGGCGCTGGTGCGCAGCGAGTGGTTCGACGTGATCGGCATTTCGGCGGGCTCTGACGCCCGGCTGGACTGGTTGAAGTCAGGCATAGGCGCGATTCGCAATGCGTCGCGCAACCGAAGCATTGGTGTGCTGGTGGGCGGGCCCAGTTTTGCGGCCGACATGGCGCGGGTGCGCGAGGTCGGCGCCGACGGCACCGCCAGCGACGGCCAGCAGGCCCCGGTGATGGCCGAACAGCTGCTCGCTGAGCGGCTGCGTGCAAGGGCTTGAAGAGACGGCAAGGGCGTCTGGCGAGATTTGACAGTGTGTGGGCAGTAAGACGAAGTCATCAATGCGGTATTGAGTGAAAGGCGGGTCTCCGATGAGGCCTTTTGGAGCACCGGAGAGCACGCTGGGCACCCTCGGTGCCAACGCCTTGGGCGGGCTGCTGACCGTGGCCAACGACATCACGCTGATCGTCGACGAGCACGGCATCGTGCGCGACCTGTCCAGCAGCATCGAAGACCAGCCCGGCGACGCCCTGGGTCCGTGGATCGGCCGTGCCTTGGTCGACACCGTGGCCATCGAAAGCCGCCCGAAGATCGAATCCATGCTGCGCGACGTGGTCAGCACCGGGGTGGCCGGGCCGCGCTGGCGGCAGATCAACGCGCTGGTTGACGGCAGCGCCAGCCTGCCGTTGGCCCTGGCGGCCGTGCCCATCGGTGGCGGGCGCAGTCTGGTCTGCGGCCGCGACCTGCGGGCCATCGCGGCACTGCAGCAGCGCCTGGTGGAAGCCCAGCAGGCCATGGAACGCGACTATTGGAAGTTTCGCCACGCCGAGACCCGCTACCGCCACCTGTTCCAGGTCGCTTCCGAGGCGGTGCTGGTGGTCGACGCCACGACGCAGAAGGTGCTGGAAGCCAACCCCGCCGCAGCGCAGCTCGTCGGCAGTGGCGGTCCCCAGGGGCTGGTCGGCCAGGTCTTCCCGCTGGGCATGGACGCGCGCAGCGCCGAGGGCATCAACAACCTGCTGGCCGGTGTGCGTGCGACCGGCCGGGCGGAATCGGCCCGCGCAGAGCTGCTGGAGGCCCGCGGCGAGGTCGCGGTGTCGGTGTCGATGTACCGGCAGGACCGGACCACGCACTTCGTGGTGCGCCTGTCGCCAGCCCAGGCCACGGCCGTCGCCGAAGCCGTCCCCGGCACCAGCGCCATGCTGCTCAAGCTGGTGCAGACGGCGCCCGACTGTCTGGTGGTCACCGACATCGACGGCAGGGTCATGTCAGCCAACGTGTCGTTCATCGAACTGGTCCAGCTGACCACCGAAGACCAGGTGCGCGGCGAAACCCTGGACCGCTGGCTGGGCCGCACCGGGGTCGACCTGAGCGTGCTCATCAGCAACCTGCGTCAGCGCGGCGCCGTGCGCCTGTTTGCCACCACCCTGCGCGGCGAGTACGGCGCGCTGACCGATGTCGAGATCTCGGCCACCATGGTGCCGCACGGTGACCGGCCGTTCCTGGGTTTCACCATTCGCGACATCGGCCGGCGCTTGACGGGCGAGGTGCGCAGCAAGCGCGAGCTGCCGCGTTCGGTGGGCCAACTGACCGAATTGGTCGGCCGCGTGCCGCTGAAAGACATCGTCGGCGAGACCACCGACCTGATCGAGCAGCTGTGCATCGAGGCCGCGCTGGAGCTGACGCACGACAACCGCGCCTCGGCCGCGGAAATGCTCGGCCTGTCGCGCCAGAGCCTGTACGTGAAGCTGCGCCGCTACGGCGTGGGCGACCTGCCCAGCGACGCGGAAAAGTAGCCGGCGCCCGGCCGCTGCCGAGTGTCAATTCTGATTGACACCGGAGAGTGTCAACGGCAACATGGTGCCCGATGAGCTCGTCCACCCTGGCTGCCCTGCGTCCCCTGCCTGAATGGCGGGCGGTGGCCGAACTGTTCAAGCCGATCACCTGGTTTCCGCCGATGTGGGCCTTTGCCTGCGGTGTCGTGGCTTCGGGCGTGCCCCTGACCGACCGCTGGTTGCTGGCCCTGGTGGGTGTGCTGCTGGCGGGGCCCCTGGTGTGCGCCACCAGCCAGGCCGTGAACGACTGGTTCGACCGCGAGGTCGACGCCATCAACGAGCCCAAGCGACCGATCCCGTCGGGCCGCATCCCCGGGCGCTGGGGTCTGTACATCGCTGTTGGTTGGACCGCAGTGTCTTTGCTGGTGGCCACGGCGCTGGGCCCCTGGGGCTTTGCCGCCGCCGTCACCGGCCTGCTGCTGGCCTGGGCCTACAGCGCGCCGCCGCTGCGGCTCAAGCGCAATGGCTGGCTCGGCTGCGCGGCCTGCGGCCTGTCGTATGAGGGGCTGGCCTGGGTGACCGGCGCGGCGGTGATGGCCGGCGGCGCCATGCCGCCCGCGCCCTCGCTGCTGCTGGCAGGCCTGTACAGCCTGGGCGCCCTGGGCATCATGGCGCTGAACGACTTCAAGGCCATCACCGGCGACCGGCTGATGGGCATCCGTTCGCTGCCGGTCATGCTGGGGCCGCTGCGTGCGGCACAGGTGGCTTCGGTGGTGATGGCCGTGCCGCAGCTGGTGGTCATCGCTTTGCTGCTGCACTGGAACGCGCCTTGGTTTGCCGTGGCGGTGGCCTGCCTGCTGGTCGGCCAGGGGGTGCTGATGCGCTGGTTCATCGCCAAGCCGGTGGAGCGCGCGCTGTACTACAGCGGCTTCGGCGTGCCGCTGTTTGTGGCCGGCATGATGGTCAGCGCCTTTGCCCTGCGTGGGATGGCAGCCGCGTGACGCAGCAGGCCAGCACCGACCTGTCCTGGTGGGGCATCTTCCGCCTGGGCCTGGTGCAGGCCGCGCTGGGCGCCATGGTGGTGCTGACCACGTCCACGCTGAACCGCGTCATGGTGGTTGAACTCGGCCTGCCGGCGCTGCTGCCGGGAATCCTGGTGGCCTTGCACTACGCGGTGCAGATCTCGCGGCCGCGCATGGGTTTCGGGTCTGACGTCGGCGGCCGGCGCACGCCCTGGATCGTTGGCGGCCTGGCCGTGCTGGCGCTGGGCGCCGTGGGTGCGGCTGCGGCCACGGCGTGGATGGGCTCGTCGCTCCCGGCCGGCATCGCGCTGGCCCTGCTGTGCTTTGTGGCCATCGGCTTTGGCGTCAGCGCCAGCGGCACCAACCTGCTGGTGTTGCTGGCCAAGCGCGTCGCGCCGCAGCGCCGGGCGCCGGCCGCCACCGTCGTGTGGATGATGATGATCATGGGCTTTGCCGTCACCGCGGGCGTGGCCGGCAAGTTGCTGGAGCCCTACTCGCCAGAGCGTCTCGTGGGCGTGATGGCGGCCGTCTGCAGTGTCGCCTTCGTGCTGGCCCTGTGTGCCCTGCGTGGCGTGGAGGGCCAGGCCGGCACCGGAACTGCCAGCACGCGCGAAGCCGCCGAACCCGCGCCACCGCCCTTCCGCCAGGCCCTGGCGCAGGTGTGGGCCGAGCCCGACGCGCGGCGCTTCACGATCTTCATCTTCGTCTCGATGCTGGCTTACAGCGCGCAGGACCTGATCCTCGAGCCCTTCGCCGGCACCGTGTTTGCCTTCACGCCCGGGCAGACGACGCAGCTCTCAGGCCTGCAGCACGGCGGCGTGCTGGCCGGGATGATCCTGGTGGCAGTCGCTGGCGGCGGCTTGCTGGGTCGACGCTGGGGTTCCCTGCGCGCCTGGGCGGTCGGCGGCTGCATCGCATCGGGTGCGGCCCTGGCGGGCCTGGTGATGGCAGGTCAGGTGGGCCCGGGCTGGCCGCTGGCTGCCAACGTGTTCTTGCTGGGCGCGGCCAATGGTGCCTTCTCCATCGCTGCCATCGGCTCGATGATGCGGCTGGCCGGTGAGGGCCGCCAACGCCGTGAGGGCGTGCGCATGGGCTTGTGGGGCGCCGCGCAGGCCATCGCCTTTGGCGTGGGCGGCTTGGCCGGCGCGACCGCCAGCGACGTGGCGCGCTGGTTGATCGGCTCCCCTGGCGCGGCCTATGCCTGCGTCTTTGCGCTCGAAGCGCTGCTGTTCCTGGTGGCCGCGCGGCTGGCCACCTGCATAGACAACCCGGCGGCACCCGCGCCGCCGCAGCAACAAACACCCGGTGCGCCGCTGGCACATGCCGGGACCTTGGTCAACGTGAGGTGAAGTATGAACACGACTGAACAATTCGACGTGGTGGTGGTGGGTGGGGGCCCGGCGGGCGCCACGGCGGCGACCGATCTGGCCCGGATCGGCAAGCGCGTGCTGCTGCTGGACCGTGCCGGCCGCATCAAGCCCTGCGGCGGCGCCATCCCGCCGCGCCTGATCAAGGACTTCGCCATCCCCGACGAACTGCTCGTGGCGCGTGCGCGGTCCGCGCGAATGGTCTCGCCGAAGGACGTCAAGGTCGACATCCCGATCGAGAACGGCTTTGTCGGCATGGTCGACCGTGAGCACTTCGACGAATGGCTGCGCGAACGCGCCGCCCAGGCCGGTGCCGAGCGCCGCACCGGCACCTACGACAAGCTCACCCGCGACGCCGACGGCATGGCAGTCGTGAACTACAACGTGCGCGGCGAAAGCGGTCAGTTGCTGGCGATGCAGGTGCGCACCCGCGCCGTCATCGGCGCCGACGGCGCACGCTCCGGCGTGGCACGCGACGCCGTGCCCGGCGCCAAGAACGTGGAGTGCGTCTTCGCGTACCACGAGATCGTGCGCAAGCCCGCTCAGCCCGGCCCCGATTACGACGCCACACGCTGCGACGTGTACTACCGCGGCACCGTCAGCCCCGACTTCTACGGCTGGGTGTTCCCCCACGGCGACACGCTGAGCATCGGCACGGGCAGCGCCGACAAGGGCTTCTCGCTGCGCCACGCCACGCAGAGCCTGCGTGAAGTCGCCGGCCTGAAGGACACCGTCACCGTGCGCCGTGAAGGCGCGCCCCTGCCCATGAAGCCGCTGAAGTGCTGGGACAACGCGCGCGACGTGGTGCTGGCGGGCGACGCCGCCGGCGTGGTGGCGCCCGCGTCTGGCGAGGGCATCTACTACGCCATGTACGGCGGCCGCGTGGCCGCCCAGGCCGTCGAGCAACTGCTCGTCACCGGCAACGGCAAGTGCCTGGCCCAGGCGCGCAAGCGCTTCATGAAGCAGCATGGCACCGTGTTCCTGGTGCTCGGCATCATGCAGCGCTTCTGGTACAGCACCGACAAGCGCCGCGAGAGCTTCGTCAGCATCTGCAAGGACCGTGACGTGCAGCAGCTGACCTTCGAGTCCTACATGAACAAGGAACTCGTGCGCCGCAGCCCCATGGCCCACGTGCGCATCTTCTTCAAGGACATGGCGCACTTGCTCGGGCTGGCGCGGGTCTAGCCGCAAACCCGCGAACCCGCAGGGGGCTGACGCCGGCACCGGGTTCAGTCAACCTGCTGCGCGAAATCGGCGACCGTGAGTTCGCAGACGATGCCCAGCGGCGCGTTCTCGTGCCAGGCAACTTCGCCGCCGATCAGCTTGATGCGCTTGCGCACGCCGCCCAGGCCCAAGCCATGGGCCCAGGTCTCCGGGGCGCGACCGCAGCCGTCGTCGGAAACGCGCAGTCTCAGCACCGGGCCGTCCAGGCTGATCTGGATGCCCACGCGGGTGGCCCGGGCGTGTTGCAGCGCGTTGCTGACCAGTTCTCTCAGCACCCGCGTCAGCGCCGACCACTGCGCCATGCTCAGGGGCACATCCCGGTCGTGGGTGAAGGTCCACATCAATTGCACCTGGGCGTCGGCCAGGCGCTGCGTCAGGTCGGCTTTCCACTCGCCGACGGCATGCGACAGGCGGTGCTCGCCAGCGGCCAGGCCGCGGGTCAGGGTCTTCAGGTCCTTGATGGTCAGGCGGATGTACTCCTCCATGGCCGGCGTCTGGGCCTGGTACATCAGCGTCAGCAAGCGCGCGCCGATGTCGTCGTGCAGGTCCTGGGCGATGCGCTGGCGCTCCTCGCTGCGGCCGCGTTCCACCGCCCGGTCGTAGGCCACGGCGCGGCGCAGGCGTTCCACGACGCGGTCGGCCAGGCGGGCGTCGTCTTCGGTGAACAGGCGCTGGCCACCGTCGGCAAGGCGCAGCAGAAGGGTCGGTCCGGGTTCGTCGGACACGTGCCGGCTGCTGCCGCGCAAGGGCACTTCCAGCGCGGCGCCGCCGCCGACCACGCGGGCCTGGACCAGATCGCGCCGGGCCGGCAGGACCTCACGCGGGCCGAACAGGTCGCGCAGCAACTGGGTCAGCAGTTGGCGATGGCGACCGGGCTGCGCCTGCAGGTCCCGCGCCGCGCGGTAGAGCTGTTCGAAGGTGCGTTCGGCGTCCAGCAGGGGGTTGCCGGCGCCCTGCTTGATGGTCAGGCGCCGCGCCAGCAGGTACAGGGCCGCCCCCAGGCCGGCAGCCAGGACCCAGGCGCCGACACGACCCAGCGACAAGGACGCTGCGAACAGCAGCTGCGCGGCCGCCGCAATGGCCACTGCGCCGGCCAGCAAGGCGGCTTCGCGCAGCACCTGGCGCGAGCGCGAGATGAAGGGCGCCAGCAACAACAGGGTGCTGGGAACCAGGCTCCAGACCCAGGCGCCGAGGGTGGCCGCCGCGCCGGCGGTGTCGGGCCACAGCGACGCCGTCGCCACCAGGACCGTCACCACCCCCATGGCCAGGCCGACGAGCGCGGTCATGCGCTGGAGCAGCGCCGCATAGGGGTTGGGCTCGGTGCGCTGCTGCCGCCCCGCCAGCCACCAGCCGGCACCGGCTGCCGCCAACGCCATCGTCTGCGCCCACCACCACAGGCCGGGCGGCGAGGCCAGCCACGCCAGGCTGAACCAACCCAGGGCCGCGGCCCACGCCGCCGTGGCGAGCAGGCCCGCCCCGGGCTGGCGGCGCGGGTGCAGCAGCAGCGCTTGCACGGCCGCGGCCGCGATGAGTGCATCGAGTGCCAAGGGCCCCCACAAGGCCAGCGCCAGCGGCCCGCCGGGCGGCAAGGCGCCCAGCCCGGGAAGACTGGCCCGGGCCAGAAAGAGCAGCTGGCCCGCCTGGCAGGTGGCCATCAGCAGGTACAACACGTTGCGAGCCTGGGGACGCACCAGCAGCACGGACAGCCCCAGCCCCATCAGTGCCCCGGCCAGACCGGTGAACAACCAGAACGCCAGCCCCAGGCCGGCCACGCCACGCGGCGCGGTTGCCAGCGTGACGGCGCTGCCATCGGCAAAGTCGAGTCGGACGGACCCGTGGGAAAACAACGCGGCCAGGGCAGCCTGCTGGCGCGCCTGGGTCTGGCGATGGGCGTCGTCGACCTGCCAGCGGGGCAAGGTGTGAAGCAGCAGGGCGTCCGGTGCCAGGCGTTCGCCATGCAGCGCCGAGACCGCGGTGAGCGCCTGTCCATTCAAGCCCGCCAGCGCGGGCAGGGGGCTGGACTCCAGCACCACGGCACCGCGGGCATCGGCCCGCCACTGCGCATCGATCCAGGGCATGGCGGCGAGTTGCCGCGCTAGCAGCGCCAGGCCCAGGCAGACCAGGCCCAGCAGCGCAGCCCAGGTGCGGCGCTGTGGCTGGCTCAGGTGCGGGCGTCTGGCCCGGCCGCGCCGGCGGTCCAGGGTGCCGGGCCCGAAGGCCGAATCCGGCCCGAGTTGCTCAACCTGTGGCCGGCGGGTGGGCGACGACATCGCCGCCGCGCCAGACTTGTTCACCGGCGCTCAGGCCCGGCCGCTCAAACCAGCCCCTGCTTGCTGGCCAGCACGGCGGCCTCGGCCCGGCTGCTGACGTTGAGCTTCTTGTAGATCGACTTGATGTGGTCGTTGACGGTGAACCACTTGATGCCCATCAGGCTGGCGATTTCCTTGATCGTGAAGCCCTTGCTGAGGTAGGTCAGCACCTCGGTCTCGCGCGGCGTGAGGCGTTCGGTTTCAGGCGTTTTCTCCATCGGCATCGGGCGGCTGGTGTTGAAGCCGCTGGTGGTGATGAAGCCGGAGTCGGGCGCCTGCGAATCGCCCGCGCCCGGGCCGTAGCGGAAATGCGTGAGCAGCCGGCGCGCAATGGCCGGGCTGAGCGGCGGCTGACCGCGCACGATCTTCTGCAGTTCTTCGACCAGCACCTCGAAGCGGTCTTCCTTCAGCAGGTAGCCGTCGGCACCGCATTGCAGGGCCGGAAACAGATGGTCGTCGTCGGAATACAGGGTGGTGACGATCTTGGTTGCCGGGTAGGCGCCCAGCTCGGCCAGCAGTTCCATGCCGTTGCCGTCAGGCAGTTCCAGGTCGACGAGGATCAGCTTGAACGGGTCGGCGCCGTGCAGGCCTTGCGCTCCGCCGGTGAGTGCGATGTGCTTGCGCGCAGTCAGCAAGTCACCGGCCTCGGTGATGTGGTTGGCGTCGCTGAAGCTTTCGCGCACCACGCGGCACAGGAAACTGCGTGCCACCGGGTTGTCTTCGAGGATCAATACCTTGACGGTCATCCGCGCTGTCTCCTGTCCTGGCGGCGCATGCTAGCGCCAATCGCTGCGTTCAAGTGTTCACCAGTAACACCTTGCCGCAAACCTGACGGCTGCCCATGCGGGCGTAGGCGGCTGGCAATTCGCTCATCGGCAGGCGCCGGTCGATGACGGGCTTGACCTGTCCCTGGGCGTACCACTGGGCCAGCTGGGCCATCGCCGCAGCGTGCTTCCTGGGTTCGCGCCGCACGAAGTCGCCCCAGAACACACCCACCACCGACGCGCCCTTCAGCAGCGCCAGGTTCCACGGCAGGGCGGGGATGCCGCCGCCGGCAAAACCCACCACCAGGTAGCGCCCGCGCCAGGCGATGCCGCGAAAGGCCGGCTCGGCCAGGTCACCACCCACGGGGTCGAAGACCACATCCGGGCCCTTGCCGGCGGTGGCTTCCTTCAAGGCCTCGCGCAGCGGGGTGGTGCTGTAGTTGATGGAGGCGTCGGCGCCGAGTTGCGTGCACAGCGCGCACTTCTCGTCGCTGGAGACGGCGGCGATCACGCGTGCGCCGGCGGCCTTGGCGATCTGCAGGGCCGCCGTGCCGACCCCGCCAGCGGCGCCCAGCACCAGCACGGTGTCGCCGGCCTGCAGGCCGGCGCGGTCCATCAGCGCGTGGTGCGAGGTGCCGTAGGTGAAGGCAAAGGCGGCGCCGTCCTCCAGGGCGAAGCCCGACGGCAGCGGCATCACCTGGGCGGCGCTGACGCAGGCATGCGTGGCGAAGCCACCGTGGCTGCCGATGGCCGCGACCGCGTCACCGACCTTCAGGTGGTGCACGCCGTCGCCGACGGCGTCGACGCGCCCGGCGAATTCCGAACCCGGCACGAAGGGCAGGGGCGGCTTGACCTGGTATTTGCCGACGACCGTCAACAGGTCCGGAAAGTTGAGACTGGCCGCCTCGATCGCGATGCGCACCTCGCCAGCGGCGGGCGCGGGCGTGGGCAGGGTCTGCCAGCGCAGGGCGCCGACACCGTCCAGGGATTCACAAAGCCAGGCTTGCATGGGGTGTCCTCGAAGGCTTGCGCCGCAATGGCAGGGGGCTGTTGATCATAAGCAGCCGCCGCGACGGCAAACAACGGGCCAAAAGCGGCAGAACTCCGGCGATCGGGTGCGGGAGGCGAACTTCAAACTCCGCGCTGCGTGCCGACTGTTCGTGAGCGGCACGCGTTTGATGAACCCGCACAAACCCTCCCGTCGCCGCGACCTGCACTGCCCACGCGCTTTGCCGTGTGCGCTGCTGTGGCTGGCTGCGTGGGCTGCCGCCCCGGCCGGTGCGCGCTGCCTGGACGAAGAGTCTCTGCAGGCCTTCACGGGCGCTGAGGCCGCGTCTGCGGCGGCCAAGGTCACGGCTGCCGAGCCGCGGCTTCAGCTCCAGCAAATGGTGCGCGATGCCTTGGCCCGCAGCAACGCGGTGGGTGCATCGGCCCTGCTGGCCGAGGCCGCCGTGCAAGACATCAACGAGACCCGCGCGGCCAAGGCCCTGCAAGCCAGCGTGGGCGGGGGCTTTGGCCCGGGCGGCACCAAGACGGTCGGCATTGCCGAGACGAGCGCGACCCAGTTACGGGCGTCCGTCAGCGTCAGCAAGACGGTCTACGACGGCGGCCGGACCGACCGCCTGGTCGACTGGCGCACGCAACTGGCCGAGTCGGCGCGCTTCGGCCACCTGTCCCAACAGGAGCAGATTTCGCTGATGACGGTGACGCTGGCGCTGGAGCGCAGCCGCTACCGGTCGCAGACCCAGGTGTACCGCCAGTCGGCACGCAAGATGTCGTGTCTGGTCGAGGCGCTGGAAACCATCGTGCGCGCCGACCGTGGCCGCGCCAGCGAGTTGGTGCAGGCGCAGAAGTCGCTGCAGCAGGCCGAATTGGCGCAGTCGCAGAGCCAGTCCCTGGTGCGGCAGATCGAAATCCGCCTGCGCCGCCTGGTTGGCGACGGGCTGCCGCCAGCCGATGGGTTGTCGACCGTGTTTTCAGGCGTGCCGCCACTGGAACAGCTGGTCGCCGACGTGGAGAAGTCGCCCGACATTGGCGCGCTCGACGCGCAGGCCGCAGCGGCCGGGCGCTATGCCTCGGCGGTGGAAATCAGCGGCCGGCCGGTGGTCAGCCTGGCGGCCTCGGGCAACGGCGCCCTCAGCTACAACGGCAGCCAGGGTGGCAACCGCGGCAACACACAAAACGGGTCGTACTCGGTGGGGGTGTTGTTCAACGTGCCCTTGCTCAGCCCGGGACTGGAATCGGCCACCGACGCGGCCCGCAAGCGCGCCCAGGCGGCGCGGCTGCAGCGCGCCGACGAGGTCGAGTCGCGCCGCTTCCGCGTCGCAGAAATTCACGAGCAGGCGCTGTCCAGCGTCGACCGCGCCCGCCGTGTGGCCGAGGTGCTGCGCGAGAGTGAGCAGGTGCGCAACTTCACGCTGCAGCAGTGGCAGCAGCTGGGCCGGCGCAGCCTGTTCGATGTGATGGGTGCCGAGAGCGAGCACTACAGCCTGCGCGTGGCCTATGTGAATGCCCTGCACGACGTGCAGATGTTGAACGCCAACCTGCTCGCGCTCGGGCGGGGCGTGTCGGAGTGGTTGCGTTGAAGGCGCACCCCACACAGGAGATGAAGTCATGAAAGCCGTGATCCTGGCCGGTGGACTGGGCAGCCGCATATCCGAGGAAACCGGCCTGCGGCCCAAGCCCATGATCGAGATCGGTGGCAAGCCGATCCTCTGGCACATCATGAAGATGTACTCGGCGCACGGCGTCAACGAGTTCGTCATTTGCTGTGGCTACAAGGGCTACATGGTGAAGGAGTACTTCGCCAACTACTTCCTGCACACGTCTGACGTGACGTTCTGCATGGCCAAGAACAGCATGGAAGTGCACCAGCGCCACGCCGAGCCCTGGCGCGTGACGCTGGTGGACACCGGCGAAGACACCATGACCGGCGGGCGCCTGCGCCGCGTGGCCGACTACGTCAAGGACGAGGACGCCTTCTGTCTGACCTATGGCGACGGCGTGGCCAGCGTCGACATTGCCGCCAGCATCGCCTTCCACAAGACCCATGGCAAGGACGCCACCATCACTGCCGTGATGCCGCCCGGCCGCTACGGCGCGCTGCAGATGGACGGCCGCAGCGTCTACGGTTTCATGGAGAAGCCGCGCGGCGAGGGCGGCATGATCAACGGCGGCTTCTTCGTGCTGTCGCCGCGCTGCCTGTCGCGCATCGAGGGCGACGCCACGTCGTGGGAGCAGGAACCGCTGACCGGCCTGGCCCGCGACGACGAGCTCATGGCCTTCAACCACGACGGCTTCTGGCAGCCCATGGACACGCTGCGCGAGAAGAACGTGCTGGAAGAACTGTGGCAGTCGGGCCGCGCGCCGTGGAAGTGCTGGTGAGCTGCTGATGAACCCCAACGCCGATTTCTGGCGCGGCAAGCGCGTGCTGTTGACCGGGCACACCGGCTTCAAGGGCAGCTGGCTGGCGCTGTGGTTGCGCCGCCTGGGCGCCCGGGTGCATGGCTATGCCTTGCCGCCCGAAAGCACGCCCAGCCTGCATGCCGCCCTGCCGGCCGAGGCCCGCGCCTTGTCGGTGGGGGGCGACATCCGCGACGCCCAGGCCGTCGCCCACGCGGTGGCCCGCGCGCGGCCAGAGATCGTCCTGCACCTGGCGGCCCAGCCTCTGGTGCGCGCCAGCTACGCCAACCCGCTGGAGACCTTCGCCAGCAACGTCATGGGCACGGCCCACCTGCTGGAGGCGCTGCGCGGCGTGGACTCGGTGCGTGCGGTGGTCAACGTGACCACCGATAAGGTCTACCGCAACCTCGAATGGGCCTGGCCGTACCGCGAAGACGACGCCCTGGGCGGGCACGACCCCTACAGCGCCAGCAAGGCGGCGAGCGAGCTGGTGTCGGCCTGTTACCGCGACGCGTTCCTGGCCAAGCGCGGCGTGGCGGTGGCCACGGCGCGTGCGGGCAACGTCATCGGTGGCGGCGACTGGTCTGCCGACCGGCTCGTGCCCGACGCCGTGCGCGCCTGGCAGGCCGGCATGCCGCTGCTCATCCGCCGGCCGCAGGCGCTGCGCCCCTGGCAGCATGTGCTGGAGCCGCTGGCCGGCTATCTGGTGCTGGCCGAGAAGCTGTGGGCCCAGCCCAGCCTGGCGGGGGCCTACAACTTCGGCCCGGACAGCAGCGAGGCCGCCACCGTGGGCGAGGTCGTGAACCTGGCCTCACAAGCCTATGGCAGTGGCACCTGGCACACCGAAGAGGCCCCCACGGGCCCGCACGAAGCGGGCTGGCTGGCGCTGGAAGTGGCGCGTGCCCGCACCGTGCTGGGCGTGAGCGCGCGCTGGCCGCTGCAAGAAGGCGTGCGCCGCGCGCTGCACTGGTACCGCAGACAGGCCCAGGGTGCGACGGCGCTGGCGCTGTGCCAGAAGGACATCGACGACTTCGAGGCGGCTGCACCCCGCGCAGCGGCAACGGCTGGCGCCGCGGTGCCCGGCCTCCTCGCCCGCACGCAGCCCACACCCCAGCCCTCTCCCGCCAGCGGGAGAGGGGGCCACACCGAGGTGTTGTCATGAGCCGCTTCAAGATCGAGCGCACGCCGCTGGACGGGCTGCTGCTCGTGCAGCGCACGCTGCTGCGCGACGAGCGCGGTTTCTTCGCCCGCATGTTCTGCGCTCGCGACCTGGCCGAGGCCGGCTGGGCCGTGTCGCTGGCCCAGGTCAACCACTCGCGCACCACCGTGCGCGGCTGTGCGCGCGGCCTGCACTTCCAGCGCCCGCCGCACGGCGAACACAAGCTGGTGAGCTGCCTGCGCGGCGCCGTGCTGGACGTGGCGGTGGACGTGCGCATCGGCTCGCCCACCTACCTGCAGTGGCACGGCGCACTGCTGACGGCCGACAACGGCCACGCGCTGCTGGTGCCGCCCGGTTTTGCGCACGGCTTCCAGGCGCTGGAAGACGACGTGGAGATGCTCTACTGCAACTCGGCTGCGCATGTGGCCGACGCCGAAGACGGACTGAACCCGCTCGACGCCGACCTGGCCATCGCCTGGCCGTTGCCTGTGGTGTCGATGTCGCCGCGCGACGCGGGCAGGGCGCTCGTGGCCCACGGCTTTTCTGGGGTTCGGCTGTGATCGCGGCGCTCGACCTGCAGGAACGGCCAGCGCGCAGCGCCGCGCGCGCCGGGCCGTTGCCGCGCATCACCGTGCTGGGTGCGGGCGGCTTCGTCGGCAGCGCGCTGGTGCCCCACGTCCGTGGCCTGGGGCTGGACTGCCTGGCGCCCGCGCGTGGCGATGAGCAGATTTACCGCCAGCCGCTGGGCCACGTGATCTACACCATCGGGCTCACGGCAGACTTCCGCAGCCGCCCGCTGGACACGGTCGAGGCGCATGTCTGCGTGCTGCGACGTTTGATCGCGGAAGCGGACTTCGAATCGCTGACCTACTTGAGCAGCACCCGCGTCTACGCGGGCGGTGCCGACACGCACGAGGGCGCCAGCCTGCGCGTCAACCCCAACGACGCCAGCGACCTCTACAACCTGAGCAAGCTCACCGGCGAGGCCCTGTGCCTGCACAGCGGCAGGCCGGGCATGAAGGTGGCGCGGCTGTCCAACGTGGTCGGCCTGCGCCGCGACGCCGACACCTTCATCGACCAGTTGCTGGCCGAGGCCGCAGGGTCCGGACGCGCCGTGATGCGGTCCGCACCCGACGGCTGCAAGGACTACATCGCCCAGGGCGATGCGGCCGCTCTGCTGACGCGCATCGCCACCTCACCGGCCACCGGCATTTTCAACGTGGCCAGCGGCGAACAGGTGTCGGGCGGCACCGTCGCCCGGCTGATGCAGCAGGTGCGCGGCATCACGGTGGACGTGGCGCCCAACGCACCGCTGTGGGACTTCGCGCCCATCAACACGCAGCGCGTGCGCAGCGAGTTCGGATTCAAGCCCCAGGCCTTTGCCGATCACTTCACCGCGTTTCTTCAGGCGCATGGCCGCAATCAACCACCCCCACCCAAGGACTGACATGAACTATCTCGAGACCACGCCCAGCGCCCACCGCGACTACCGCGCCGAGAAGATGAGCCGCATCGGGGCCTTTGGCAGCGACGAGGAGTTCCGCGCGCTTTCAAGCCAGTTCCGCAGCATGGCGCTGGAACGCAAGTACATGAACAATTTCTCGTGGCTGGGCCGCCCGCTGATCCAGCTGCCCATGGACGCCATGGCCATGCAGGAGATCATCTGGGCCGTCAAGCCCGACCTCGTTGTCGAGACCGGCATCGCTCACGGCGGCTCGCTGATCCTGTCGGCGTCGATGCTGGAAATGCTCGGCCACGGCGAGGTGGTGGGTGTGGACATCGAAATCCGCGACCACAACCGTGCGGCTATCGAAGACCACCCGCTGGCCCACCGCATCACGATGATCGAAGGCAGCAGCGTGGCGCCCGAGGTGGTGGCGCAGGTCCACAAGCTGGCTGAGGGCAAGAAGAAGGTGCTGGTCTGCCTGGACAGCAACCACACGCACGAGCACGTGCTGGCCGAGCTGAAGGCCTACGCCGGGCTGGTCAGCGTGGACAGCTACATCATCGTCTTCGACACGTTTGTGGAGGACATGCCCGACGACTACGTCTGGACCGATCGCCCCTGGGGCAAGGGCAACAACCCCAAGACGGCGGTGTGGGAGTGGATCAAGGACCACCCGGAGTTCGTCATCGACCGCTCGGTGGAAGACCGCATCCTGGTCACCTCGGCACCCGACGGCTTCCTGCGCCGCGTGCGGGCCTGAGAGGTTCTGTGATGAGCACGCCCTTGGTCAGCGTCGGCATTCCCACCTACAACCGGCCCGACGGCCTGCTGCGCACCATCAAGCAGATCGCCAGCCAGACCTATGGGAATCTTGAGATCCTGGTCAGCAACAACGCGTCACCCAACCCCATGGTGGCGCAGTTGCTGGCGCGTTGTGCCGAACTCGATCCGCGCATCCGCGTCGTCAATCAGCCCGAGAACCTCGGCATCCTGAAGAACTTCCAGTACGTGCTGAACCACTCGGCGGGGGAGTACTTCATGTGGGCCGCCGACGACGACGAGTGGGACCCGCGCTTCGTCGCCACCTGCGTCGAGCAGCATCTGCAGCACGGCGTGGGCCTGGTGATGCCCGGCTTCATCCGCCACAACCGTGCGCTGGGGGCCCGGGGCACCGCCGCGCTGCCGAAGATGAGCGGCCAGGACCGCTTTGCCGAGGCGATGGCCTTCTATGACGCCACGCCGCACAGCATCATGTACGGCCTGCACCGGCGCAGCGCGATCGCCTGGTTCGGCGCCGCCGAGCCCGACGGCGCTGACGACGAGTACATGGTGGTGCGCCAGATCCTGGAGCACGGCGTGCTCACGCTGCCCGACCAGGTGCTTTACGTGGCCGGCATCGAAGACGCCACCTACCAGATCAAGTTCCCGAAGGAAGCCGCCGACCGCTACTTCTTCCAGGGCCGCCGGTTGCTGCACTTTGCGCGTCTGATCCTTGAGTGCACGACCTTGTCTGACCTGCAGAAGATAGCCCTCATGAAGCGCGTGCTGATGTGCAAGATGTCCTTCGTGATGAACTTCGAGGCCGAGCTGCGCCACCCGGATCAGCTCGCCCTGACCCGCCTGCTCTATGTCTTCCTGTCCCATCTGGACGTCAGCCAGCTGGGCCTGTACGCCCATCTGCTGGCGCAGGCCAACGCCAGCCTGGCGTCGCAGTCTGCAAATGCCGCGGCACGGCAAGTCGCGGTGGCTGCCTGAGCCATGCACACCCTGCTGGCCGCGCCCATCGACCCGCACGCCTTGCTGCGCAAGAAGCGTGCGCTGAGGCGCGAATTGCTGGCGCGCAGCGGGCTGGTGGACAAGCGCGTGGCCTTGCTCGGCGGCTCGACCACGGCCGAGCTGAAGGACATGCTGGAACTCTTCCTGCTGGACGCCGGTATCCGGCCGAGCTTCCACGAGTCGGGCTACAACCGCTTTGAAGAAGAGGTGCTGTTTCCCGAGGGCGGTTTGCGTGAATTCGCGCCCGAGCTCGTCGTCATCCACACCAGCAGCCTGAACATCGCCCGCTGGCCGGGTTTCGCCGACAGCAATGACGATGTTGACGCGCTGGTGCAGGCCGAGTTCACCCGCTTCGATACCTTGTGGCAGCGCATCGAGGCCGACCACGGCTGCCCGGTGATCCAGAACAACTTCGAGCTGCCGCAGTTCCGTGCCACGGGCAACCTGGACGCTTACGCCACGGCGGGCCGCACCCGCTTTGTCGCCTTGCTGAACGAACGCTTTGCGACCGCTGCGCGCAACCGGCCCCAGCTCCACCTGAACGACATCCACACGCTGGCAGCGCGCTTTGGTCTGGACCGCTGGTACGACCTGCCTGCCCGCCATGCCTACAAGTACGCGATGAGCCTGGCCGCGCTGCCGCAGGTGGCGCACAGCGTGGCCAGCATCGTGCGGGCGCTGCTGGGCAAGAGCCGCAAGTGCCTGGTCCTGGACCTGGACAACACGCTGTGGGGCGGCGTGATCGGCGACGACGGTCTGGGCGGCATCCAGATCGGCCAGGGCAGTGCCGTGGCCGAGGCCCACACCGAGTTCCAGCGCTATGTGCTGCTGCTCAAGCAGCGCGGCGTGATCCTGGCGGTGTGCTCGAAGAACGACGAGGCGGTGGCCCGCGAGGCGTTCTCGCACCCCGACAGCGTGCTGGGCTTGAGCGACTTCTCGGCCTTCGTCGCGAACTGGGAGCCCAAGGACAGGAACGTCGTGAGCATCGCGCAGCAACTGGGCATCGGCCTGGACGCGCTGGTCTTCGTTGACGACAACCCGGCGGAGCGCGACATCGTGCGTGCGCAGCTGCCCGAGGTCTGCGTGCCTGAACTGGGCAGCGACGTGGCGCGCTACATCGACATCATCGAGCAGAGTGGCGCCTTCGAGTCCACCGGCATCTCTGCCGACGACACGCAGCGCAGCAGCTTCTACGCCGGCAACCGCGCACGCGAAGAAGGCCAGGCGCGCTACGCCAGCCACGATGAATTCCTGCGCTCGCTGCAGATGCGCGCCGAGATCCAGCCCGTGTCGCCGCTCTACCTGGACCGCGTGACGCAGCTCATCAACAAGACCAACCAGTTCAACCTGACGACACGCCGCTGCACGCTGGCCGAGACCACCACCGCGGCAGCCGACCCGGGCCAGGTGCTGCTGTACGGGCGCCTGGTCGACACCTTCGGCGACAACGGCGTGGTGTCGGTCGTCGGCGGGCGCTGCGAAGGCGGCGCCTTGCACATCGAGCTGTGGCTGATGAGCTGCCGCGTGCTCAAGCGCGGCATGGAAGCCGCCATGCTGGACGAGCTGGTGCGCCACGCGCGCGCCAGGGGCTTGAATGCCCTGGTCGGCCGCTGTGTGCCGACGGCCAAGAACAGCATGGTGACGCGGCTGCTGCCCGACTTCGGCTTCGCGCCCCTGCCTGCCGACGACCGCCCCGGCACGCGCTGGCGGCTGGACATCAGCCCCGAACTTGCCCCCCGAAACACCCTGATCGAGGTCAACCAATGACGACTACCGCCCTTTCCGCCGCCGACATCGCCGCCCGCATGATCGACATTTTTCGTGACGTGCTCGACCAGGCCAACCTGGTGCTGAGCCGCGAAACCACCGCGGCCGATGTCGAGGACTGGGACTCGCTGGCCCAGATCAGTCTGCTGGTCGCGATCGAGAAGGACTTTGGCGTGCACTTCACGCTGGCCGAGACCAAACAGCTTGCCAACGTGGGTGAGATGCTGGACCTGGTGGCGGCCAAGCTGGGCTGAGGCGATGAACGACTACCGCGTCAGCGACCTGCAAGCGGGCGTGAAGGCCAGCTTCGACGCTGTGGTCACCACGACCATGCTGGACCAGTTCGCCCAGCTCTCGGGCGACACCAACCCGCTGCATGCCGACGCCGAGTTTGCGCAAGCCCGTGGCTACCCCGGCCGGGTGGCATTCGGCATGCTCACCGCCAGTTTCTATTCCACGCTGGCCGGTGTGCACCTGCCGGGCCGCCATGCGCTGCTGCAGGGCGTGGACGCGTCGTTCGTGGCGCCGGTGTTTGCCGGCGACCGCCTCACGGTGACTGGCGAGGTGGCGGTGGTGCACGAGGCGCTGCGGCAGATCGAGGTCCGCGCCCACATCATCAACCAGCATGGCAAGAAGGTGTCGCGGGCGAAGATCAGGGTGGGTTTCAGTGACTGAGGCGCCAGCGTCCCATGGCGTCGTGCGCCGCCATGTGTTGATCGTCGGCGCGTCATCGGCGATCGGGTGCGAGCTGATCCGGCAGATCGCCGCCCCCGACACCGTGATCCTGGCCCATTGCCATGCCGGCGCCGCGCGGCTGGCGGTGCTGGCGCGAGAGGTGGTGTCGCCGCTGGTCATCCTGCCCGCCGACCTGGGCAGCGACGAGGGCATTGCGACGCTTCTGGCCGGTGTGCTGGCCGCCACGCCGTGCCCGGCGCAGATCGTCTTCCTGGCGGCGCCGCGGTTCACGCTGACGCGTTTCAAGGACCTGGCCTGGCCCGACTTCAGGGCGCAGCTCGACATGCAACTGCACACGGCGGTGGCCTTGCTGGGCAGCCTCCTGCCGCGCATGGCGCAGGCGCGGCGTGGCAAGGTCGTGTTCATGCTCAGCAGCTACACGAGCGGCACGCCGCCCTCGGCGATGGCGCATTACGTGACTGCCAAATACGCCATGTTGGGCCTGATGAAGGCGTTGGCCGCTGAATACGCGGGCAAGCAGATCAACATCAACGCGGTGTCGCCGTCGATGATCGAGACGCCCTTCCTGGCCGACATCCCCGACAAGCTGGTCGAGATCAATGCCGACAAGCACCCGCTCAAGCGCAACGGCCAGCCCGCCGATGTCGCGCCGGTGCTGTGCTTCCTGCTCTCGCCCGCATCCGACTTCATCACCGGCACCACCCTCGCCGTCACCGGTGGCGGCTGACGCCTCAAGAGCGCCCCCATGCTGATCATTGCCGACACCGCCCGCATCTCGCGCTTCGCCGACATCGAAGACTCGGTGAAGGGGTCGCGCATCGTCATCGAAGAGTTCGTCACGATCGACTCCTTCGTGAAGATCAAGCCCGCGGGCGGCCTGGGGGACCTTGTCATCGGCGCGCACACCGTCGTCAACCCCGGCGTCGTGATGTACACCGGCAACGGCATGACGATAGGCCGCCAGGTGATGATCGCGGCCAACTGCGTGTTCTCGCCCACCTCGCACGAATTCCGTTCACGCGACAAGCCGGTGATGGAACAGGGCTTCATGGCGCCTGCGGCGCGCCTGGCGGGCCAGCCCGGCATCGTGATTGAAGACGACGTGTGGATCGGCGCCAACTGCGTGATCATGGAAGGCGCCCACCTCGAACGCGGTGCCGTGGTCACGGCGGGCTCCATCGTCAAGGGCCGACTGGCGTCCTATGGCATCTACGCCGGCTCGCCTTTGAAGCTGCTGGGGCACCGGCGCTGACTCTCCACAGTACCCGCCTGTCCTGGCAACGGATGCCGGTTGCGCTTTCTTCTCGGACCCCTGCCTTGCGCCGACCGGCAGAATCTGCCGGTCGCAGGCGCTACAGACAGTACGCAGGTAGGTCGACTTTGCATGTCAACAGCAACTGCCGGCGCTTTTCCTGAACGCCCGGGTTGGGCGACGGATGGCGTCGATAGACATAGATGTAGTCGATGACGGCATTGAAGTCATTGGCGGCGGTACTGGCGCCCCGCCTGTCGGTCGTGGCGTCGTGCACTTCATGCACCCGTGTGACCGAGATCGGGATGTGCGACACACGTGCGGACTTCATCGCAGACAGCATGAAATCCCAGTCCTCGTAGGCCCGCATGTACGGGTCGAAAGTCAGGCCTGTGAGCAGGTGCCTGGGGAACGCGATGCACGACATGTGTATGGAGTTCTTGACGAACAGGTCGTCGTTGAATCGATGTGCCAGGTCAAGTTCGGTCTCGCCAAGGGTCACGGCTTCACCGTCGACGCGTCTTTCGTTCACCACGGTGCAGTTGAAGAACACGATCTCGGCCAGTCCAGTGGTCAACCTGCAGTGAACCTTCTCCAGGGCACCGGGTTGGTATGCGTCGTCGTCATCGATGAACATGACGTACTTGCCCTGCGCAAGCTGCAGACCCAGGTTTCTGCTCTCAGAGGGGCCGCGTTCACCAGAGCGCTTGACGAAGGTATCGGTGGGGCCCAAGAGTTCGTGGCAGACCTGGATGGTCGGTAAGTCGTCCACGTCGGAGACGACGATCACTTGAACGTCTTTGAACGACTGGTCCTTGATGGACTTCAGCGTCCGGCGCAGCAAGTTGGCGCGCGAATGCGTCGGCACAATGACGGACAGGAAGGTCGGCCTTGCCATGATTTACCTCACCCTGCCGAATTCGAGAACCCCGTCTGAACGCTGCTTGAACGCGACCTGAACGCCGTGTCTGGGGTGCTGTGCGATGACTTCGTCGCCGAGTTTGAACAGGCCGTAGCCGAGATGGTGCAGGTAGCCTTCCACGGCATCGCGGTGTTGCGGGTGATTGTTCTGGAAGACTTCCAGCATCAATGGCGGGTAGTCATGGCTCTCCAGACAGCCGGTCGCCCCCTTGAGCACCTGGAGTTCCAGCAGTTCCACGTCGATCTTGATGAGTGAAGGGGCTTTGGGAAGTGTGACGCTGTCCAGCGTGCAGATCGGTACCTGCGGCGAGAAGCCGCCGCTCTGGGCCGAGGTTGCCTTGAAGTCGTTGGCATTGGCATTGCTCGAATCGAGCGTGAACGCGCCGATGTTTGCAATGTTCTCGTAGTTGATGTTGGGAATGGAGATGAACCCGTTCGTGTCACCGACTGCAGCGTTGAAGGCGTGCACGTTTTCCAGCCGATTGAGGAACACGTTCCCGCAGAGTTGCTGGTAGATGATGCGTTGGGGTTCGAAGGCGAACACGATGCCGCCCCGCACTGCCAGGTCTTGCGCGATGGGCACAGTGAATGCGCCAAGATTTGCGCCCACATCGATGACGAGCGGCGACTCGACTTGATGCGCGAATGTGTTGGCGATTTGAAGCAAGGGCTCCGCCCAGATGCCGTTGAGGTACACCGAAAGCGAGATGGCATCGCGCGTCGAGAAGAGCAGATAGTCCGTCTTTTCCGTTCGAACCAGATTGATGCGCGGAAGCATTCAGGGCCTCTTGGTTGGTTGGATTGTTTGCCGCTCAATGTAGGGCCCGTACCAGGCCCATGCCGTCCAGAAGAAACCGGTCATTGCCTTGCAGTTGGTCGGCTTGATCGCCCGGCTTCCTGCAGAGCCATCGGTTCCTTGGCTGCGCTCGGCTACTTGATCACAATGCCTTGCCCGGTGGGCAGTTCCAGCACTTGGTATCCGCGCTCGGCAAGGAACAGGTCCTCGGCGCTTTTCTGGGCGTGGTACGCCGCCCAGCCGTAGTCGTCGAGGATGACGATGGCGCCGGGCACGACGCGGTCCCACAGCACTTCAAGCGCACCAATCTCGGCCTCGGCGTTGTTCATGTCCACGTGGAGGAAGGCGATCTTCTCGGGGGCGCCCTGGGCAAAGCTGGCGGGCACGTAACCCTGCACGATGCGCACGTAGGGCATGTCAGCGAAGCGTTGCTTGACGATGTCGTGCAGCCCGGCATCGAGGCCTTCGAAGTGCACGTGCTTGTCCTGCGGCGACCAGTCGAACACGTCGTAAAGCCAGAAGCGCTTGTCGTGCCGGTGCAGTTCCAGCGCGTCGCAAATCACGTTGGCGGTGCCGCCCTTGTAGGTGCCGCATTCCACGAAGTCGCCTTCAAGTCGCAGGCCCTGCCGGGCCGCCCAGGTGAGCACCGCCACGCGCCACAGGCAGTTGGGCTTGTCGAAGTGCTTGGAGATGCTGGCCATGAAGGGCTCGTCGTCCAGGAAGCTCAGGCTGCGGCCCCACACCAGCATGTCGTCGGCCAAGAAGCGGCCTCTTTCGGGCAGGCAGGCTGCCAGGCGGATCAGGTGCGCCACGCCGGCGTTCTGGCGCCCGTCAAGGCCGAGGCTGGGGAAAAAATAGTTGTGCTCCGCCACGCGCTTGTCGAAGGTGGCGGCATAGCCCGGGTGCTGCTGGCGCTTGGTCAGCAGCCGGCTTAGCGCGGCCAGGGCGCTGGCGTCGTTGGCGTCGGCGCGCAACGCGGCTTCGAATTCCTGGATCGCGCCGTAGTCGTCACCCCGGTTTTGCAGGATCTGCCCCAGATTGACGTGTGCAGCAGCGTATTGCGGCGCCAGGGCGACGCAGCGGCGCAGCAGGGCTTCGGCCTCGGCCCCGCCGGCGATCAAGGACAGGTTGTTCATGACCACCACGTTGTCAGGGTCATCGGCCAACAGCTTGCGGTACAGCGCGGCCGCCCCGTCCAGGCCGCCGGATTGGTGGAGTTGAACGGCGGTGTCGAAGGCGGTGGTGGACATGGCGGGCGGCATCCGTGGACAAAAGACAGCGAGCAATGTAGGACGCCAGCCCGCCGCTGCGAGACCAGAGAAGGCGGGGTTCCCGAGGCCAATTGGCAGGACTGCAGGGCCTGCCTTCAGATCAAGGGCGGGGTGGGACGCTCGTCATCGAAGGGTGTGCGCATCGGCATCGGGGCACCCCCGGCCGCAGCCGCGGCCACGGCGGGCGTGGCGGGTGTGGCGGGCAGGAGGTCGGGGGCAGGTGCCGTCAGCAATTCGCTGAGCGGTGCCGGCTGGGGGGTGGTTGCCTGCGTGGGTGCCAGGTCTCTGGCAAACCACACGTCGGCCAGCACCTGCTGTGACCCGTCGTCCTTCGTGTAGCTGGACACCAGGCCGATCAGGTTGCCGTTCTGGACCTCGGTGCCGACCCGGGCGTTCAGGTCGAGCTCGACGATGCCAAACTCGGCCAGGCCGTGCAGTTCCCCGGCGTCGGTCTGGCCATCGTGGTTGGCGTCCACCCACAGTTGAAGCTCTTTCCAGTGCGCGTCGCGGGCGTTGAGCTTGCCGTCGTGGTTGCTGTCTTCCAGCGCCATGGCGATGTAGCCGTTGCCGGCGCGGCTGCCGTCAGCGCGCAGCGTGGCCGCGCCGTACAGCTCGGTGCCGTCGTTGATGACGCCGTCGTGGTTGCGGTCTCGCACCAGCATGGCGTCGCCGCCGGCGGCCCAGCCCCAGCGGGCGCGGCTGCCCGTGCCCAGCAGGTCGAAGTGCGCGCCCTCGGCGGCGGCCAGGGTCTGGATGCCGTGGCCGTCCAGGTCCAGCATGATGGGCGTGGCGATGATGAAGGCGTCGATCTGCGCTGGCGACATCAGTCTGATCGCTTCCGTGCCCAGCGCGGTGATCTGCGCCGTGCTCATGGCCAGGATGTCGCGCGGCTCCAGCGCCTGGATCTGCCGTGGGCCCAGCGCCTGCACCTGCTCGATGCTCAGGGCCTGCACCTGGGCCGTCGTCAGGCCGATGATCTGTGCCGGGCTCAGACCGTGGACCTGGGTGATGGTGAGCGCCGGGATGACGGCCGTGCCCTGGGCGGCCAGCGCATTCACCTGCACGGCGCGCAGGTCGGCCGGGTCCAGCGCCGACCACTGCGACAAGGCGAATGCCTGCAACTGCGCCGAGCCCAGCGCGGCGAACTGCGTCGTCGTGAGCGCGTTCAAGTCGCCCTGCGAAAGATCGGCCAGTTGCCTGGGCAAGAGCGACGCGACCTGGGCCGTGCTGAAGGCGGCCAGTTGCGTCGGGCTCAGGGCATCGAGCTGTGCGCTGCTCAGCGCCTGCACTGCAGACTGCTTCAAGGCACGCAGGTCGGCGACCTCGATGGCGGCCACCTGGTCGGTGGTGAGTGCAGCCACCTGCGCGGTGCTGAGCGTGGCGAACTGCATCGCCGTCAGGGCGCGGATGTCGCCAGCGTCCAGGCTGGTCACCTGCTCGGTGGTGAGCGCTGCGATCTGCGCCGTGGTGAACACCGCGATCTGTGCTGTGGTGAAGGCGCCCAGGTCTTCGGTGTTCATGCGGGCAATCTGCACCGGGCTGAGCAGCACGATCAGGCTGGTGGGCAGGGCGCCGCGCTGCGCCGGCGTGACGGCATCGAACTGCTCGGCCGACAAGGCGCGCAGCGATGCGGGGTTGAAGGCGCGCAGGTCGGCCACCTCCAGGCCGGCGATCTGTGCCGTGGTGAGGCCCGGGATCTGCGCCGCTGTGAGGGCCGTGAACTGCGCCGGCAGCATGGCGTTCAGGTCGGCCGTGCTCAGGCTGCCGATCTGGTCCAGCGTCAGCGCCGCCACCTGCCCGGTGCTGAGACCGGCGAGCTGTTCGCCGCTCAGCGCGCCGAGCTGCGCGGTGGTCAGTGCGCGCAGGTTCGAGCTGCCCAGGGCGCGCAGGTCGGCGCTGTCCAGTGCCTGAAGCTGGGCCGTGGTGAGCGCGCTGGCCTGGCCCGTGCGCAGCGCTGCGAACTGCGCGCTGCCCAGCCCGGCCAGCGCCTGCGGGCCGATGCCCACGAGTTGGCTTGTGCCCAGCGAGGCCATCTGCGCCGTGCCCAGCACCGCCAGCTGGGCGGGGGTGAGCTGGCCGAATTGCTCGCCGCTCAAGGCGTCGAGCTGCGGGCTGGACAGGGCGCGAATCGCCGCCGTGCCCAGGCTGCGCAGGTCGTCGCTGTCCAGTGCCGACAACTGCGCCGTGTCCAGGCCGGGCACTTGCGCGCTGGAAATCGCTGCGAACTGCGCTGACGACAGGGCGTTGAGGTCCTGTGTGCTCAGGCTGCGCAACTGGGCCGAGCTCAATGCCGTCACCTGGGCGGGGCTCAGCTGGCCCATCTGGTCGCTGGTCAGCGCAGCGAGCTGGTCGGTGCCCAGCGCACGCAGGACGGCCGTGGACAGTGCCCGCAAATCCTGTGACTCAAGCTGGACCAGCTGGTCGGTGCCGAGGCTGCCCACCTGTCGCGTGGACAGCGCCGCGAACTGTGCCGTGGTCAGCGCGTTGAAGTCGGTGCTGCTCAGCGCGCGCACCTGGTCCGTGCTCAGCCCAGCCACCTGGGTGGTGGTGAGCTGGCTCATCTGGTCCGAGCTCAGGGCGTCAAGCTGGGCCGTGCTCAGCGCGCGCAGGGCCGCAGACGACAGGGCGCGCAGGTCCCGCGACTCCAGGCTGGCGATCTGTGTGCTCGTCAGGCCGGCCAGCTGCGGAGCAGTCAGCGCCGCGAACTGCGAAGTCAGCAGCGAGTTCAAGTCGCTGGTGGCCAGGCTGGCAATCTGGTCGGCGCCCAGTGCGCGAATCTGGCCGGTGCCAAGGGCAGCAGTCTGCGCGTCGGTCAGTGCGGCCAGGCCTGCAGTGTTCAGCGACGCCACTTGCGCCGTCGTCAGCGCAGCCACCTGAGCGTCGCGCAGCTGGGTCATCTGCTCGGTGCCCAGCGCAACGATCTGGGTGGTCGACAAGGCGCGCAAAGCGGCCGAGCCCAGCCCGCGCAAGTCGTCTGACTCCAGCGCGGCGATCTGGATCAAGGTCATGGCGCCTGCCTGTGCGCCCGACAGCAGCGCGAACTGTGCCGAGCTCAGCAGGTTCAGGGCCTGGGGGGTCATCGCGGCAATCTGTGCCGGCGTCAGCGCGCGCACCTGGTCGTCGGTGAGGCTGCTGCTGCCGCCTGGCGGTTCGCCGCCGCCGCCGCTGCCGCCGCCACTGGCGCTGTCGGGGTTGGCACTGCTGCGGGCACTGAAGCCGGCCAGGATGGCACCGACCGGACCGCCCAGCAGCCCGCCCACAAGGGCCCGGAAGAACGAAAACATGGCTCAGTTCATCCGTTCACGCGGGGCCGCCAGCCAACAGATCGCACGGCTTGCGTGCGGGCTGTCGGGGCGGCGTTTTGGAGCAATCCGCTGCGGTCGTCAGAGCACCAGGTTGGACGACTTCAGCTCGTCATCAAGCATCTGGCGTTGTGCCAATGACAGGCCCGCGGGGCCGGCGCTGGCCACTGCGGCAGAGGCGGCCGCAGCGCCGGCTGGCAGCAAGTCTGCAGCCGGTGCGGTGAGCAGGTCGCCCAGCGTGGCCGGAGCAGGCCTGTCGGCTTGCTCGGGCGCCACGTCCTTGGCAAACCAGACGTCGGCCAGGGCATGCTGCGATCCGTCGGCCTGGGTGAAGGACGACACCAGTCCGATCAGGTTGCCGTTCTGCATGTCGGTGCCCACCTGGGCGGCCAGGTCGAGTTCCACGACGCCGAAGTCGGCCAGGCTGTGCAGTTCGCCGGCGTCGGTCTTGCCGTCGTGGTTGGCGTCCACCCAAAGCTGCAGCTCCTTCCAGTGCGCGTCGCTGGCGTTGAGCTTGCCGTCGTGGTTGCTGTCTTCCAGCGCCATGGCGGCGTAACCGTTGCCGGCGCGGGTGCCGTCGGCGCGCAGTGTCGCTGCGCCGAACAGCTCGGTGCCGTCGTTGATGACACCGTCGTGGTTGCGGTCCCTCACCAACAGGCCATCGCCACCCGTCGCCCAGCCCCACTTGGCCGTGGTGCCGGTGCCCAGCAGGTCAAAGTGCACCCCGTCGGCAGCCGCTCGCGTCTGGATGCCGTCGCCATTCAGGTCCAGCACGATGGGCGTGGCCAGGAAGTGCGCGTCAAGCTGGACGTTGGACATCACCGCGATGTCACTCGTCTCGAAGGCTGCGATCTGTGCCGTGGTCATGGCCGCGATGTTGGCCGCGCCCAGGCCGGGGATCTGCGCCGTGGTGAAGGCCTCGATCTGCGCTGTCGTCAAGGCGAAGGTCTGCGCGGTTGTCAGCGTGGCAATCTGCGCGGTCGTGAAGGCCTGGAAGTCGGCTGTGGTGATCGCCGCGATCTGATCCGTGGTCAGTGACCGCACCGTGGCTACCCGCAGTGCCGCCAGGTCCTGGGACTCCAGGTTGGCGATCTGCAGCGTTGTCATCGACGGCGCCTGGCTGAAGCTGATGGCGGCGAACTGCGCCGTCGTCAATGCATTCAGGTCGTCGGTGGCCAGGTTGCTGAGCTGCGTGGTCGTGAAGGCCGCCACCTGGTTGGTGGTCAGCTCCGCCATCTGCGATGTCGTCAGCGCGCCGATCTGCGCGGTGTCCAGTGCACGCAAGGCGGTGGTCGTCAACGCCCTCAAGTCTTGCGACTCCAGGTTGCTGATCTGCCCCGTCGTCAACCCTGCCACTTGCGCCGTGGACAGCAGGCCGAACTGGGTCGTCGTGAAGGCGTTCAGGTCGGCGCTGGAGAAGCCGCTGATCTGTGCAGAGCCCAGCGCGGCCAGCTGCGCGGTGGTGAAGGCCGCCATGTGCGCATCGGTCAGCGCGTTAAGGTCAGTCGTGGTCAGGTTGGCGATCTGCGCCGTGGTCAGGCCCGACACCTGGGCGTTGGTCAGCGCGGTCATCTGGTCCGAGGTCAAGGCGTTGAGCTGGTCCGTGCTCAGGCCACGCAGCGCACTGCTGGACAGGGTGCGCAGGTCGTCGGTCTGCAGCGAGGCCAGTTGCAGCGTGCTCAGGTTGGCCACTTGCAGCGTGGTCAGCGCCGTGAACTGCGCCGTGTTCAGCGCGTTCAGATCGGTGCTGCTGAGGTTGACGACCTGCTCGGTCGTCAGCGCCGCCACTTGCGCGGTGGTGAGCTGGCCCATCTGGTCGGAGCTCAGCGCGTCGATCTGGTCCGTGCCCCAGCCCCGCACAGCGGCCGAGGTCAGTGCGCGCAGGTCTTGCGACTCCAGATTGGCGATCTGCGTGGTCGTCATGCCGAAGGCCTGGGCCGTGGACAGCGCCGCGAACTGTGTCGTGCTGAGCGCGTTCAGGTCGGAGGTGCTCAGGCCCGCGATCTGGATGCTGGCCGTGAGTGCGGCCACCTGGGCCGTGGTCAGCGACGCCATCTGTGTGTCGGTCAGCGCGTTCAGGTCGGTGCTGGTCAGGCTCACGATCTGGGCCGTGGTCAGGCCAGATATCTGGGCAGTCGTCATGGCGGCCATCTGGTCGGACGTGAAGGCCCCGAGCTGGTCCGTGGTCAGGCCACGCAGGGCCGTGGAGCTGAGTGTGCGCAGGTCGCTGGTCTCCAACGCGGCCAACTGATTGGTCGTGAGGTTGGTGACCTGGTTGCTGGTCAGCGCGGTGAACTGGGCGGTGCTCAGGGCGTTGAGGTCGGCCGTGCTCAGGTTGGCCACCTGCTCGGTGGTCAGGGCCACGACTTGGGCCGAAGTCAGCTGCGACATCTGGTCAGAGCTGAGCGCGTCGAGCTGCGCTGTGGTCATGGCACGCACCACAGCCGTCGTCAACGCACGCAGGTCCTGCGATTCCAGGTTGGCGATCTGCGTCGTGGTGAGCCCGGCGACCTGCACCGAGCCGATGGCCGCAAACTGCGCCGTGCTCAGCGCGTTCAGGTCGGCGCTGCCCAGGCCAGCGAACTGGGTGGAGCTGAGGGCCGCCACCTGGGCCGTGGTCAGGGCCACGGTCTGGGCGTCGGTCAGCGCATTCAGGTCGGTGGTGGTCAGTGCGGCGATCTGCGCTGTGGTCAGTGTGGCCACCTGGCCGGTGGTCAGCGCAGCCATCTGGTCGGAGGTGAGCGCATTCAGCTGGTCGGTCGTCAGCGCACGCAGGGCTGTGGAGCTGAAGGTGCGCAGGTCCACCGTCTCCAACGACGAGAGCTGCTGCGTCGTCAGGTTGGACACCTGCAACGTGGTCAAGGCGTTGAACTGGGCGGAGCTGAGCGCGTTCAGGTCGGTCGTGGTCAGGTTGACGATCTGCTCGGTGGTCAGCGCCGCGATCTGGCCGGTGGTCAGCTGACCCATCTGGTCAGAGCTGAGCGCATTGAGCTGCTCGGTGTTGAGTGAACGCACCACTGCGGTGGACAGGGCGCGCAGGTCTTGCGACTCCAGGCCGGCGATCTGGCCGGACACCAGACCGGCAGTCTGCGCCGATGTGAGCGTGGCGAACTGCGCTGTGGTGAGCGAGTTCAGGTCGGCCGTGGACAGGCTGCCCAGCTGCCCCGAGGTGATCGCGCCCACCTGCGCCGTGGTCAGCGCGGCTGTCTGCGCGTCGGTCAGCGCGTTCAGGTCGCCGGTGGTCAGGTTGTTGATCTGCACCGTGGTCAGGCCGGCCACCTGCGCGGTCGTCAGCGCGGCCATCTGGTCGGAGGTGAGCGCGTTGAGCTGGTCCGTTGTCAACCCACGCAGCGCGGCGGTCGACAGCGTGCGCAGGTCGCTGGTTTCCAGCGCGGCCAACTGGTTGGTCGTGAAGTTGGTGACTTGGCTGGTGGTCAGCGCCGTGAATTGCGCCGTGTTGAAGGCGTTCAGGTCGGTCGTGGTCAGGTTGGCGACCTGTTCGGTCGTCATGGCCGCCACCTGGCCGGTCGTCAACTGGCCCATCTGGTCAGAGCTCAGCGCGTCGGTCTGGGCGGTGGTGAGCGAACGCACCACGGTGGCTGTCAAGGCGCGCAGGTCTTGCGACTCGAGGCTGGCGATCTGTGTCGTCGTCAAGCCGGCGGCTTGCACCGAGCTGATGGTGCCGAACTGGGCGGTGGTCAGCGCATTCAGGTCGGCCGTGCTCATGCTGCCGAGTTGCGAGGAGCTGATCGCGGCAACCTGCGCAGTGGTCAGCGCCACGGTCTGTGCGTCGGTGAGCGCGTTCACATCGGTGGTGGTCAGACCGGCGATCTGCGCGGTCGTCAGGCTGGCGACTTGACCCGTGGTCATGGCCGCCATCTG
>JANNWL010000244.1:0-3064 GCA_031414735.1 Burkholderiales bacterium | reverse complement strand
GGTGGCCTTGGCGCGGCTGGTGATGGCCATCAGGAAGGCGAGGAAGGCGCCGGTGCCCAGGCCGCCGGTGAAGCTCTCCAGCGCACTGACGGCGTAGACCATGGCCTGGTGCGCCGCGGCGATGTCCCAGCCCTGGGCCGCCGGCACGCCGCCCGCCAATGCGCCGCCGGCCAGCGCGCCCCCGGTCAAAGCACCCGCGGCCAAAGCATTTGGCACGGCGTAAGCCACCGCCGCATACCCCAGGTTGGACAGCGCCTGCCACAGCCCGAGCACCCACAGACCCTTGACGATGCCGCGTGTGTCCACGTACCAGCCGCCCAGCAGCCCGCCAGCAATCGACAGCGCCAGTCCGAGGTTCACGCTCACCAGCCCGATCTGCTCGGCGCTGAAGCCGGCGTCGACCCAGAACGGCTTGACCATGAAGCCCATCGCCGCATCGCCCAGCTTGAACAGCAGGATGAACACCAGGATCGCGACCATGCCCGGCCGCGACAGCAGCTCGACCCAGGCGCCGAACACCGGACCCTCGCGCATCAACTGCGCGCGCGGGTGTTTGGCGGCGGTCACCATCAGCGCCGCACCCAGGAACATCAGGCCGACGGGGATGGCGCCCTTGAACCACCAGGTCTTGTTCCACACCGCCACCTCGGCCCAGCCCACGATCTTGGCGATCGGCGCCAGCGCCGGCCACAGCAGCCCGGCGATGACCAGCCCCAACGCCGCGATCCACAGCGGCTGGTCGCGCAGCAGCTTGATCTCGGCCGCCACGGTGCTCACGGTGGACACGCGCGCTTTCTCGGGCGGCGCCAGCAGCGCCATCACCGCGTTGCACACGAACACCGCACCGCCCACCGCGTAAGCCACGCTCCAGCCGTACCAGCCCGACAACATCAGCACCACGCCCGCGAAGATCATGCCGACGCGGTAGAAGCCGATGCGAAAGCCGTTGGCCAGGCCGTACTCGCGCCGGTCCAGCAACTCGATGGTGTAGCCGTCGGTCGCGATGTCGTTGGTGGCCGAGAGCAGCGTGAACGCACCGATCGCCAGCCACACCCACGGCCCGAACACGCTCACCGAGCCGAACGCGAAGAACCACATCACGCAGGCCATTCCGGCGTTCGCCGCACTGACCCAGCGGCGGTGGTGGCGCGCCCAGTCGACGGCCGGCGCCCAAAGAAACTTCACCGTCCACGCCAGGCCGAGCAGGCTCAGCAGGCCGATGTCGGCCAGGTTCACGCCCTGCTGGCGAAAGTAGACCGGGAAGATGTCGTAGAAGACGCCGAGCGGCAGGCCTTCACTGAAGTACAGCAGCGCGACCCAGAACAGCTTGCGGCGGTAGACGGGCGTCTTGTCGGCTGGCGGTGGAGCGTCCGCAGAAGGCTGGGTCATCGAGCCATTCTAGGGAGGCACCTCTCGGGCCCGCGCCGACCCGCTCAAGCGGGCTGAACGCCGTTCAGCGCCGACCGTCCCAAGCAGCGTGAGCGCCGTTGGGGGCGGCAACGTTGCAGGTGGCCTGGAGCAACCCCTCCTCAGGGCGGATTGCCCATGCCCTGGCGGTAAATGGCCTCGGCCAGGGCCAGCAAGCGCTCGCGCGGCAAGGCGCCTACCAGCGCATAACCGGTCGGGCCGCCGTGCGGGCTCTGGCCCTCGACCCAATAGAACATGCCCAGCTCGCCCTGCTGCTCGTAGCGGAAGGCGGCGGGCGTGCTGTTGTCGGGCTTGCGCAAGTAGACCGTCACGCGCAGCGGCTTGGGCGCAGTGGCCGCGCCGGCTGCGCCAACAACTCCGGCTGCACCACTCGCACCATTCGCACCCGGCGCACTCGGCAGGCCAAGCGTGGCGCCCGCGCCGCCCACCGCAGGCGAGGCGATGGCCTGGTACATCAGCTGCGCGCCCGGCCTGGCCCCGTCTGGCAACAGCCGCCCGCCCACCAGCTCGAAGCCCTGGGCACGCAGGTCGAACAGCTTCACTGGCACGTCGAGCCGGCGCGTGAGCCAGCGGCTCAGGTGCTCTTCCTGCGCCTTCACTTCGACAGCGTGGCGCCCTTCCGGCACGTAGACGCTGTGCGCCAGCACAGCGCGCTGCACCCAGGCGGTCGGCGTGGCGGTGGCGGCCCGTTCGGCCGGGGCCGGCTGCAGGCGCCACATCAGGCCCGCGCCGGTGGCCACTCCCAGCACGAACACGGCCGCGCCGGCGGCCCAGCGCCAGCGGCCCGCACCCGCCCAGGTTCCAGCCCAGCCGGCGGCCCCAGCGGCAGCCGACGCGGGCACGGCGTTCAGCACCAGTTGCGTCAGGCGCTGCGGCACGGCCTCGGCGACCACCGGGTCGAGCCGGGCTCGCAGCGCTTCGCCGTCGGCCGCCCACAGGCGCACGCGAGCGGCGTCTTCGGGGTGTTCGCGCAGCCAGGCGTCGACTTCGGCGCGATGGTCGGCCGGCAGTTCGCCGTCGAGCCAGGCGTTCAGGGTGGTGTCGGTGAATCGGGGGGCGGTCATGGCGGGCAGTCGATCAATGTGCTCACACCACGCGGCGCAGTGCGCGCGCGGCAGCGGGCAACTTGCCGTCGAGCAGGTCTCGCAAGCTGGCACGGCCGCGCGAGATGCGCGACATGACCGTGCCGATCGGAATGCGCAGCATCTCGGCGCATTCGGCATACGACAGCTGCTCCAGCGTGACCAGCAGCAGCGGCTCGCGCTGGTCGATGGGCAGTTTCTGCAGCGCGGCGACCAGGTCCATGCGCAGGCCGATGTCGGGGCCGGCCGCGGCGTGCAACTCGTCGACCGCATCGACGCCGTCGCGCGGCTCCACAAGCGTCATGCGCGCGCTGCGGCGGCGCTCGTCCATGTGGGCGTTGTGGGCGATGCTGATGGCCCAGACCAGGATGTCGCGGCGCTGGTCGAACTGGTGCCAGTGCGCCAGCGCCCGTTCCAGCGCGGTCTGCACCAGGTCGTCGGCGGTGCTGGCGTCGAACACCAGCGAGCGCGCGTAGCGGCGCAGGCGCGGGATGGCTCCCAGCAACTGCTGACGAAAGGCGGTCGGGGCGTCCACGGGGTGTTTACGTTCGGCG
>JANNWL010000243.1:0-1791 GCA_031414735.1 Burkholderiales bacterium | reverse complement strand
GCATCAATTCAGTGTGTGACCGGCTGCTGCTTGCCGGCTTCCTGGGCGGGCGCACGAACATCACCGGCGACGACGTGGGCGAGGTCGTGCGCGAGTTCGCCCAGGAATCTGCGGTGCCGGTGCGGGCGCAAGCCGCCGCCGATGCCGTTTCGTCAGGGCGCGAGGGTCTGGGCGGCAAAGACGATGCGCTGGACCTCGACCTGGGCCACATCGAGGTCAGCAACGAAACCGCCGAGGACATGACGCGCCAACTGGCTGCGTTGACGGCCGACCAGCGAGGCGACCAGCTGCAGCGCCTGGAGCGCAGCCTGCTGCGCCTGGAGCGCATCAACGTGCAGACGCTGAACATGATGCAGAAGCTCGTCGGTGCGCTGAAGAAGCCCGGGTCGGAATCGTAATGACCGCAGCGGATGGCCCGTTGGCCTCGTTGGGCCCGGTGATGTGCATCGTCGGTGCGCGTCCCAACTTCATGAAGATTGCGCCCATCCTGCGCGCCCTGGCGGCGCACCTGCCGGCCCTGCCCGCGCTGCTGGTGCACACCGGCCAGCACTACGACGCCAGCATGAGCGACAAGCTGTTCGCCGACCTGCGCCTGCCGCGACCTGACATCAACCTCGAGGTCGGCTCCGGCAGCCATGCCGTGCAGACGGCCGAGGTGATGAAGCGGTTCGAGCCCGCGCTGGACCTGCACAAGCCTTCGTGCGTGCTGGTCGTCGGCGATGTGAATTCGACGCTGGCCTGCGCGCTGGTGGCCGTCAAGAAGGGCGTGCCGGTGGTGCACGTGGAGGCCGGGCTGCGCAGCTACGACCGCAAGATGCCCGAAGAGATCAACCGCGTGTTGACCGACCAGGTGGCCGACCGGCTCTACACGACCGAGCTTAGCGCGCTGGCAAACCTCACCCGTGAGGGCATCGCCGAAAATCGGGTGTGCTTCGTCGGCAACGTGATGATCGACTCGCTGCTGAGCAACCGCGAGCTCGCCCGCCCGGCCGCCGCGACACTGCATGAACACCGGCTGGATGCGCAGCTGGTGCAGGGTCCGCGGGGCTACGGCGTGGTGACGCTGCACCGTCCCTCCAACGTCGACGAGCCCGAGGTGCTGCGCAGCCTGCTGGCAGTCCTGGCTGAGATCGCAACCCAGTTGCCGCTGGTGTTTACCTTGCACCCGCGCACCCGGTCCAACATCGACCGCTTCGGTTTGGCAGGCCTGCTGGACCCGACCTGCATGGCACTGTTGCCGCCACAGGGTTACCTGGAAATGGTCGGTCTGATGCAGGGCGCCACACTGGTGCTGACGGATTCAGGTGGCCTGCAGGAAGAGACCACGGCCCTCGGCGTGCCCTGCCTGACGATGCGCGAAAACACCGAGCGCCCGATCACGGTCGAGCAAGGCACCAACACGATGGTCGGCCGCGACGTGAACGCCATTCGCCTGGGGGTGGCCGACATCCTGGCCGGCCGCGGCAAACGCGGCCGTGTGCCCGAGCTCTGGGACGGCCATGCCGCCGAGCGCATCGCGGCCGACCTGCACCGCTGGCTGCTCGCCGGCGCGCACTGACCAGCACCATGCTCGCCCCCGCCTTGACCAACGCACTGACCATCGACGTGGAAGACTACTTCCAGGTCTCGGCCTTCGCGCCCTACATCCGTCGTGACGAGTGGGACACGCGCGAGTGCCGGGTCGAACACAACGTCGGCCGCATCCTGGACCTGCTGGCCGAGCGCGGCACCCGCGCCACCTTCTTCACCCTGGGCTGGGTGGCTGAGCGCTACCCGCAACTGGTGCGGCGC
>JANNWL010000242.1:0-2076 GCA_031414735.1 Burkholderiales bacterium | reverse complement strand
GCAATGCGTCCGGCGTTCATGACGATGACGCGGTCGGCCAGGGCCAGGATCTCGTCGAGTTCTGAAGACACCACCAGCACCGCGCCACCGGCGTCGCGCATGGCGCGCAGGCGGCCGTGGATGAATTCGATGGCGCCAATGTCGACGCCGCGCGTCGGCTGGCCGACCAGCAGCACCTGCGGGTTGGGCGCGGCTTCGCGGGCCAGCACCAGCTTTTGCTGGTTGCCGCCGCTGAACTTGGCCGAGCGCAGCGCGACGTTGCGCGGGCGCACGTCGTAGCGCGCCATCATCGCCGCGCAGTCCTCGCGCATCGCACGCTGGCGCATCCAACCGGCGAGGCTGTAGCGCCGTGCGGTCTGGTAGCCCAGCGCCGCCGTCTCCCAGGCGTCGAAGCCCAGCACCATGCCGCGGCGGTGGCGGTCTTCGGGCACGTGGGCGATGTGCAGCGCGCGGGCTTGCTTGGTGCTCAGCCAGTGTTCTGGCGTGAAGCGCTGGTGGGCCACGGTGAGCTCGCCGTGCGCGGGCGTGAGCAGGCCCGACAACACGTCGAGCAACTCGCTCTGGCCGTTGCCCGACACGCCGGCGATGCCGACGATCTCGCCCGCATGCAGGGCCAGCGACACATCGACCAGCCGCGGCACACCCAGGGCGTCGGTCCAGCCCAGGCCGCGGGCCTGCAGCAGCACGGCGCCGGGCGTGGCGGCGGCTTGACCTTCGCTGCGACCCATCTGCACGCGGCGCCCGACCATGGCTTCGGCCAGGCCGTCGATGCTGGTGTTGGCGACCGCGCAGTCCAGCACCACGGCGCCGGCGCGCATCACCGTGACGGCGTCGCACAGGGCCATGATTTCCTTCAGCTTGTGCGTGATGAGCAGGATCGTCGTGCCCTGCGCGCGCAGCTGGCGCAGGGTGACGAACAGCGCCTCGGTTTCCTGCGGCGTGAGCACGGCGGTGGGCTCGTCCAGGATCAGGATGCGCGCGCCGCGAAACAGGGCCTTCAGGATCTCCAGCCGCTGGCGCTCACCCACCGGCAGGTCGGCCACCAGGGCGTCCAGGTCGACGCGCAGGCCGGTGTCCCGCATCAGCACGTCCAGCTGGGCCCGCACCTGGGCGCGCGCGGCGTTCAGCCGCCAGCCGGGTTCGGCGCCGAGCATCACGTTGTCCAGCGCCGACAGCGTGTCGACCAGCATGAAGTGCTGGTGCACCATGCCGATGCCCAGCGCGATGGCCTGGGCCGACCCGGTGATGCGCGCCGGCTGGCCCTGGACCTCGATCTGCCCGCTGTCGGCCTGGTAGAAGCCGTACAGGATGGACATCAGCGTGCTCTTGCCGGCACCGTTTTCACCGACGATGCCGTGCACAGTGCCGCTGTCCACGCGCAGGTTCACATTGCGGTTGGCGTGCACTGCGCCGAAGCGCTTTTCGATGTGCTGCAGGTGCACCGCCGGCGTTGCCGACGGCGTGGTGCTCGTCATCTCACTTGCAATCGTTGGCCGTCATGTAGTCGATGACCTTGACCTTGCCGCTGATGATGTCGGCGCGTGCCGAATCCACGCGCTTGGTCATGTCGGGGGTGACGAGCTTGGCGTTGTTGGCGTCCATTGCCACGTCCACGCCGGCTTCTTTCAGCCCCAGCGTGCTCATCCCCGGCTTGATGCCCTTGAAGGCGTTGTAGGTGGCCACGTCGACCCGCTTGACCATGGACGTGAGCATGGTGCCGGGCTGCACGTGGTTCTGGTTGCTGTCCACGCCGATGGCCAGCTTGCCGGCGTCCTTGGCGGCCTGGTACACGCCCAGGCCAGTGCCGCCGGCGGCGGCAAAGATCACGTCCACGCCGCTGGCGAACTGCGAGCGCGCCAACTCCGCCCCGCGCGCCGGGTCGTTCCAGGCGGTGGGCGTCGTGCCGGTCATGTTGGCACTGGTCGTGACCTTGGGGTTGGCGTAGCGCGCGCCCTGCTCGAAGCCGCACTGGAACTTGCGGATCAGCGGGATGTCCATGCCGCCCACGAAGCCCACCTTGCCGGTCTTGCTGGCCATGGCGGCCATCATGCCGACCAGGAAGCTGCCCTCGTGCTC
>JANNWL010000241.1:0-25530 GCA_031414735.1 Burkholderiales bacterium | reverse complement strand
GAAGTGACTCGTCATCATGATCATCCGGGCAACCCAGAAGAAGATGATCTCGTAGCCGGTGACGAGCACGCTGCTCGGCAAGAACGCCTTGAGTTCCGGCGTCTCGTTCGGCCAGCCGAGCGTTGAGAAGGGCACCAGCGCCGACGAGTACCAGGTGTCGAGTACATCCTCATCGCGCTTGAGTTCACCCGCATAGGCGGCGGCCCTGGCCTTGGCGCGCGCTTCGTCGTCGTTGCGGGCGACGAAGATCTGACCTTCGCTGCCATACCAGGCCGGGATCTGGTGGCCCCACCAGAGCTGGCGGCTGATGCACCAGTCCTGGATGTTCTCCATCCAGTGGTTGTAGGTGTTGACCCACTGGTCGGGCACGAAGCGAACCTGGCCGCTGCTCACCGCCTCGATGGCGCGCTGCGCGCGCACCGGCCAGGTCATCGAGCCCATGCTCACCGACCAGTGGTTCGTGGCCATGAACAAGCCCGGCGCCCAGGGCCGCAGCATCGCCCAGGGTGCCGTCGACGCCGTCGCCAGTGGCCAGGTGCGCTTCGTGCCCGAGCAATGGGTCAACACCTACAACCACTGGATGGACAACCTCCAGGACTGGTGCATCAGCCGCCAGCTCTGGTGGGGCCACCAGATCCCGGCCTGGTACGGCGCGGCCGGCGAACTGTTCGTGGGCCGCAGCGAAGACGAAGCCCGCCAGCGCGCCACTGGCGCCGGCTACACCGGCCCCCTGGTGCGCGACGAGGACGTGCTCGACACCTGGTACTCGTCGGCGCTGGTGCCTTTCTCGACCCTGGGCTGGCCCGAGAAGACCCTGGAGCAGGAACTCTTCCTGCCGTCGACAGTGTTGGTGACAGGCTTCGACATCATCTTCTTCTGGGTCGCCCGGATGATCATGATGACGACACACTTCACCCGAACTGAAGAATGTCCAGAGGGCAAGGTGCCCTTCCGCGACGTCTACATCCACGGCCTGGTGCGCGACGCCCAGGGCCAGAAGATGAGCAAGAGCGAAGGCAACGTGCTCGACCCGGTCGACCTGATCGACGGCATTGCGCTGGGGCCGCTGCTCGACAAGCGTGCCACCGGGCTGCGCAAGCCCGAGACCGCGCCGCGCGTGCGCAAGGACACCGAAAAGGAATTCCCGAACGGCATCCCGGCCTTCGGCGCCGACGCGCTGCGCCTGACCATGGCCAGCTATGCCAGCCTGGGCCGCAACATCAATTTCGACACCAAGCGCTGCGAGGGCTACCGCAACTTCTGCAACAAGCTGTGGAACGCCACCCGCTTCGTGCTAATGAATTGCGAGGACCAGGACTGCGGCCTGGCCGAGCACAGCAAGGCCGACTGCGCGCCGGGCGGGCCCTTCCACGGCTTCCTGCGTTTTTCCAGCGCCGACCGCTGGATCACCGGCGAGCTCCAGCGCGTCGAGGCCGCCGTGGCCCAGGGCTTTGCCGACTACCGCTTGGACAACGTCGCCAGTGCCATCTACACGTTTGTGTGGGACGAGTACTGCGACTGGTACCTCGAAATCGCCAAGGTGCAGCTGGCCCAGGGCAGCGAAAGCGAACAGCGCGAGGCAGGACAAGCCGCCCAGAGGGCTACGCGCCGCACCTTGATCCGCACACTGGAAACCGTGCTGCGCCTGATGCACCCTGTGGCCCCATTCATCACGGCCGAGCTGTGGGACACCGTGGCCGTCATAGCCGGCCGCCGCCAGCCGCAGGACGGCGGCAGCGTGGCCACGGCCGCGTACCCGCAGGCGCAGCTGGAGAAGGTCGACCCCGCGGCGGACGCCTGGATGGCGCAGCTGAAAGGCGTGACCGTCGAATGCCGCCGTCTGCGCAGCGAGATGAGCCTGTCACCCGCCGAGAAGGTGCCGCTGCTGACCTGTGGCGATGCGGACTTCGTGCACGGCGCGGCGCCGCTGCTGAAGGCGCTGGCACGGTTGTCCGAGGTCCGGGTCCTGCCCGACGAGCCGAGCTTCGCTGCGGCCACACAGGCCGCGCCGGTGGCCATGGCCGGCACGCTCCGGCTCGCCTTGCACGTGCAGATCGATGTCGCCGCCGAAGAGGCCCGCCTGGGCAAGGAGATCACGCGATTGCAAGGCGAGATCACCAAGACCGAGGCCAAACTGGGCAACGAGAGCTTCGTGGCCCGCGCCCCGGCTGCGGTGGTGGCGCAGGAGCGGGCCCGCATGGCCGATTTCAGGCAGGCACTGGATCGCCTGCAAGACCAGAGAAGTCGCCTGTTGGCTGCGCCGGCCTGAACACCACTGGCGCGGGCACGGCGAACAGCAGCTCGTCGATGCGTCGCGCCACGGCCCAGGCACTGCGCGTGCGCGACTGCTGCGTGGTGCCCGCCACGCGGGGCGTGACCTGCAAGGTGTCGATGCGGCTCAGCGGCCGGCCGGCGGCCAGCCTGCCAGGCTCCATGCTGTCAAACCAGGCGGCAGACATCTGCCCGCTCAACAAGGCCCAGGCCAGGGCGGCTTCGTCGAAGAGGCTGGAATGACCCAGACTGACGAGCACCTGGTTGGCCTTGCATTCGCCCAGCAGGCGCTCGCCGAACAGCCCGGTGAAGCGCGCAAAGTAGCCCAGCAACACACACACGGCGTCGCTGTGCTGCATCAACTCGCTCAAGCCGACCGGCTTGACACCGGTGCGTTCCCAGACCGGGTCCGACGCGTGCAGGCCCGGGTCGTAGCCCACCACGCGCGCGCCAAAGGCCTGCAGCAGCTGCGCCAGGGGCTTGGCCGTGCTGGTCATGCCGACCAGACCCACCGCCGTGCTGCCCAGTTCGCGGCCCACGAGCAGGCCTTCGTCGTTGGCGATAGGCACGCGGCGCAACATCTGCAGCAGCGCCCCGATGGTGAACTCGGCCTCGGCGACGGCGCTGGCCGTGGCCGGGCGAACCACCTCGACGCCACGCCGCGCGCAGGCGTCCAGGTCGATGTTCTCCGACCCCGACGACAGCCGACCCACCACCACCAGCAACGGGGCAGCCTGAACGGCCTGGGCGTCCAGCGTCACCGAGGGAGGTATCACAATGGCGCGGGCTGCGGACAAAGCCTTGCGGAAGCCTGGGGGGTCCCCCGCCAGTTCGGGCGCGTACTGCACGGCGTGGCGCGCAGCCAGCCACTGCAGCACGTTCCCGTCCAGCGGTTCGACGATCAGCACGTCCATCAACGCCAGCGTGAATGTGTCATGGGGGAGGCAGGGAGTCCGCTGCCACAATCTCGCCAACGGTAACAGCAGCCAAGGGTCCCATGCGAGTTCAGAAAGCGATTTTCCCGGTGGCCGGGTTGGGAACCCGGTTCTTGCCCGCTACCAAGGCGCAGCCCAAAGAGATGCTGCCCGTGGTCGACAAACCGCTCATCCAGTATGCGGTCGAAGAGGCCTATGCGGCCGGCGTGCGCGAGATGATCTTCGTCACCGGGCGCCACAAGCGCCCCATTGAAGACCACTTCGACATGACCTACGAGCTCGAGGTGGCGCTGGAGCGCGCGCACAAGCAGGAACTGCTGGATGTCGTGCGCGGCGTCAAGCCCGACGACATGGAGTGCATCTACGTGCGCCAGGCCCAGGCCCTGGGTCTGGGACACGCCGTGCTCTGCGGCCAGCGCCTGGTCGGCAACAACCCCTTCGCCGTGCTGTTGGCCGACGACCTGATGGTCGGCTCGCCGCCGGTGCTGGCGCAGATGGTCGAACAGTATGCCGAGTGGCGCGCGTCCATCATCGCCGTGCAGGAAGTGCCTGCCGAGCACACCAGCCGCTATGGCATCGTGGCCGGCACCGTGGTCAACGACCGTGTCATGGACATCACTCGCATCGTCGAGAAACCAGCGCCAGCCGACGCTCCGTCCCTCTTGGGCGTGGCCGGCCGCTACATCCTGACGCCTGGCGTGTTCCACGAAATCGCCACCCAGCAACGCGGCGTGGGCGGCGAGATCCAACTCACCGATGGCATTGCATCGCTGTTGCGGCGCGAGAAGGTTTTTGCCTACCGCTACGAAGGCAAGCGCTACGACTGCGGCAGCAAGGAAGGCTTCTTGGAAGCGAATGTCGAGTTGGCCCTGGCGCACCGCGAATTGGGGCCGGGCTTTCGCGCGTACCTGAAGACGCTGGCGCTCTAGCCGGCAAGCCGTGGGCGCGCGGGCCGGAACGGCCTCAACGCCGCCGCAGCACGTGCACGAACTCGCTGGATGCGCTGGTCTGCTCCACCAATTCATTGCCCGTCTGGCGAGCAAAGGCCTGAAAGTCGCGTACCGACCCGGGGTCGGTGGACATCACCTTCAACAGTTCACCACTGACCATGTCGGCCAGGGCCTTCTTGGCCTTGAGTATGGGCAGCGGACAGTTCAGGCCGCGGGTGTCGAGCAGTTTCTGGGCATCCATGGCCAGCATTCTAGGTGGCGGGCCCCGCTCAGGCGGGGAACACGCCGGTGGACAGGTAACGGTCGCCACGGTCGCAGACGATGAAGACGATGGTGGCGTTGTCCAGCCTTTGCGCCAGTTGCAGCGCAACCCAGCAGGCGCCGGCAGCAGAGATGCCGGCAAAGATCCCTTCCTCACGGGCCATGCGGCGCGCCATGTCTTCGGCGTCGGCCTGGCTGACCAGCACCAGTTCGTCGACGTTGGACGGGTCGTAGATGCGCGGCAGGTAGGCCTCGGGCCACTTGCGGATGCCCGGGATGCGCGAGCCTGCCGCAGGCTGCGCGCCGATGATGCGCACCGCCTGGCTTTGCGACTTGAGAAAGCGCGACACGCCCGTGATCGTGCCCGTGGTGCCCATGGCGCTGACAAAGTGCGTGACCCGTCCGGCGGTGTCGGCCCAGATCTCCGGGCCGGTGGTCTCAAAGTGCACCCGCGGGTTGTCGGCATTGGCGAACTGGTCCAGCACCCGCCCCTTGCCGTCGCGCTGCATTTGTTCGGCCAAGTCGCGGGCGTACTCCATGCCGCCCGAGCGTGGCGTCAGGATGAGTTCGGCACCAAAGGCACGCATGGTCTGAGCGCGTTCGATGGACAGGTCCTCCGGCATGATCAGCACCATGCGGTAGCCGCGGATGGCCGCAGCCATGGCCAAGGCAATGCCGGTGTTGCCCGAGGTGGCCTCGATCAGGGTGTCGCCGGGGTGGATCTCCCCACGTTCCTCGGCACGCTTGATCATGCTGATGGCCGGCCTGTCTTTCACCGACCCGGCGGGGTTGTTGCCTTCCAGCTTGCCCAGGACGATATTGCCCCGAGACTGGGCCTGCGCCCCGGGCAGGCGCTGCAGTTGCACCAGCGGCGTGGCGCCGATGGTGTCTTCCAGGGTCTTGTACAGCGGGGCTGTGTCCGCGCTCCGGTGGGTCGTCATGTGGGCTCCTGCGGATCGGCGATTGTGGCCGTTTGCCTCCGGGGCTGCAGCGCAGCCCATGTGATAATCCGCGGCTGTGACCAACGCCTTCGGGCGCACGCTGCCCGCGTGACGGAATCGGTAGACGTAGCGGATTCAAAATCCGCCGCCGCAAGGTGTGCCAGTTCGAGTCTGGCCGCGGGCACCAGCCGGGCGCATCCGCCCACTTTCACCTCCGCCGCACGAGATGCCGCAAATTCCCACGTTCACGCGCAACCTGATGCTCGCCTGCACGGCGATCTTCTGCCTGCAGGTCTTCTTGCCGCTGGACCGTTGGTTTGCGCTGTGGCCGCTGGAGAGCGGCCGCTTCGGCCCCTGGCAGGTGGTGACCTATGCCTTCCTGCACGGCAGCATGTTCCATCTGTTCTTCAACATGCTGGGCTTGTGGATGTTTGGCAGCGAGCTCGAGCGCATATGGGGCGCCAAGCGATACGCGCACTTCCTGCTGGCGGGCATCCTGGCTGCGGCCGTGGCGCAGCTGGTGGTGACCTTCCTGATGGACTCCAGCGTACCCACGGTCGGCGCGTCGGGCGGGCTGTTTGCCCTGCTGCTGGCCTTCGGGATGCTGTTTCCGGACCGCATCATCATGCCGCTGTTTCCCCCGATTCCGATGAAGGCGCGCACCTTCGTGATGGTCTTCGGCGGGCTCGAATTGGTGCTGGGCATCTTCGACTACGGCAGCGTGGCGCACTTCGCGCACCTGGGCGGCATGGTGGGCGGCTACCTGATGATTCGCTACTGGCGCGGCCAGTCGCCGTTTGGCGGCAAGACACGCCGCTGAGCGCTGCCGGTGTGACGGCTCAGGTGCCGGCCAGTCCTTCGCGCACCGTCGGGTAGCGCAGCGTCAATCCCAGCTCGGTCTTCATGCGCCGGTTGAGCAGGCGACGCGATTCGCTCATGAAGCTGAGCATCACCGGGCTCAGCATCTGACCCGCTTGCGCACGCGACACCCGCGGCGGCCGAGGCAGGCCGCACAGCTCGGCCGCCAGGTCGAAGTAGTCGCCCATCTTCAGATCGGTGTCGTCACTGGCGTGGTAGACGCGCTGCGGGGCGCCGTGCAGCAACGCTGCGATGCAGGCGCGGGCCAGGTCGTCGGCATGGATGTGGTTGGTGTGCACGTCGTCGGCAACTGTGAGCACCGGCGTGCCCCGCAGGAGCCGGTCGCGGGGATGGCCGCCCTCGCGGTCGGCCGCATAAATGCCCGGTATTCGCAACACCGACACGCGCACGCCGCTGCGCCGGCCGAAGGCATGCGCCTGGGCTTCGGCATCCACACGGCGCACAGCGCGGTCGGTGGCCGGCCGCACGGGACGTGTCTCGTCGAAGACGGCGCCTTGGGCGTCGCCATACACGCCCGAGGTGCTGGCATAGACGACGGTGCGCACGCGCCCGCCGCGGGCCAGGGCGCGCAGCAGGTGGCGGGTGCGTGTGTCTTGCACACCGTACCCGGGCGGTGGCGCGAGATGCAGCACGGCGTCGGCAAGACGGGCCAGCCGGCCCAGGCTGGAAGGCACATCGAGGTTGCCGAGCAGCGGGGTCGCGCCGGCGGCGCGCAGCGCGTCCACACGTGCCGGTGACGACGTCAACGCCAGCACCTTCCAGCGCGGCGCCAGCAGCCGCAGCACGCGCATGCCGATGTCGCCACAACCGACGATCAGCAGCGTGGGCCGGCGGGTTGACGAAGGCGGCAGGGTCATGGGCGGCGCAGCAAGGGCACGGGTTTGGACGGCACAATTGACGACCAGTTTAAGTGGCCGACCGATCCCTCATGAGTTTCACCATCACCCTGCAGCCGGCGAACCGGCAGTTCAGCGTCGAGCGCGACGAAGCCATCCTGCCCGCCGCCATCCGCCAGGGCATCGGCTTGCCGTACGGCTGCCGTGACGGGGCCTGCGGGTCCTGCAAGAGCCGACTTCTTGAGGGCCGCGTGATCCACGGTGCGCACCAGCTCAAGGCGCTGTCGGAGGCCGAAGAAGAGTCCGGGCTGATCCTCACCTGCTGCGCGGCGCCGCAGACCGATTGCGTGGTCGAGGCGCGCAGCGTGCCCGGCGCCGGCGAGTACCCGGTGCTGAAGCTGCCCAGCCGGGTGCTGAGCATCGAGCGCCCAGCCGCCGACGTGGCGGTCATTCGGCTGCAGCTGCCCGCCAACCAGAACTTGAAGTACCGCGCCGGCCAGTATGTGGAATTCATCCTGCGTGACGGCGCGCGCCGCAGCTACAGCATGGCCAACGCGCCGCACCTCGTCGGCAGCCCGCCGGCCATCGAGCTGCACTTGCGCCACATGCCTGGCGGCAAGTTCACCGACCATGCCTTCACGGCGATGAAAGAGAAAGACATCCTGCGCATGGAAGGCCCCTTCGGCAGCTTCTTCCTGCGCGAGGAATCAGCCAAGCCCATCGTGATGCTGGCCAGCGGCACCGGCTTTGCGCCCATCAAGGCCCTGCTGCAGCACCTGCAGCATTCGGCGAGCACACGCCCGACCGTGTTGTACTGGGGCGCCCGCCGCCGGGCCGATCTGTACCAGCACGACTGGTGCGAGGCGCTCGCCGCCGAGATGCCCCACCTGACGTACGTGCCCGTGCTGTCCGAGGCCACTTCCGAAGACCAGTGGACGGGCCGCAGCGGCTTCGTTCACCGCGCCGTGATGCAGGACTGGCCGGACCTGTCGGCACACCAGGTCTATGCCTGCGGCGCGCCCGTGGTGGTGGAGTCAGCGGAACGCGACTTCACGGCACTGTGCGGCCTGCCAGCGGACGAATTCTTCGCCGACGCCTTCACGTCGGAAGCCGACAAACACGGAGTGACGGCATGAACGCCCTGCACCGACGCGCGTTTTCCGCCCTGGCCTTGGCCGCCGCTGCCTGGCCCGCCTGGGCCCAGGCGCGTACCGTGCGCCTCGTCGTGCCCTACCCGGCCGGCGGCCCGCTGGACATCGTGGCCCGCGCCCTGGCCGAACGCGTCAAGGACACGCTCGGCACGGTGATCGTCGAGAACCGGCCTGGCGCCGGCGGCAACCTGGGGGCCGATCTCGTGGCCAAGGCCGCGCCCGACGGCAACACACTGGTGATGGGCGCCGTGGCCACGCATGCCATCAACCCCTGGCTGTACCGCAAGATGCCGTACGACCCGGTGCGCGACTTCACGCCCATCACGCTGGTGGCGCAGGTGCCCAATGTGCTGGTGATGAATGCCGAGCTGGCGACGCGGCTGAACATCCGCACGCTGGCCGATCTGGTGGCCTACGCCAAGAAGAATCCGGGCAAGCTGAACTACGGTTCTGGCGGCAACGGCAGCGCCGGGCACCTGGCTGGTGAGATGTTCAAGTCACAGGCCGGCTTGTTCATCGTGCACATTCCTTACGCGGGCGGACCACCGGCGCAGCTGGCGTTGGTTGGGGGCCAAGTCGACTTCAACTTCGACAACCTGGCCGCCGCGTCGGCCAACATCCGCAGCGGCCGGCTCAAGGCACTGGCCGTGACCACCGCCCGCCGGTCAACAGCGATGCCCGACCTGCCCACGGTGGCCGAGTCGGGCCTGCCGGGCTTTGATATCGGCACCTGGTTCGGTCTCTTCGGCCCTGCCCGGTTGTCGGCCGACCTGACGCAGCAGCTAAACAAGGCTTTTGTCGATGCCCTGGGCTCGGCAGAACTGAAAGCGCGCATGGCCACGCTGATGGCCGAACCGTCGCCCAACACGCCAGCGCAGTTCGCGGCCTTCGTTCGCGCCGAGCTCGCCAAGTACGAGGGTGTGGTGAAGGCGTCAGGTGCGTCGGTCGACTGACCGTCGCGCCTATTCGCCGAGGTACGCGGCGCGCACCTTGGGGTCGTTGAGCAGCGCCTTGGCGTCGCCGCTCATCGTCACCTCGCCCGACTCCATCACATAACCGCGCGTGGCCAGGCCCAGCGCCCGGCTGGCGTTCTGCTCGACCAGCAGCACCGTGGTGCCGCGGCTGTGGATGTCGGCCACAACCTCGAAGATCTTGTCGACCATGATGGGAGACAGGCCCATCGAAGGCTCGTCCAGCAGCAGCACCTTGGGCCGCGCCATCAGCGCCCGGCCCATGGCCAGCATCTGCTGTTCACCGCCGCTCATGGTGCCGGCGAGCTGGGCGCGGCGCTCCTTCAGCCGCGGGAAGATGGCGAAGACCTTGTCGATGTCGACAGCGATCTCGGCGTCGTCATTGCGCACGAAGGCGCCCATCTGCAGGTTCTCGGTGATGGTCATGCGCGTGAAGGTGCCGCGGCCCTCGGGCACCATCACCAGGCCTTGCTTGACAAGGTCCCAGGCACCCTGCCCCTTGATGGACCGGCCCATGAATTCGATCTGCCCGTCGGCCACCACCTGCGTGCCGGTGATGGCCTTGAGCGTGGTGGTCTTGCCTGCGCCGTTGGCACCGATGAGGCTGACGAGTTCGCCCTGATGAACCTCGAAGCTCACGCCCTTGACGGCCTGGATACCGCCGTATGCGACCTTCAGGCCGGTCACTTTCAGCATGGTTGTGGTCATTTGTGTCCCGCCCCCAGATACGCCTCGATGACCTTCTCGCTCTTCTGCACTTCGGCCGGCGTGCCCTCGGCAATTTGTTTGCCGTAGTCCAGCACGGTCACGCGGTCGCACAAGCCCATCACCAGCTTCACGTCGTGTTCGATGAGCAGGATGGTGCGGCCGTCTTTGCGGATGCGGTCGATCAATTCGCGCAGCACCACTTTCTCGGTGGCGTTCATGCCGGCCGCCGGCTCGTCCAGGGCGATCAGCTTGGGGTCGGTGGCCAGCGCACGGGCAATCTCCAGCCGGCGTTGGTCGCCGTAACTCAGCGTGCGCGCGCGGAAGTCGGCGTAGCGGCCAATGCCCACGTAGTCCAGCAGTTCCTGGGCACGCTCGGCAATGGCCCGCTCCTCGGACTTGAAGCCGGGCGTTCTGAAGATCGCGCCCAGCAGACCTGAGTGGGTGCGCACGTGGCGGCCCACCATCACGTTTTCCAGCGCTGTCATTTCGGCGAACAAACGAATGTTCTGGAAGGTGCGAGCAATGCCCTGTTTGGCCACCTCGTGCACCGCGCTGGGCTTGTAGGGCTTGCCGCCCAGCTCGAAGCTGCCAGCGTCGGGCGTGTACAGGCCCGTGATGACGTTGAAGAAGGTGGTCTTGCCAGCGCCGTTCGGACCGATCAGGCCGTAAACCTGGCCGGCGCGAATATTGATGCCCACGTCGGAAAGTGCCTGCAAGCCGCCGAAACGCTTGCTCACGCCTTGCACGCTGAGTACGGTGTCTGCCATGTCTTCTTGTCCCTTCAGCGTGCCGGCGTCGGCGTCGGGTTCGGCGTGGGACTGGGCGCAGCCTTGCCGTGCTCACGCGACGGCCACAGGCCGCGTGGTCGCAACAGCATGATGGAAATCATCGCCAGTGCCACCAACAATTGGCGCAGGATGGACGCGTCCAGGCGGCCGCCGGTCAGCTGCTGCAAGGGCCCGGCCACATAGCGCAACACCTCAGGCAGCGCCGACAGCAGCACGGCACCCAGGATGACCCCGGGCAGGTGCCCCATGCCGCCGAGCACGACCATGGCCACGATCATCACGCTTTCATTCAGACTGAAAGACTCGGGCGACACAAAGCCCTGGAACGACGCGAACATCGCACCCGACACGCCGCCGAAGGTGGCGCCCATGCCGAAGGCCAGCAACTTCATGTTGCGGGTGTTGATGCCCATGGCCTTGGCGGCGATCTCGTCCTCGCGAATGGCCATCCAGGCGCGGCCGATGCGCGAAAACTCCAGCCGGTGGCAGATGATCACGCTGAACACCACCAACACCAGGAACAGGTAGTAGTAGAGCGTGACCGAGGCGATGGTGAAGTCGCCAATGACCAGCTTCTTGCCGAAGTCCAGGCCGAAGAAGGTCAACGAGTCGATGCGGTCCAGCCCGCGCGGCCCGTTGGTGATGTTGACCGGGTGCTCGAGGTTGTTCAAGAACACCCGAATGATTTCGCCGAAACCCAATGTGACGATGGCCAGGTAGTCGCCGCGCAACTTCAATACCGGCGTGCCCAGCAGCACACCCAACAGGCCGGCCAAGAAAGCGGCCAAAGGGATGACCAACCAGATCGGCGTGTGCAAACCCTCGGGCAGCAACTCGGCGATCCACGCGAAGTTCTCGAACAAGTGCGGGCTGGCCAACAGCGCATACATGTAGGCGCCCAAGGCATAAAAGGCGACGTAGCCCAGGTCCAGCAGGCCGGCATAGCCGACCACGATGTTCAGGCCCAGGGCCAGCAGCACGTACAACAGCGCCAGCGCCAGGATGCGCACCCAGCCTTGGCCGAAGTACTGGGCCACCAGGGGCAGCGCGAGCAAGGCCAGGGCACAGAACACAAAAACGACGATCTTGTTTTTCATCGTGTTCTCCAGGTCAGGCGCGGTCAGCGACACGTTCGCCCAGCAGGCCCTGGGGCCGCAAGGTCAGCACCAGAATCAGAGCCACGAAGGCAAAGATGTCGGCGTAGTGGCTGCCCAGGACGCCGCCTGTCAACGCGCCCAGGTAGCCCGCGCCCAGGGCTTCGACCAGGCCCAGCAGGATGCCGCCGACCACTGCACCGCCCAGGTTGCCGATGCCGCCCAGCACCGCTGCCGTGAAGGCTTTCAGGCCGGGCATGAAGCCCATCGTGTGTTGCACGGTGCCGTAGTTGGCGGCCCACATCACGCCCGCCACCGCAGCCAGCATGGCGCCGATGATGAAGGTGGCGGAGATGACCATGTCCGGCCGCACGCCCATCAAGGCCGCCACGCGCGGGTTCTCAGCGGTGGCCCGCATGGCGCGGCCGAGCTTGGTTTTGTTCACCAGGTACATCAGCGCGGCCAGGATCACGGCCGTCAACCCCAGGATCAAGCACTGCGTGACGCTGATGACGGGCCCGCCGAGGTCGATGGGCTCGGTGGCCAGCAGCAAGGGGTAGGGCTTGGGATTGGGCTTCCAGATGATCATGGCCAGCGTCTGCAAGAGCAGGCTCACGCCCATGGCGGTGATGAGTGGCGCCAGCCGCGGCGCACTGCGCAGTGGCCGGTAGGCAAGCTTCTCGATCGAGAAGTTCAACGCCGCGCAGACCACGACGGCGCAGCACAGCGAGATCAACATCAGCAGCCAGCCCGGCAGGCCCGAATCGGCGAGCAGCGTGACCACTGTCCAGCTCGTCAGGGCCCCCACCATCAGCACCTCTCCGTGAGCGAAATTGATGAGGTTGATGATGCCGTAGACCATCGTGTAGCCCAGGGCCACCAGGGCATACATGCTGCCCAGCACCAGGCCGTTGATGATCTGCTGGAAGAAGGTTTCCATCGAGGGGTGTACTCCGGTTCGCGACGCCCCAGGGGCGCCACCAGGCACTAGCAAGAAGCCGGCCGCTGCGTCAAATTGTAGGGAGCGCTCGAGGGGCCGAATGGGGGAGCTTCCCCCCTTGCGCAAGCGCCTCAGTCTTCCGTAGTGCCAGACGAGGCGGACTCATCGAGTTGACGCAGTTGGCCCAGGCGCTCGGCAATGCGCGCCTCCAGCCCGCGCGCCACAGGCCGGTACCAGCCGGGTGCGTCCATGCCGTCGGGCAGGTAGGACACGCCGGCGGCGTAGGCGTCGGGCTCGTCGTGGGCGTAGCGGTAATCGCGCCCGTGGCCCAAGGTCTTCATGAGCTGCGTCGGTGCGTTGCGCAGATGCGCCGGCACCAAGCGCGAGCCATCCTGCGCGACGAAGGCGCGGGCCGCGTTGTAGGCCGCGTAGCCAGCGTTGCTCTTGGCAGCCACCGCCAGGTAGATGACGGCCTGGGCCAGTGCCAGTTCGCCTTCGGGCGAACCCAGGCGGTCGTAGGTGGCCGCCGCGTCGCCGGCCATCTGCAAGGCCCGCGGGTCGGCCAGGCCGATGTCTTCCCAGGCCATGCGCACGATGCGCCGCGCCAGGTACTTGGGGTCGGCGCCGCCGTCGAGCATGCGGCACAACCAGTACAGGGCGGCGTCGGGGTTGGACCCGCGCACTGACTTGTGCAGCGCCGAAATCTGGTCGTAGAAGTTGTCTCCGCTCTTGTCGAAGCGCCGCGCGCCGGCCGCCAGGGCCTCGGTGACAAAGGCCACGTCGACCAGCGACACGTCGGCCGCACGGGCCGAGGTGTCAGCTTGCTCGAGCAGGTTGAGCAGCCGGCGCGCGTCGCCGTCGGCATAGCCGATCAGCATGTCGACCGCCGCAGGCTCGAAGCGCAGGTGGCCCAACACGCGCTGCTGCGCGCGATCGAACAACTGACGCAAGTCCGCATCGCCGAGCGACTGCAGCACGTACACCTGCGCTCGGGACAGCAACGCCGAGTTGACTTCGAAGGACGGGTTCTCGGTGGTCGCGCCGATGAACACCACGCGGCCGGACTCGACGAAAGGCAGCAGCGCGTCCTGCTGGCTCTTGTTGAAGCGGTGGATTTCGTCGATGAACAGAATCGTCCTGCGCCCGCGCGCTGCGTGGCGCTGCGCCAGGTCCATGGCCGCGCGGATGTCCTTCACCCCCGAGAGCACGGCCGACAGGGCGATGAACTCGTGGTCGAAGGCCGTCGCCGTGAGCCGCGCCAACGTTGTCTTGCCCACGCCCGGCGGGCCCCACAGCACCATCGAGTGCGGCTTGCCCGACTCGAAGGCCCGCCGCAGCGGGCGCCCTGGCCCGAGCAGTTGGCTCTGGCCAATCACGTCGTCTATGGATTGCGGCCGCAGCCGCTCGGCCAGTGGCGCGCCGCTGTCGGCGGGCAGCGGCTGCAACTCATCCTCGAACAGGGTCTCTTGCGGATTCACGGCTGTCGCCAAACCGGCTTGCGCGCGACGATCATTGCTCGATCACGTCGGCGCCTGCCGGCGGCGTGAAGCGGAAGAGATCCGCCGCAAAAGGCACGTTGGGCTCGAAGCGGCTGAACTGGAGCATCGACCGCTGGCCGAAGCTGTCCAGGATCTCCACCGCCGCCAGCGATTTACCGCGGAACCCCACGCGCAGTTGCTGGAACGCGCCGTCCTTGGTGCGCGGCGTGGCCAGAGCCCATTCCAGGCCGTCGCGCGTCGGTTCGCTGCTGAGCAAGAAATCCTGCTCCAGCGAGCCGCCGGCCAGCAGTGCCGCAGGTGTCGCGCCCAGTGCCTGCGTCAGCTTGCGCGAGCTGGCCTGATTGAGGTCGGTGTCATAGATCCACACCTTCTGGCCGTCGGCCACGATGAGCTGCTCGAAGGGCTTGGTGTAGTTGAAGCGAAAGCGGTTCGGGCGCAGGAATTCGAAACTGCCGCTCGACGTCTTGGTGCGCGCACCGTCGGCGGAGCTGACGGTTTGGGTGAAAGCGGCCTTGCCGCTCTTCACGTCACGAACAAACTCTCGCAGCGTCTGCGCGGCGTCGGCCCACGCCGATCCGGAACCGACCAGGAGCACCAACCACAGCAGCAGTGATCTCATTCTTCTCTCTTGGGAACCAGGATGTCGCGGTTGCCGCTGTGGCCCATGGCGGACACGAGCCCGGACTGTTCCATCTGCTCAAGCAGACGCGCGGCGCGGTTGTAGCCGATGCGCAGGTGGCGCTGCACCAGCGAAATCGACGCGCGCTTGTGCTGCAGCACCACGACCACGGCCTGGTCGTACATGGCGTCGCTTTCGCCACCGCCGGCACCGGCCGAGCCGCCTTCGCCTGGGGCTGCATCGCCGTCGAGCACACCGCCTTCCAGGATGCCTTCGATGTAGTTCGGCTCGCCCTGTGACTTCAGGTAGCTGACGACGCGGTGCACCTCGTCGTCACTGACGAAAGCACCGTGCACCCGCACCGGCACGCCACCGCCGGGGGGCAGGTAAAGCATGTCGCCCTGCCCCAGCAGCGCCTCGGCGCCCATCTGGTCCAGGATGGTGCGGCTGTCGATCTTGCTGCTGACCTGGAAGCTCAAACGCGTGGGGATGTTGGCCTTGATCAGCCCGGTGATGACGTCCACGCTGGGCCGCTGGGTGGCCAGGATCAGGTGGATGCCGGCGGCGCGCGCCTTCTGCGCCAGGCGGGCGATGAGCTCCTCGATTTTCTTGCCCACCACCATCATCAGGTCAGCGAGTTCGTCGATGACCACCACCACGTGCGGCAGGCGCTCCAGCGGTTCGGGCGCATCAGGCGTCAGGCTGAAGGGGTTACCGATTTTCTCGCCGCGCTCGGCCGCTTCGATGATCTTCTTGTTGTAGCCGGCCAGATTGCGCACACCCATCTTGCTGAGCAGCTTGTAGCGCCGCTCCATCTCGCCGACACACCAGTTCAGCGCGTTGGCGGCCTGCTTCATGTCGGTGACGACGGGGGCCAGCAGGTGCGGGATGCCTTCGTAGACACTCATCTCAAGCATCTTCGGGTCGATCAGGATCAGGCGCACATCGCGCGCTTCGGCCTTGTAGAGCAGGCTCAGGATCATCGCGTTGATGCCCACGCTCTTGCCCGAGCCCGTGGTGCCCGCCACCAGGCAGTGCGGCATCTTGGCCAGGTCGGCGACCATGGCATTGCCGACGATGTCCTTGCCCAGGCCGATGGTCAACATCGAGGCCGACTGGTTGTAGGTCTCCGAGCCCAGGATCTCCGACAGGCGGATCGTTTGGCGGCGCGCGTTGGGCAACTCCAAGGCCATGTAGTTCTTGCCGGGTATGACTTCGACGACGCGGATGCTGACCAGCGACAGGGAGCGCGCCAGGTCCTTTGCCAGGCCGACCACCTGCGAGCCCTTCACGCCGGTGGCGGGTTCGATCTCGTAGCGCGTGATGACCGGACCGGGCGACGCGGCCACGACACGCACCTCGACACCGAAGTCCTTGAGCTTTTTCTCGATCAGCCGGGACGTCATCTCCAGCGTGTCGGCGGTGACGGTTTCCTGCCGGCCGACCGCCGCGTCGAGCAGATCGACCTGAGGCAGTTTGGTGTCGACGAGTTCAACGAACAGCGGCTGCTGGCGTTCCTTGGCCACCCGCGCCGACTTCGCAATCTCGGGCACCACAGGCGCGATCACCAGGGGGACGTGGTCTTCAACCTCGTGGCGCTGTACCTCGACGACTTGCTCGCGCTCACGCAGCGCTTGCTCGCCCATGCGACGGTCTTCCTGTGCTTCGCGACGGCCCAGGTGGCGCTGCCGCCACACGTCCAGCCGCTCACCGACCGTGTCGGCAACATGAACCCATGAAAAACGCAGCGCCAGGGACATGCCCACGACCAGCAAGGCAATCCACCACACGCCCGATCCGGTAAAACCCAGCCAGCGCATCGTCAAGGGGCCCAGCACCAAACCGAGCACGCCTCCCGAGTGGCCTGGCAACAGGTCTTCCCATCGGTACAGGCGAGTCCACTCCAGCGCAGCACTGGCGGCCAGCAACAGGGCCAGGCCCACCCACACGAACCACACCGGTCGGCCTTGCGGAACGGGTTCCGGCCGCAAGTTGCGGGCCAGCGTGGACAACCAGGCGCGCAGCCCCACGACCGCCAGCCACCAGGCCGAGTAGCCGAACAAAAAGTAGGCCATGTCAGCCGCCCGCGCGCCGAGCAGTCCCACCTTGTTGTGCAAAGGTGCGCCCGTGCCCGAGGTGGTGAAAGCCGGGTCGGCCGCGCTGTAGGTCAACAGCGCCAGCGTGAACAGCACCCAGGCCAGGCCGGTGCCCATCAACAGGAGTTGCTGGCGCCAGGGTGCGGGGGGGTTGCCAGCGCGTGCGTGGCCGACGGTGGCGGCGCTGTCGCCCTGCAGTGAACCGAGTGGAAAACTCATGACCGGCATTGTGGCCGATCAAGCCTGCATCACTCGTTCTGCAGGCGCTCCTTGATGACCACCGAACCGTTCTCCTGGGTCTCGATGACGCCGCGCTCTTCGAGGTCTTTCATGACGCGGCTGACCATCTCGCGCGAGGCCCCCACCACCTTGGCCATATCCTGCCGGCTGACCTTGTGGCGGATGATCTTCACGCCCTCGATCTCCTCGGCCATGTCCAGCAGCGTGCGCGCGACGCGGCCATAAACGTCCAGCAGCGCCAGCGACTCGATTTGCCGGTCGGCATTGCGCAGGCGGCGTACGAGGCCGCGCATGATTCCGTAGGAAAGTGTGGAGTTTTCGGGCAGGCAGCGCGCGAAGTCGTTGCGCGCCAGCACCAGCATGTCGGTCTGGATCTCGGCACGCACGGTAGCCGAGTGGGCCTCGTTGTCGATGAGGCTCATCTCGCCCACGTAGTCGCCGGACTCGAGCACCGCCAGGATGACTTCGCGCCCGCGCGAATCAGCCGTCAATACCCGCGCACGGCCGTTGAGCAGGATGAAGAGCGCGTTGCTCTTGCGGCCCTGCTCCACCACCAGTTCGCCGCGCCTGAAGCGCCGCTTGACGACACTGTCGGCGATGGCCTGTGCCTGGTCGGCAGTGAGCATGGAAAACAGCGGCACGCGGCGGATCAGATCCAGGTTGGACAGCATCGACATCGACGGACTCCTCTCGTTGTTGTGCGCTCTGGGCATGCCGGCAAATGCGACGGGCCCGCGCGCGGTCTGCAAGAATCGGACAATTGTGCCCATGAGTCGGATTGACACCATCCGGCACGTCCTGCCGCTACGCTCACTTGTCAGTGTGGCGAGAAGCTGTCGACACCTTACCCCACCCCAACCGAGTTCGGTCCCATGAATTTGCCTGTCAAACACGCCCGAGTTCTGATCTTGGGTTCCGGCCCTGCCGGCTACACCGCCGCGCTGTACGCAGCACGTGCGAATCTGGCCCCGATGCTGGTCACCGGCATCGCCCAGGGCGGCCAGTTGATGACCACCACGGATGTCGACAACTGGCCCGCCGATGTCGACGGTGTGCAGGGTCCGGACCTGATGCAGCGTTTCCTGAAGCACGCCGAGCGCTTCAACACGAGCATCGTCATGGACCATATCAACCAGGTCGACTTCAGCCAGCGCCCGTTCAGACTGCAGGGCGACTCGGCCAGCTACACCTGTGACGCGCTTGTCGTGTCCACAGGCGCCAGCGCCAAGTACCTGGGCCTGCCCAGCGAAGAGGCTTTCATGGGGCGCGGCGTGAGTGGCTGTGCCACCTGCGACGGCTTCTTCTACCGCGGGCAGGAGGTCTGCGTCGTGGGCGGCGGCAACACCGCAGTGGAAGAGGCGCTGTACCTGTCCAACATCGCCAGCAAGGTGCACATGATTCACCGCCGCGACAAGTTTCGAGCCGAGGCCATCCTGATCGACAAGCTGATGGGCAAGGTGGCGGCGGGCAAGGTCCAACTGCACCTGTGGCACACGCTGGACGAGGTGCTGGGCGATGCGTCGGGCGTCACCGGTGTGCGCATCCGCAGCACGCAGGGCGACAGCACAGCCGACATCCCGCTGACCGGCTGCTTCATTGCCATCGGCCACCAACCGAATACCGACATCTTCAAGGGGCAGTTGGAGATGAAGGACGGCTACATCCTGACGCAGTCCGGGCAGACCGGCATGGCGACGATGACCAGCGTACCCGGTGTGTTTGCTGCCGGCGATGTCCAGGACCATGTCTACCGTCAAGCCATCACCAGCGCTGGCACAGGTTGCATGGCGGCGCTGGACGCGCAGCGGTTCCTCGAACAGCAATCAGCCTGAATCGCACGAAAGCACGCTATAATCTTAGGCTTTGCCAAGTTCGGCACATACTGCAATTTCTGCACTTATAGATCGGGAGAGCGTCATGGCACGCGTCTGTCAAGTCACGGGCAAGCGCCCAATGGTGGGCAACAATGTTTCCCACGCCAACAACAAGACCAAGCGTCGCTTTCTGCCTAATCTGCAGTACCGCCGCTTCTGGGTAGAGAGTGAGAACCGATGGATTCGATTGCGCGTGACCAACGCCGCGCTTCGCCTCATCGACAAGAAGGGCATCGACCAGATCGTTTCCGATCTTCGCGCCCGCCACGCCATCTGAACGCCCCCTAGGAGAACATCATGGCCAGCAAAGGCGGACGCGAAAAGATCAAGCTGGAGTCCACAGCGGGCACCGGCCACTTTTACACCACGGACAAGAACAAGAAGACGACGCCCGAAAAGCTCGAGTTCTTGAAGTTCGACCCCAAGGCGCGCAAGCACGTGCTGTACAAAGAGATAAAACTCAAGTAACAGCCGACACCGGCCGAACCACAAAAAACCCGCCGATGGCGGGTTTTTTGTTGGGTGAGTCGTTGGCTCTTGTCGCCGTTGCTCGCATGAAAAAGGGGCCCCGCAGGGCCCCTCGTCGTCGAGCTTTGGGGCTCAGCGGACCACAGCGATCTGCTCGCGGTTGCCGCCCTTGTAGGTGAACAGCGTCAGCGCACCGTTCTTCACGTCGCCCTTGGCGTCGAAGGCGATGGTGCCAGTGACGCCCTTGTAGCCTTCGGTTTTGGCCAGCACGGGCAGGTACTTGGCGGGGTCGGAGGAGCCGGCCTTGACCATCGCCGCCACCATGACGTTCAGCGCGTCGTACACGTAAGGCGCGTAGATCTGCACGTCGGCGTTGTACTTGGTCTTGAAAGCCACCTTGAAGTCGTCCATGGACTTCTTGGCCGCCCCTTCGACACCACCGGCTTCAGCGCACACCACCTGGCCGTCACCCATGGTGCCCGCGGCCAGCTTGGGCAGTTCGCCAGAGCAGATGCCGTCGCCACCCATGAACTTGGCCGAAATGCCCAGCTGCTTCATCTGGCGCATCATCGGACCAGCCACCGCGTCCATGCCGCCGAAAAAGATGATGTCCGGCTTCTTGGCCTTCAGGCTGGTCAGGATGGCGGTGAAGTCCGTGGCCTTGTCGTTGGTGAACTCGCGACCGACAGTCTTGCCGCCTGCGCCCTTGACACCCTTCTCGAATTCGTCGGCGACGCCCTGGCCGTAGGCCGTGCGGTCGTCGATGACGGCAATGCTCTTGCCCTTGAGTTGCGTCACGGCGTACTTGCCGAGCGTGCCACCGAGATGCACGTCGTCAGCCACCACGCGGAAGGTGGTCTTGTAGCCCTGGCGGGTGAACTTCGGATTGGTGGCGGACGGGCTGATCTGCGGGATGCCGGCGTCGCTGTAGATCTTGGAGGCCGGAATCGAAGTGCCCGAGTTCAGGTGCCCGATCACGCCGTTGACCTTGCTGTCGACCAGCTTCTGCGCCGCGGCTGTGCCCTGCTTGGGGTCGCCTGCGTCGTCTTCGGCCAGCAGCTCGAACTTGGCCTTCTTGCCGCCGATGGTCACGCCCTTGGCGTTGAGCTCGTCGATGGCCATGCGGGCGCCGTTTTCATTGTCCTTGCCCAGGTGGGCGATGGAGCCGCTGGTGGGGCCGACGTGGCCGATCTTGACGACCAAATCCTGTGCGTACGCCGTACCACCCAGCAGGATGGCAGCGGCCCCGACGATCACATTCAGCTTGATATTCATGCACTCACTCCGGTTGTTGAAAATGGTCGCTGCAGCAATCTGCAAACGACATAGGGGAACAGCAAGACGCGGCGGACGATACTCCAAATGATGCGCCACCCCCACGGGGTTGGACCCGGTGACAGACCGCCCCGCAGGATCGCCGAAGACTCAACGCGCCAGCCCAACAAACCGCCTACAGGCCTGCACTTGCAGCAACTACGGGTCCCGACTCCGGCGCGCCAACTCCTGGACCACAGCGCGTTGTGCGATGTCGCGCAGCGCAAACGCGAGCTCAGGCCCGAGTTCGCGCAACAAGCCGTCGACCGCGCGCGCCAGCGCCGGCGCGATGGCTTCGCGCAGGCGGGCCTGGAACACGGTGTCGATATGGACCTGGATACTGCCCAGCAATTCAGCCGTCAGGACAGAAACATCAGGCGTCTGTGCAGCCGGCGCATTGGCCACCGCGGAGTCCGACGTGACGCCGACCGCCCGCAGCACGTCAGTCAGCGTGGGCACCCTGTCGGGACTGACGGGTCGGTGCTCAGCCATTGGCGACGGGCACGGTGTGATGCGTGATACCCAGCCCGCGCGCCTTGTAGGCGCGCCAGCGCGATCGTCCCCGTGCGGCCTCGTCGGGGTCTGCAGAGACGATTTCGATCAGCCGGTCCAGGCCCGCCAACTCATCCGGCGCATCCGCCCCCAGGTTCAACAGTACGGCCGGTGCCGGCGCGTGGCCAGCTGCCGCTGACACAGTAGACACCAACCAGATGGGTGTACGCGCCGCCGTCGCCGCCGGTGCGCCAGGCACGCGAACATGCGGCACGAAATCTCGCTCGTCGAAGGTCCACAGCGCGCGGTCGAGGGCGTCCAGGGCGTCGGCGGGCGCAATGATGCGCACCCGGACACCCTGCCGCAAGGCCTTGCGCAACAGCCGGCATGCGAACCCCAAGGGATCGACCACGCCAGTGTGGAACTCGACCTCGGTCACTTGGCGCGTGCCAGCACGAAGTGAGTGAGCAGGGCCACGGGCCGGCCAGTCGCGCCCTTGGCCGCGCCGGACTTCCAGGCGGTGCCCGCAATGTCCAGATGCGCCCAGCGCATCTTGGCGGTGAAGCGCTTGAGGAACATCGCCGCGGTGATCGCACCACCGGCACGGCCGCCCACGTTGCCCATGTCGGCGAAGTTGCTCTTCAGGGCCTCGTCGTACTCGTCGTCCAGCGGCATGCGCCAGGCCGGGTCCTGGGCCTGGTCGCCCGCGGACAGCAGTTCTGCGGCGAGTGCATCGTCTGCGCTGAACAGGCCCGAGCGGTGGTGCCCAAGTGCCACCACGCAAGCGCCGGTGAGTGTGGCGATGTCGATCACGACTGCGGGTTTGAAGCGCTCTGCGTAGGTCAGCGCGTCGCACAGGATGAGACGGCCCTCGGCGTCGGTGTTCAGGATCTCGATGGTCTGCCCGGACATGCTGGTGACCACATCGCCCGGCTTGATGGCTGTGCCACTGGGCATGTTCTCGCAAGCCGGGATGATGCCGATCAGATTGACCTTGGCCTTGATCTGCGCCACTGCGCGCAACGTGCCCAGGACGCTGGCCGCACCCCCCATGTCGAACTTCATCTCGTCCATTTCGCCAGCCGGCTTGATGGAAATGCCGCCCGTGTCGAAGGTGATGCCCTTGCCCACCAGCACCACGGGCGCATCGGCCTTGTCGCCGCCCATCCAGCGCGCCACGATGAATTTCAAGGGCTCGGCCGAGCCCTGCGCCACGGCCACGAACGAGCCCATGCCCAGCTTCTCGCAGTCCTTGCGGCCCAGCACCTCGACCTTCAACCCGAATTCCTTGCCCAACTGGCGCGCCTGGTCGGCCAGGAAGCTGGGCGTGCAATGGTTGCCGGGCAGGTTGGCGCACTCACGCGCCAGCGCCACACCCGCGGCCACGGCCTGGCCGCGATGCAGCGCGACGCCGAGCGAGGCCGACTGCGCCTTGCTGCACACGAGCCCGACGGTGTCGAGCTTGGACGCCGCCGGCGCGCTGGGCTTGGTCTGGCGGTACACGTAAACGGCCTCGGAAGCCGCCGACACCAGCGCCTCTGCATGAGCATCCGTCAACGCGACAGGGCCCACCATCGCCACCGCCACCTGTTTTGCGCCCCCGCCTTTGAGCAGGGCCAGTCCGCTCAACGCTGCCTTGCGAAAGGCCTTGGGTGATCCGTCGCCGGCCACCACCAGAGCCACACGGCCCGCCTTCACGCCAGGCACGCGGTGCGCATACAGCTGCTGCCCGGCCTTGAAACTCAAGTCGCCGTCCTTCAACGCAGCACTCAGCAGCGCGGCCAGCGGTGCATCCAGCCCCATGGGCACCGAGTCGCCTGTCACCAGGACCAGCAGTGCGTCGGCGGGCATGCCCACCAAGCCACCGCCCGCAGGCACCATCGTCTTGAAGTCCATAATTCGCCCAGGAAATTTAAACCGCAGATGTTATTCGATACCACTGTGCGTCGCGAGCTCTCGCGGGGCTTCGGCGCCACCTTGGTGGTGACCCTCACCATCGTGCTCACCAGCCTCCTGATCCGAACTGTCGGCCAGGCGGCCAGTGGTGCCGTGGCACCGCAGGACGTGGTGCTGCTGCTGGGCTATCTGGCCCTGGGCTACCTGCCCACGTTCCTGTCGCTGTCGCTGTTCGTGGCCGTGGTAGTCACCCTGGGACGCATGCACCGTGACAGTGAAATGGCCATCTGGTTTGCCAGTGGCGTGAGCACGCCGCGCTTCGTTCGACCGGTGCTGCGCATGGCCTGGCCGGTGCTGCTTGTGGTGGCACTGCTGGTGCTGTTCGTCTGGCCCTGGGGCAACCGCAACAGCCTGGAATTGCGTGATCGCTACCAGCAGCGCTCCGACCTGTCTCGCGTCACCCCGGGTGTGTTCCAGGCTTCGCGCGACGGCCAACGTGTGTTCTTTATCGAACGTGACGGTGCCGATGCCGCTGATTCCGCGAAAGCCCGCAATGTCTTCATCCTGACGCAGACCGAGCGCGGCGAGTCCGTCACCTCAGCCCGCGCCGGCCGCTTGAGTCGCGAGGGCGACGACACCTTCCTCTTGCTTGAACGCGGTCAGCGCAACGATGTCGACCAGCGCAGCGGCGAGCGAATGCTGTCCAGCTTCGAGAGCTATCGCATTCTCGCGGGCGAACAGGCGGTGACGTCAGCCGCCAACCTGCCGCCCAAGGCGACGTCGACGCTGGCGCTGGTGCGTCAGCCGACGGCGCGTGGCCAGGGCGAGCTCTGCTGGCGCATCGGTGTGTTGCTGGCCGCGCCCAACCTCGTGCTGCTGGGCATTGGACTTTCGGCCACGAACCCGCGGCGGGCAAGCAACTGGAACCTGCTCTTCGCCTTGCTGACTTTCGTCATCTACCTCAACCTGCTGAATCTGTCGCAGGCCTGGGTGGCCAGCGGACGCGTCGGGCTGGTGGGCGCGTTGCTGGGTCTGCACGGCAGTGCTTTCGGGCTCGCGCTGGCCCTGCTGTGGTGGCGCGACCATGCCACCGTGTTGTCGCTGCGGCGCAGTCCGCAAGGTGCCCTGGCGTGAAGACGGTGCGCCGGCTGCTCTACCGGGACATCACCTTTTCGGTGGCCTTTGTCGCGGTGGCCTTCCTCGCCCTGTTCTACTTCATCGACTTCGTTGATGAACTGGAACAGGTCGGCCGAGGCGGCCGCACCGTCTGGCACGCCATGCTGGCTGCGGCCCTGGAACTGCCCAGACACTTTTATGAGCTGTTTCCGATTGCCGTGCTCATCGGCACCATCTTTTCGCTGGCCCGCATGGCGCAGGCTTCAGAGTTCACCATCCTGCGCACCGGCGGATTGGGGCCCGGCCGCGCCCTGGGGCTGCTGGCCGCCCTGGGCATGGCCTTTGGTCTGTTGACCTTCGTCATTGGCGACTACGCCGCACCGGTCAGCGAACGCTGGGGCGTGGAACTGCAGGCCCGTCTGAGCGGCGGGCTGAAGATCGAAGGTGGCGCGTGGATGAAAGAGAGACGTGCCAGCCCTGCCGGGGAACACAGCTTCTCGGTGAACGTGGCCGGCACCAGCGCCGACGGGCTGCTGACCGGCATCCGCATCTTCGAGTTCGACGCCGACGGCGCCCTGGTGTCGCGCACACAGGCGCGCGAGGGACGGGTCGGCGGCGACGGCCACTGGACACTGACCGAGGCCGAGGTGGCGCACTGGCCGCGCGCCCGCGACCCGGGCCCGTCGCAGGTGCAAGTGCAACGGCTGGCCACCCTGCAGTGGCAGAGCACGCTCGGCGCCGACGTGGTGGCCGCAGCCGTGTCGCCCGTGGATACCATGACCACGCTGGAGTTGTGGCGCTACGGCAAGCACCTCAGCGGCCAGGAACAGGCGGCCGAGCGCTACGAGATCCGCTTCTGGAAGAAAGCCCTCTACCCGCTGGCCTGCCTGGTGATGGTGGCGCTGGCCCTGCCCTTCGCCTACATGCATGCCCGCTCGGGCAGCGTCAGCTGGAAGGTCTTTGGCGGTATCTTGCTGGGCATCAGCTTTGTCCTTCTCAACAACCTTGCCGGCTATATCGGCCTGCTGCGCGGCTGGACACCCTGGCTGGTGGCCGCCCTGCCGAGCCTGCTCTACACCCTCATTTCCATGGCCGCCTTCACCTGGCTGGTGCGATACCGATGACCTCTGCCACCTCTGCCAACTCCGCAGCCGGCTTGCTGCTCTTTGCCCACGGCGCCCGCGATCCCCG